>JAAWQR010000007.1 GCA_022800625.1 Clostridiales bacterium | reverse complement strand
GGCGGAGCCCTAAATCGCTCGTCGCAACGAGCGATAAACCTATGCGTTCACGGGTTCGAAGGGCGCAGCCCTCGGCGCTCGCCGCAGCGAGCGAAATTCCTTTGTTCTTTTTGCTTTTGTTATATTAGTTTGTCTTCGGTCTGAGGCTTACATAGTAAGCCTTTCTGTGTATATTATACCATATTTTATATTCTCTGTAAAGCAATTTAATCTGCGCTGTTCATCTAAAAAAATATACCGCGGATAACTGTAAACAGCGTCCGCGGAAATTACTATAGTTTCGATATCAAATTCACAGCCACGCACAGAGCATATCCGATCAAAGTCGGTATAACAACCGACAGTGCAGCCCAAAAGACGCTCCCCGTCTCTCGTTTCACCGTAATAATTGTAGTAGAACACGGCCAATGTACTAGAGTAAAGATCAGTGCGCAGATAACGGTTATATTCGTCCAGCCGTTTGCACAAAAAATGTCAGCCATTTCGCTGAGACTTTGCACAGGTGCAAGATTTCCGCCTGCGGAATATCCGAGCATCATCAGCGGAACAATGATCTCCGCCGCGGGAAGTGCAAGAATAAACGCACACATGATAACTCCGTCCATTCCCGCAAGCCTTCCTACGGGCTCAAGAAAACCTGTGATATATGCGAGCAGCGAAGTATCATTTATGTTGATATTTCCCAATATCCATATAAGCAGTCCGGCAGGAGCTGCAACAGCTGCGGCACGTCCGAGAACAAACAGCGTTCGGTCAAATACGGATCGCACTATCACCTCGCCGATTCTCGGAGCACGGTACGGCGGAAGCTCCAGCGTAAAGGATGACGGCGTACCGCGCAGCAAGGTCTTTGAAAGAAGAAATGACACAGCAAGCGTCAATACTATACCGAGCACAATAAGCGAGGACATAACGAACGACTGAAATAATGCGCCGCCTACAGCAAATACCGATATCAGAGCCGCAAGCACAGGGAATCGTCCGTTGCATGGCACAAAGCTGTTTGTTATCATTGCGATAAGCCTCTCACGCGGCGAATCAATTATCCGACATCCCGTAACGCCGGCTGCATTGCACCCGAATCCCATCATAATAGTCAAAGCCTGCTTTCCGCACGCTCCGCATTTTTTAAAGCATCTGTCAAAATTATATGCAACGCGCGGCAGATAGCCCAAATCCTCAAGAAGAGTAAACAGGGGAAAGAATATAGCCATAGGCGGAAGCATTACGGCTACTACCCAGCAGAGCACACGGAGAACACCGTCACACAGCGCAGAAACTATAATTTGAGGTACGTGGATCATTTCAAGCAAGCTTCTGATTCCCTCCTCGGTATAACCGAGTAAAGCCGATAGAGCGTCCGAGATAGGAGTCGCGCCCTTAAGCGTTATGAAAAATACAACTGCAAGAAGAAGCGTCATGATCGGAAACGCGGTAAGTTTTCCTGTGAATATCCTGTCGAGTATTCTGTCCCTGCTGTTTGCCCCCACCGGAATATCGGTGCACTTTTTCGCAAGCAATTCGGCTTTTGTTACAATCTCACGCATCTCTCTGTCGTTCGGCACAGCCTTTGCCGTGTGTTTCTTACCGTCTGTCAGTATTTCGGGAAGACGCTCCGTCAGTTTGTCAAGTCCCTCTCCCTGTCTTGCGGCACACGGTACGCACGGTACATTTAGCTCTGTCTCAAGGAGTTCCGTATCAACCGATATCCCCCTTGACGCGGCTTCATCCATGAGATTTATGCAAAGCATGGACGGCGTACCTGTGTGCATGATTTGCAGCGCCAATATAAGATTCCGCTCAAGACAGCATGCGTCGCATACGATTATAACCGCATCGGGAGACGGACGGAAATCATCCGAGTCTTCCTCCCCGGCCGCAGAACCGCATATATAATCCCTTGCAACTTCCTCCTCGGCGGAATGAGCAGTGAGCGAATATGTTCCGGGAACATCAACAAGAGTGATCTTCCCGACAGATGTATCGAATGTACCGAGCGCGCCTGCAACGGTCTTTCCCGGCCAGTTGCCGGTATGCTGACGCATACCTGTAAGCGCGTTGAAAACGGTGCTCTTGCCGACATTGGGATTCCCGGCAAGAGCGACTGTATATTGTGTATTATCTGTCAAATTTTGAATCCTGCCTTTCATATGCCGCCTTTGTAAAATCAAGGCGGCTCTATATATCTACAGCTCACAGATAACGGAAGCTGCATCCTCGTCTCTGAGTGCAATAACGGCTCCTCTGATACAAAAAGCCGACATACCGCCGAGCGGGCTTTGACCTACGCATTCTACTGTACATCCTTCGGTAAAGCCTATATCCCGCAGCCTCTCGGATATATTCCTGCCGCTGTCAGCAAAACTGCATATAACAGCAGAGTCTCCTACATTAAAATCACTGAGAGCTATGTGAGTGGACTCTCCCACATAATAAGTTTTTTTAATTTTAACAGCTCCTCGGCGTCTCGCCGCATCTTTATATGTCATATTTCTTTCACCTTCCGAGTAAAATTGCATGAACGAAACATTGTTTCGTTACTTTAAGTATATGAAAAACCGGGAGATATGCTACATGGAAGATGATATAGGCGGCAGCTTTTATACACAGACGGGATATGAAAAAAGACGCAGCGGAGAGTTAAGTCCGGCGTCGGAAGATTATCTGGAAATGATCTACAGGCTGTCGGAAAACGGACGGGAGCCTGTACGGGTAAAAGAACTCTCAGACAGACTGCATGTTTCGCCGTCAAGCGCATCAAGGACGGCGTCCCTCATGGGAGGATACGGATACGTCAATTTTCAGCGGTACGGATTTATAACTCTGACGGAAAGCGGAATGAAAATGGGAGAGTACCTGATATCTCGTCATAATACGGTAAACTCATTTTTATGCGCTCTCAAAGGAAGCTCTGACGAAACGGTAGAAACAGAGAAGATAGAACATTTTCTCTCGGCAGAAACTGTAGAAAAAATGAAAGAATTCTGCAATAGGGAAACAAATAAAGACTGATACTTTGTACATTGCCTTTCTGACAAAGTTATGAAAAAACGCCCTTTCGGACGTTTTAATCTGAGATAAAAGAGCTTCTTGTTCACAACTCGGGAAGCTCTTTTTACTTTATTCAAAAAATACGATTCTCCCGCCGTTTTCAATACATTCGTGACGTGATACGGAAAAATGTTCTTCTATAATATTACGCTCAAGGCATTCTTCCCTCGTACCGTAAAATTTTGTGACTCCATCGCCTATAACAGCGATATTATCAGCGATTCTGACAGCCTCATTCAAATCGTGCATCACGGCAAGCACGGTCTTATTTTGATTTAGCGAAAGTCTTCTTATTATACCGTAAAGCTCACGTCTTGCGTCCGCGTCAAGATAGGTCGACGGCTCATCAAGCAAAAAGACATCAGGATCTTGTGAGAGCAGCATGGCAAGAAACGCTCTCTGGCGTTCTCCTCCCGACAGCTCACAGCAAGGTCTGTCGGCAAGATGAGCTATACCCGCTTCGGATATTGCACTTTCTACCTCTTTTTTATCAGTCTCTGACAAAATTCCACCGGCTCCGATATACGGATTTCTTCCGACAGATGCAAGATAGCGCGGTGAAAATTGCGTATTCGGCAAAATCTGCGAAAAAACTCCGATCCTGCGCGCTCTCTGTCTCGGTGAAATTTTATTTACAGAAATTCCGTCAAGAAGTATCTCTCCCGAATATTTACAGAGTCCCGTAACACTTCCGATAAGAGTTGATTTTCCGCACCCGTTTTTTCCGAGCAGTACAGTGATCTTATGATCCTCTACGGGAAATGACACATCGCTCAGAATTTGACGTCCGAGCTTAATTCCGACACCTCTGAATTCAAGCACTTTTTGAGCCTCCTTTTCTGAGGATCAGTATAAAGAAGAACGGCGCACCGATAAAAGCCATAACTATTCCCACAGGAATTTCAGACGGTGAGAAAACGGTTCTCCCGGCGAGATCCGACAGTGTAACAAGAATCGCTCCGAGCACGGGTGAAGCTGATAGGAGAGCCTTTATATCAGAGCCTACAAGTTTCCGCGTCATATGCGGCGCTACAAGTCCGACAAACCCGAGAAGTCCTGCAAAACTTATGGCAGATGCGGCACATATGCTTGCAAGTATCAGGCAAAATATCCTGAGTTTTCTGACACGTACGCCGAGTGATGATGCGACAGCGTCTCCGAGCGACAGTGCGGCAATTCTTCCCGACATACAAATACCGGCTACCGTACAGGTAATAATTAACACCAACGGAATAATCATCCGTTCGGTGCGAACTCCCGACAGGCTACCTACTGAAAAAGAGCTGTATATGCTCATTACATCGCTGTCAAGAATCGATAAAAATGATATCGCCGCCTGAAAAAGAGTTGTACAGGCAATACCCGCAAGAATTATCGTTGACTTTCCGCGCCCCGCCGCACGAGCTATCGTCAGCACCGTAATAACCGTAATAAGCGCGCCGATAAAAGCCGCCGCCGGAAGAAGCTTTACAGCGGTAGGAATAATCGACAGGCATATAATAACAGCAAGACCTGCTCCTGCATTTACGCCTATCGTACTCGGACTCGCAAGTTCGTTTCCGATAACGGTCTGAAGTATAGCTCCCGATACGGCAAGACCCGCTCCTGCGGTTACAGCGGCAATAAAACGAGGAATTCTGATAGAATACAATATTATTTCTGCCGTCTGATATCCGTCTCGTCTCAGCAAACCTCCGATAACTTCGGAAAACGTCAGATCAGCGCTTCCGAGCATAAGAGAAGGAACGGCAGAAAAAACAAGGAGGAAAACCAGCACGGTAAATTTAAGCTTAAATGTACGATTCATTGGTTTTCCTCCTTGTCAATCATAAATTTTGATAAAGCAAATCAGTTTTCTGCAAATATATCGATCAGATACTTATAGGCGTCAGCCCACTTTGCGTTTGGCTTAAAGTGAAACAGATCCTTCGGAAGTATAACCACGCGATTTTCTTTGACAGCCGTAAGAGATTTCCACGTTTCTTCCTCGAGCATCGAGTTTATATTTTTCATGGCGGCGTCTTCATTACCCATCATTGAAAAAAATATATAACAGGGATCGGTTGAGATGATATATTCCATGCTCAAGCTGTCAATAAGCGGAGAATCTCCGTCTGCTATATTTACACATCCCAGCTCTTCAAGCATCGCACACGCAAAGTGATCGTCAGGAAGCTTAGCTTTAGTAGACGATGCGGAAGAGCCTGCCCTGACAAAAAGAATATTCTTGCCTGCGGCGGATTTTGCCGTGTCAGAGCCAAGCAGAGCTTCAATCTGTTCTTTAACGCGAAGTCCTTTTTCCGTGTAAGCATTTTTGTTTCCCGTGATATCCGTCATAGAATCAAGCACGCTGAGATAATCGGAAAAGCTCTCAACTCTGTATATTTCCGTGCGGATTCCGGCACTTTCTAAAAGCTCGGCGGCCTCAACCTGAGCCGGAATATCCTCAGAACAAATAACAATATCAGGCTTCAGAGATATAAGCAGTTCCGTGTTGACAGTCTTTCCCGCGCCGCTGTCAACAAGAATCGCGCTGTCATCCGCAAAACCTCGCTCTACGCTCTCCCCGACTGTAATCGACACTTCTCCGCCTGCTTCTTTCCATATTTCGGCAAGGGAAGACATAAGCACCGCCGCGTTTTTCGGAGCTTCTGTTATTTCCCCCTCTGACGCAGTAACACTTTCGATGACGATATCTGAAATTTTTTCGGTATCCCCCGTGCATGAGGTAAGGCTGACAGCCTGTACTGCCGCTGTGCACAAGAGCAAGGCTGCGGCTATACCGCGAAATAATTTTTTCATTATCATTATTGCGCCTTTCCGTGCTTTAAGCCTGCGGACGTTCCTTGAGCGGCAAAGCAAAAATTTCATCGCGCCTTGCGATAAGATCGCTTACAGAATCAGTTTCAGCAAACAGCGACTTTTCAAGATTTTCGACTCCGATTCTGTCGACTGCCGCGCCGAGTCTTTCCTTAATGTATCCGTTTTCACGGTACCACAGAAATACTCTCTCAACGATTTCGGGTACTTCATCAGGTGTAAAGGTACGGCTCAGCGCCGTTCCCATTCTCTGCTTTTTGCCCCATGTTCCGCCGACAAATATGCGGCATCTTGCCTCTGCTTCCTTCGGAACTGCTCCAAAAGGACATTTTCCGACGCATACTCCGCAGTTTGTGCAGATACTGCTGTCGATCTCTGCAATATTGCCGTTAAATTTAACGGCTTTTGAAGGACAATTTGCAGCGACTGCGCATTTTTTACATCCGCGGCATTTCTCAGAATCAAATTTTATTACGCGAACACCCTCGATTCCGACGTCATTCAGGCTCGGTTTCATACAACTGTTTGGACATCCGCCGACGGCAATTTTGAATTTGTGCGGCATTTTAACGTCCGCAAGTCCTATGTAAAATTTGTCATGCAGTATACCCGCAATCGCCTGTGTATCAATATTTCCATATACGCAGGTCGTTCCCTTACATGCCGTTATCGGACGCACCTTAGCTCCCGTTCCGCCGAAGTAAAGCTGTCGCTCTTCGAGAAATTTTTCCGCTTCTTCTATTTTTTCATAAGGTATTCCGACAATCTCGGCTGTAAGTCTGCTTGTAAATATGATCTGTCCCGAACCGAACTTTTCTGCACATTCCGCGATTGATTTAAGATCAGCTGCGCTGAACGCTCCCGCAACGGGAACGACGCGCCCCGAGAAGCACTCCGTTCCGCGATTGAGCAGAAAACCTCTGCCCTTTACCCTTGTGATATCATTTTTTGAAATACTCATTTTTACATCTGCCTTTCATTATATTTTTACAAAAATCCGGCTTATAAACTTCGCGGTGTATATAACAGGAAGCTTTAAAGCCGGATAATTCAAATGTCAGCCTTGCTTGCTATCAAAGAAGCTCGGCGAGATCGAGGATGAGACGCTCGGTCTTTTCCCAACCGAGACACGGATCTGTGATAGACTTACCGTAGGTGCCTTCCTCGATCTTCTGGCAGCCGTCCTCGATATAGCTTTCGATCATAAGACCTTTAACAAGCTTCTTAATATCATTGCTGTGGCGGCAGCTGTGGAGAATTTCTTTGGAAATTCTGATCTGCTCAAGGTACTTCTTGCCTGAGTTTGCGTGGTTGGTGTCCACGATGAGCGCAGGATTTTCAAGCTTCTTCTCAGCATATGTGTCAGCCAGACGCTGGAGATCTTCGTAGTGATAGTTCGGGAAGGAGTTTCCTCTCTCGTCAACATAACCGCGAAGTATTGCGTGTGCGAGCGGGTTGCCCGAGCTTTGTACTTCCCACCCGCGGTAGATGAATGTGTGAGCATGCTGAGCCGCCGTGATTGAGTTCATCATAACGGAAATATCGCCTGATGTGGGGTTCTTCATACCTACGGGAATGTTGAGTCCGCTTGCAGTCAGCCTGTGGTGCTGATCCTCGACAGAACGAGCGCCGATTGCAACATATGAGAGAACATCGTCGAGATATCTGTGGTTCTCGGGATACAGCATCTCGTCTGCGCAGCTGAAGCCTGTCTCACGAAGTGCGCGCATATGCAGGTCGCGGACAGCAATAATTCCTTTAAGAGTATCGGAATCCGCATGCGGATCGGGCTGATGTACCATTCCCTTATATCCGTCGCCAGTTGTACGAGGCTTTCCTGTGTAGATTCTGGGGATTATCAGTATCTTATCGGCTACCTTGTCCTGCACTGTGCGCAGACGCGAGATATAATCAATAACGCTGTCCTCGGAATCTGCGGAGCAAGGTCCGATCACGAGAATAAATTTGTCCGATTCGCCTGTGAAGATTTTTCTGATCTCCGTATCACGGCTTGCCTTGATCGCAGCCAGCTCCGGTGTTACGGGATATTCAGCTTTTATATCCTTCGGAATCGGCAGCTTTCTGATAAAATTCATGTTCATGAGTGATTACCTTCCTTTTTACATTGCTTTGTTGGTTTTATATTGAATAGGCACGTTCGTGCTCTTACCCTTCTGTTTTAGCTTCTGCTTATACCGCTGAAGTCGCTTTTGAGAGCGCTTACAGTGTGCTTGATATTTTCATCCGTCACGATTTCAAAGTCGCACGATGAATGATAAATAACGCGTCTTTCTTCGTAAAGCCGGCGCAGATCGGCGCTGTTTGAGGAAAGAGGTCTGTCGGATGTCGGAGTGATTGCGTCAATCGAGCGGTTTATAAAATATATTCTTCCGTTTCTCTTAAGGCGGCGAACATTATCCTCTCGAAGCACGGCTCCGCCTCCCGTTGAAATTACGGCTCCCGTTTTGGACGAAGCGAGCCGTCCTATAATTTCGCTCTCGATCTCACGGAATGCGCCCTCTCCGTCCTCTGCGAAAATCTCGGGAATCTGCTTTCCCGTATACTTCACAATTTCATGATCCGTGTCGATAAATTCGCGCGACAGCTCTGCGGCAAGACTCTCGCCGATCGTGCTTTTGCCGCATCCGGGCATTCCGATAAGAACAATATTTTCTTTTGCCGCCCTCATATCCGAATATATTTTGTCGATTACTCCGTTGTCCTGCGCCTTGTCCGTAAATATTTCAGCCGCCTTTACCGCCTGCGCCACAAGCATGTAAAGTCCGCCCTTTGCGGGAACTCCGAGTTTTTGCGCATCGAGGACAATGTTTGTACGCAACGGATTATAAACAGCGTCAAGTACTCCCGTAAGCCGCGGAAAGCGTGATATATCTACTGCTGACGGAGCGAATTTTTCACAGCCGTCCTCATTGGGGTACATTCCGCAGGGCGTTGTATTTATTATGTATTCGGCGTCACCGTGCAGATCATACACATTTTCATATGTAACATCAGAACTGCGTCCTACCTTAACAACTTCCGCAGCTCCCATCGATAGAGCAACGGCAGCAGCAGTCTTGGAAGTTCCACCCGTTCCGAGAATGAGCGTCTTTCTGCCTTTCAGAGAAGCTCCTATCCTGCCTACAAGAGCTTTCATTCCGAAAAAGTCCGTGTTATACCCGAAAAGTCTGCCGTCACGGTTGACAATAGTGTTGACAGCTCCGATTTCAGCTGCGACAGAGTCAACCTCATCAAGATAAGGTATCACTGCCTGCTTATAGGGAATAGTTACGTTTATCGCACAAAAATCGCGCTTTTTCATGAAGGCATCAAGCTCTGACGGGGTGAGCTCATAAAGCTCATATTCGTAATCGGCGATCTTTGCATGGATTTCACGTGAAAAGCTGTGCGGAAGATGCTCACCGATGAGTCCGTATTTCATTATTATTTATTTTCCTTTGAAATAGTATTTCTTGTCAGAATTTCGCGCTCAAATTCGTCAAGCGGCATAGCTTTAAGCTCAAAGCTTCCGATTTTCGGTACAAATACGTAGTTTACTGTACTGCCGTCTACCTTTTTGTCGTGAGCGACTTCCCTGAGAACAATCGACATATCAGCGTCGCATTCTGTAGGCAGAGCCGCCTTTTCAAGCAGAGTTTTTATGCGTACCCGAGCTTCATCCGAGCACATCGGAAGCATACCGAGCGCTACGCATTCTCCGTGATACATTTCCGCAAGTCCGAAGCTGCTTTCAATTCCGTGACCGAGAGTATGACCGAAATTAAGTACCCGTCTCAGTCCTTTTTCCGTCTCGTCCTGCTCTACAACATACTTTTTTATCTTCAGCGAGCCAATTATTATATCGTCGATAATTTTTTCAAGCGACTCGTTTTCCATAAGCTCGAAAAGCTCAGCATCGCACGTTGCCGCCATTTTTATAGCTTCGGCAAGTCCGTTTGATATCTGACGCGGCGGCAGAGTTGAGAGTACGTCGGGATCGATCACAACTCTTTTCGGCTGATAGAACGCACCGACACAGTTTTTGACCCCGTTCAGATTGACCGCGGTCTTTCCGCCGATAGATGAATCGACCTGAGAGAGCAGCGTTGTCGGAATATTATAAAAATCGATCCCTCTCATAAAGCACGATGCGGCAAATCCCGAGAGGTCGCCTACAACGCCTCCGCCGACTGCGACTACAGCATCCGTCCTTGTGAAGCCGCCTTCAAGCATTTTCGAGAGAAGCTTCTCAAACGTGCCGATGCTCTTGCTGCCTTCTCCCTGCGGCACTGTAACAACCGTCGGGCAAGCGCAGGCATTCGCAACAGTCTGCGCGTATTCCGCGGGTACTCCCTCATCGGTCACGACAAGCACACGGCGCTCCAGCGGCAAAAGCTTTCCTATCTCTCCGAGCGCGCCGCGGGAGACGATTATATCATAGCTTTTTCTACCGAGATCAAGTGTGAGTTTCATATTTTTTCAGCCTTTTCGTTTATATATGGTACGTAATTTCTGATTTACTCAAAAGTTTTGTCAAGCTTGTACCGCATGATCTTCCGAAGCGTGTTTTTCGGAAATTCCGTATCTCTTATTTTTATGACTCCGATCTTCTTATAAGGAACGGCACGTTTATTATATTCCGTAATGTGACGGTGAAAATATTCTTTAGCGTCCGTAATACCCTCTGATGCTAAAAATTCCGCACTCGGGAAAATTTCGGCAACAATAGTGTCGGCTCGAAGTCCCTTTTTATCAATTCCCTCATATACCACCACGTCTTCGATACCCGGAATTGAAGAAATATCTGCCTCAATCTCCTCAGGATAGACATTTTTACCGTTAGAAAGGATAATAAGATTTTTAAGCCTTCCCGTAATATACAGAAAACCGTCTCCGTCAAGCTTTCCGTAATCCCCTGTTTTAAAGTATCCGTCGTTGTCAAATGCACTCTCCGTTGCTTCTGGATCATTATAATAACCCATCATGACGTTTGAGCCCTTGAAACAAATTTCACCGTCGCCCTGCTCATCGGGATTTTTTATCCTTATGTGAGAGCCCGGGATACACAGCCCTACGCTTCCTGACTTTTGCCATCTGTTCCTGTTAGAGGAGATAAGCGGCGCGCATTCGGTGATACCGTATCCGTTTATCACGGTGATGCCGAGAGATTCAAAAAATTTTTGAGTCGCCTGTGTAAGCGGCGCTCCGCCGCTTATAACAAGGTCAAGACGTCCGCCGAAAACGTCAAGCACGCCTTCAAAGAGCTGTCGCCTGAGATCAAGTCCCGTGCGGCTGACCGTTCTTCCGATGCTCATAAGCCGACGGAGCATTTTCTCCCGTCCGCTGCTTCTTGCCGTATCAATAATCTTTTTTTCAAAAGTCTCAAGATAAAGCGGAACAAGTATCAAATGGCTCGGACTCTGCTCCTTCAGCTCACGCTGCAAGTATCTAAGTCCCGACGAAACATAGGTTTCCGCTCCGCAAATGAGGTTTCCGAGAATACCGATAGTAGAGCCGAAAGTATGATGCGGAGGAAGAACACCGACCGTCTTTTTGTACTCTTTTTCGGATATATTTATAAGCTTCAGTCCTGAGCTGACGTCTGAAAGAATCGCCGTCTGCGAGAGCATAACGCCTTTACCCTTGCCCGTAGTACCTGATGTAAAAACAAGAAGCGAGAGTGCGTCGGGTGAGATTCTGCTGTCATAGTACGACGTGTCTCCGCCGTCTATAAGCGTTCTGCCTTCTTCAATCATTGATGACAGAGTATATCCGCTTTCCGATGTGCTGTTTTCTTCTGCAAATGTATAATTATCTATAATTACGGATATACTCGGTGCTATGCGGGCTGAAATTTCTTTTCCGGCTTTTTTCATCACTTCTCCGGAGCAGAAAAGCGACTTGCACTGCGCGGCTCTTGCAGTTTCCGCAAGCTCTGCGGGATTCCATTCCGCGTCAAGCGGAACAACAGTGACTCCGACGGACAGAAGAGCTAAATATGAAACTACCCAGCCGTACGACAGCTTTCCGATAAGCGCGGCATGAGTTCCGTATACTCCGTGAGAAAGTGCAGACGTGGCAAAGGCTCTTACATCGTCTGCAAGATCTTTGTATGATTTCTTCTGCACTACGGCGTCGTTCGGACGGATTCTGAATGAATATGCAACAGAATCCGAATATTTTTTCTCAATATCGTCAACAAGCTCACGCATGTTTACATATGACGATGATGGATAAAGAGGATAATTTTTCATTATAATCTCCGTTCCGCCGCAAAAACGGCTTCACAATCAGTAATGGAATTCTCCTGTGTTTCCGATAGAAACAAAAATGGGCAAATCTTAATTTTCCTGCCTTGCATAAGTGCAAAGCAGAAGAATCAAGACGTGAAACATACAAGCTTTGATTATAAGCCAAACATATCTTTCACGTTAATCTCCGATGTGTTTCACGTATAATTATACTTCATACAATTATATCACAAGCAGATGTTAAAATCAATACAAAAAGAAAGACAGTACAGTATACATTTTATTATTTTTCCTCCATAGTATGTACCGAAAAAATCAAATTACCGCCGATTCGATAAAATATTATTCTTAAAAGTTATATTCGCCGCCTGTGACTGAGATTTTGTATAAAAAAGGACTGCCGTATAATAACGACAGTCCCAAAAGTTATTTTGTTCTTTAGTGAATAATGCAGCGCTCTGTTTCCTTATCAAAGATATGTACGCGAGTCATATCAAATGCAACATTTACGATATCGCCGGCACGTGTAGTCGAGCGCGGTGAAACTCGTGCAATAAGGTTTGTTTCATCGGATACAAGGTACAGGTAAATTTCAGCGCCCATAAGCTCGGTAACTTCAACGTCTGCTTCGATAATAGAATCAGGCATTGCACGTATATGAGCTGCATCGTCGTGGATGCACTCGGGACGGATACCGAGAATAACTTCGCGTCCCATGTATTCCTGAAGCTCGGGAGCATTAGCCTTATCATCGGGAAGTTTAACGGAGTTAGCGCCGAATGTAAGGTATACCCCGCCGTTTTTCTTCTCAAGAACACAGTTGATGAAGTTCATCTGAGGAGTTCCGATAAATCCTGCAACAAAGAGGTTTACAGGCGAATCGTACAGATTCTGAGGAGTATCTACCTGCTGGATAACGCCGTCCTTCATAACAACGATACGCGTAGCCATCGTCATAGCCTCTGTCTGGTCATGCGTTACGTATACGAATGTTGTACCGACTCTCTGGTGAATCTTTGTAAGCTCGGTTCTCATCGTCGCACGGAGCTTAGCGTCAAGGTTTGACAGCGGCTCGTCGAGAAGGAAGACCTTAGGATTACGAACGATAGCACGACCGAGCGCAACACGCTGTTTCTGACCTCCTGACAGAGCCTTCGGCTTTCTTTCAAGAAGGTGAGAAATATCAAGAATACGAGCTGCCTCTTCAACGCGGCGCTTGATCTCCTCTTTCGGAGTCTTACGAAGCTTCAGTCCGAATGCCATGTTATCAAACACGGACATATGCGGATAAAGAGCGTAGTTCTGGAACACCATCGCGATGTCGCGGTCCTTAGGAGCTACATCGTTTACAAGTTTATCGCCGATGAAAAGCTCACCCTCAGTAATCTCTTCAAGTCCTGCGATCATACGAAGCGTAGTAGACTTACCGCATCCTGACGGACCGACAAAGATAAGGAACTCCTTATCTTTAATATCAAGACAGAAATCCGAAACAGCTGTAACTCCGCCGGGATACTTCTTGTAAATGTGTCTGAGTGAAAGACTTGCCATATAAACCTCCGTCCTGCCGTCAGACGGCAGTAAAATTATTGCTTAAAATTGTGTACAATTGCTTTTAACAAAGCTTCGGCTGTCCGATTTTCGGCACGGCAAACATGACCGTGCTCAAACCGCCGCCTAAAATAATACATATATATTGTATCAGATTGCGCTGCGTTTTTAAAGAGGCTTATTTGCCAAAATTAAACGCTCTCTTTTGGTTAAATTGTATATCAGGTAAAAAGTGCGAGCCGTTTTTCTCCGTTCGGAAGCGGATTTGTTTTTAATATTATTAAAACATCTCATTGATATCGGTCAGAAAGTCAGTACAAATCGGTACAACATTTCATTTGATTTTAATAAAAACAGCATACGATACAGTCGCGCAGTTTCCTCGTACTCGGAAGTTTACTCAAAAAAATGTAATAACAGATGCGTTTACTATTGTAAAAAACGTACGAAGAAGATATAATATAGTTATAGATATGCAGAATAATAAATACATCAAACAATTTCGTATAAGCATCAAAATCAGAGTTCGCTGTGTCGGCAGGATCGGAGGTGTAAGTGTGAGTCGAAAAAATAAAAAGAAAAGATCAAAGTCTCAGCCTGATGTTTTAATAAATTCCGATTCAGATAAACTCACCCCTTCGGAAAGTGAAAATGTTTCGGAAATTACCGAAGAGATTCATAACGGCGTGCGTGAATCTGAAGCTGCGGTCTCCTGCGGTATAAGCGAAAGCTCGGATACTGCTTCGGAAAATGCTCATGAAAAGAAAGCGGACGCATCGTGTGATTTTAAAAATGAATTTGAACGCTCGCTTTTTGATTTTTCCGAAGAAGACGCATGTGCCGAAAAAACACATGCTTCGCATAAAGGACTTAATATTTTCCGCATTCTTATTTTTCTGCTTTGCATTACGGCATGCGCGCTAAGTCTTATAACCCTTGCTCAAAATATATACGGAAAATATAAGACCGACAGAATTTACGGCGAGCTTGCCGAAAAGTTTTCGGGAGACAGCTTTAATATTGACGGTTCAGAGACAAAAGATTCTCTTATAACCCTCCTTGCACCCGACAAACAGATTCCGTATACTCCGACCATGGACGATATAATAGCAAACGGGATTTCGGGTGATATTGTATCAAAAAAATCATATACGGAAGAGCTTTTTAAGATGCGGGCCGCGCTTTCTTCTCTTGCAAGCATAAATTCCGACATATACGGCTGGATCAAGGTTCCCGGAACTCGAATAGATTATCCGATAGCACAGGCAGGTGACAATGAATATTATCTTGACAGAGCTTACACGGGAGACAACCTCGTTACAGGTTCGATATTCGCCGACTTCAGGTGTTCGCCGAAGATCACGGAAAATTACAATACTGTTTTGTACGGGCATAACGTAAATTCCGGTCAAATGTTCCACGATGTCGAAACATTTTTCTCGCCCGATGTTTTTGAAAACACAAATATATATCTTTATACCTTTGACGGAATATATATTTTTAAGCCGTTTTCCGTCCATGAAGCGTCATATGACTCGGGATATATCGACACATACTTTGAAACGGGAGATACGTTCAGGGAATTTGCAGAAAATCTCCGTTCACTCTCAGATATCGGAAGCGACGCGGAATTCACAGCCGACAGCCGAATTCTTACTCTGTCCACGTGTACAAACGGCATTGCTACAAGGAGATATGCCCTGCACGCAGTTTTATGTGAGATAATAACTGACTGACTTCATATAAAAATCGGAGGAAACCACTTGCCTGATATTTTTGAATTACTGAAATGCCCGACCTGCGGAGGTCCTCTCGAAAGAGACGGCGGAAGCCTGATATGCCGCGGAGGAGCTAAGACGCACACCTTTGACATTGCAAGGCAGGGTTATGTCAACATGCTGCCTCCGGGGCGCGGAAGAAACGCAAAATCGGGTGACGATGCCGAAATGGTGCGCTCACGAAGCGCATTTCTGAGTCTCGGATACTATGACAGGATATCTGATACTGTAGCCGACCTGATACTTGAATATCACCCGACGGAGGAAACAGGAGGAATAATCAAGATCGCAGATTCCGGCTGCGGAGAAGGATATCATACATGCAGATTTGTAAAGCGAATATCCGAAACAGGAATGACTCCCGTGTGCTGCGCCGCTTTTGACGCGTCAAAAAACGCTGCCGCTCATGCGGCTAAATCTGCGGCAGAACAAGCCCTTGCTCCGAAAAACGGAATCGGCGCACCGTTTGAAGGGAGTTCGCTTATATCCTTTATGACGGGAAACATTTTCTACCTGCCTCTGAAAGATAAATCTGTGGGCGCTGTGGTCTCCATGTTCGCCCCTATCGCAGGAGACGAAAATTTTCGCATACTCACGCACGGAGGCATTACCGTAGTTGCAGCCTCGGGCGAGGATCATTTGATTGAAATGCGCGAAATGATATATCCGAACGTCATAAAAAAACCGTCTGTTCCGAAAGCAGGCGACGGTTTTTATCAGGCAGACTGCAAAAAACTTAAATACAAAATAAAGCTTGAATCAAATTCTTCAATAATGAACCTTTTCGGAATGACGCCGTTCTACTACAAAACTCCTCCGAATGCCGTAAAAATTCTCGAAAAAACAGACCTGCTTGAATTAACAGTTGATACGGATCTGTATGTTTTCATAAAAAAATGACGTATGATCCCGAAAGGATGTCTAATGAAAATCAGCATATGTATTCCAATGTATAATGAAGAAAAAATCGTCGTCTCCTGTGCAAAAGCTATCACGGAAGAAATGGAATCTTACTGCGAAAAAGCAGGCGATGAATATGAGATTATATTTTCCGATGACGGCTCGACCGACGCATCTGTTGCACTTCTGCCGTCAGGTGATAATTTGCATTTCGGACGGATAAAATCCTGCCTTTCAGACCATAATACCGGCAAAGGCGGCGCGGTAAGACGAGCTGTTGCCGCTTCAAGCGGGGATGCCGTTCTTTACACCGACTGTGATCTTGCATACGGCACGGCAGTAATACCCGAGGCTGTTGATTTGTTAAAAAACGAAAACATCGATGCAGTCGCAGGCTCTCGGGCAATACACCCCGACGGATACGCCGCTTACGGCATATTCCGCAGGATCGCTTCAAAAGTGTACATGACGGCGCTTAAGCTTATTGCAGGATTTTCAATGACGGATTCTCAGTGCGGATTTAAGCTGTTCTCGGGAGAGCTTGCAAGGCGGATATTTTCTGTTGCCGAGTGCGACGGGTGGGCGTTTGATTTTGAGATCTTTCTTCTTGCAGAAAAAGAAAAGGCGGTCATTCGCGAAATGCCCGTTAAAATAATAAATCACAGAGAAAGCCATATACACATGATTAGCGACAGCATAAACATGATATGCGAATTCATAAAAATAAAGCGTCGAATAAAGAAAAGGAGATGATAAATCATCTCCTGTTCCTCCTTATTTACGCATAAAAATCATGCGCACCTATACTCATGACAAATTGCCTGTTCTTCGTTATCCAAAAACTTTCGGCAAGCTCTGTGTTGATAAAAAACATTATATCTTCATTCGACAGATACCCCTCAAGACACAGCTTTGCCGCTATAATACTCTCGGCATTCGGACGGGCAAATATAGCACCGTTTGACGTAGGTGTAAACTGAGTTCCGTTATTTCTGTCAAAAATTACGCCGTAAACGGTGTCGGGAAAACTGCTGTCACGAACTCTGTTCAAAACAACCGCTCCCACAGCAAGCTTGCCTTCAAGCGGCTCGCCGCCCGCCTCAGCCGAAATTATTCTAGACAGCCAATAGAGATCTTCATCAGAATAATAAGTGTCGGCGCTTTTAATAGCGTCTCGCTCTCTCTTCAAAGATGCTTCAAACTTCTCTCCGCTCCACTCCGTATTAAAGCCGAATGCCTTTCCGATCGCCCGAAGAGGAACATAAGTGCGGTCGTTTTCAATAAATACTGACAAAGGACTCCATAAGTATCTTCCGTTTGCCGAAATATAGTTTTCTCCTATTTGCGCTGAAAGTTCAAGACCGGATGCAGTAACACCTGCGATCCTTTCATCATTTTCCCATGAAACATCTCCGCCGAGAGATTCTGAGAATTCTCTGAGACGCACATATGTCGTACCGTCTATCAGCTTTAAATCTCCCTCGTATTTTTCTCCGTCAAGCACGACATTCGGAACCTTGTCCGCTGCATAAACAGCCGACGTACCTGCAAACATAAGAGCCGCCGTTAAAATAGATGTACCTATAATAGCTTTTCTGCTGAATTTCATAAAGATCACCATACCTTTCTTTTGTTTCTGACTTTACAGTTCTCGGTGTGTATGCTTTATTATTTCGTATTCTGTGATGATGTTATTCATCTGCAAATAAAATATTTTCCATTTTCTTCAAATTATTTCAAATTTGTATAAGTGACGGTGCAATAATATGCGTAAGATAAATTTTAAACTTTGTATGCTGAAAGGAATATCTGCGGCAATTTCAATTCTGCTTTGTCTCTCAGCTCTCGTCTCCTGCGGAAACACTTCGACTGATTCCGACTTCGGCATGACCGATTCTGATTCTGCAAAACAAACCGAGCCTTTACAGACAGAAGCTCCGCAGCCCGAAACGATAGTTCTTCACGGAGGAAACCCCGACAACGCCGTATGGGCGGAAGCATATCTTAAAAGCCTGCCCGATGCCGACTATGACGGCGCGTCCTTTTTTATAACTTCACCCGAAACGGTTCTTTTTGATCCGAGCGAAGTCAAATATATGTCCGAAGTTATCTATGCAAGAAATAAAGCGGTCGAAGAAAAATACAATATAAAAATAGGCTGCGGAAAGAGCGATATTTCCTCCATGCTTGACGGAGCTGCGGCAGCAGTTAACTCAGGAATGTACTACTCCGACATTATGTCAATTCCGATGGAATATGTCGGAGAATTTGCAGTTTCGGGAGTGCTCGAAAACCTGCGCTCTCTTCCGTTCTTAGATCTTTCGGAACCATACTTTAACGCTTCATCTGTAAATGCGCTTTCTGCCGGAGACATGATTTACGGGGCAGCGGGAGAGAGCACGCCCTCTCTGTCCGCCATGCCTGTCGTATACTTTAACAAAACACTGCTTTCCTCGGTTACAGAAACTTCCCCGTATGACGACGCGCTTCGCGGAGAGCTTACATGGGACAAACTTCTTGAATATGCCGCACTTGCAGACGGCGCGGACGGTATTGCCGGAGCAGCTGTTTCCGAAGGCGACGTATCGGACATTGTTTTTGCTTCCGCGGGTGAGAAATTTATAAATTCTGCGGAGAGAACCGTTCCGACTGTGGGCTTTGCCGACGGTGCGATGGACGCTCCTGCACCTTATGTGCGAAAAATGTTCGATCTCGGTGACAAAAACGGCATATCGAGAGCCGATGCGTCCGCAGCTTTCCGTGAAGGCAGCGTAATGTTCACCGTCGGATATCTTTCGGATATTTCGTCTTATTTATCGGAAAGTGTCAGTCTCGGAATTCTTCCGATCCCCAAGATTTCCGCAGACGCGCCGTACCGCTCTCTTGTAAACGGAACCGCGCCCGTAATGACCGTGATGAAAGGTCCTGCCAACAGCTCGATGGTATCGCTTACTTTATCTGCTATTAATGCAGCCTCATACGGATATATTGCTGAAAAATATGTTGATTATCTGCATATTACGGCTCTCCCCGATAATCGCTCGGCTTATGTACTTGAAGAAATCAACAGAAGCGCGGTATACGATCTTTCTTCCGCATTTCATTCCGTATATCCCGAAATTTGGGACAACACAAGAGGACTTGTCAGAAATGTAATCGAGCGCGGTGATTTTTCGGGCTATGCCGCACATGTTTCAGCGGCAGAAAAGGCTATGGCGTCTGCTTTCCCGTGCCGAGAATAAAAAAAGGTTTTAAAGATCCGTTTAACTTAATTATGCTTTGATTTACAGCGAAATTTTATTCGTATTTTGTTATTTTTTGCCCTTGACAACTGTTTTTGCATATAGTATCATTATTGTATATAATTTATTTTCATATTTATCCGGTATTTCAGCTTACCGAGCTCCGTCGGGGCTTTGTAATATATCATCAACACAAAGGAGAATTTTTAAATGAAAAAGAAAATCGCACTCGCGCTTTCCCTTATCATGCTTGCCGGTACCGTTTGTCTTTCAGGCTGCGGAAATAACGGCGGCAACACTTCCGATACAGGAAACTCAAGCACTTCGGGCACAGAATCCGCTATAAGAATCGGCGGAATCGGTCCTGTAACCGGCGGAGCTGCCGCATACGGCATGGCTGTTAAGAACGGCGCTCAGATCGCTGTTGACGAGATCAACGCTAAAGGCGAGATTAAACTTGAGCTTAATTTCCAGGACGATGAAAACGACGCTGAAAAATCTGTCAGCGCGTATAATACTCTGAAAGACTGGAAGATGCACATGCTTCTCGGCACCGTAACTACAACGCCTTGTCTTGCAATCTCTCCCGAAACCTATTCAGACCGTATTTTCCAGATAACACCTTCCGCTTCCTCACCTCAGGTAATTGAGGGTCATGATAATGTTTTCCAGGTATGCTTCTCAGATCCTAACCAGGGTACGGCATCTGCTCAGTATATTGCAGAAAAGGCTCTCGCTACAAAGATCGGTATTATATACAGAAACGACGACGCATATTCTACGGGAATTTTTGAATCCTTTAAAGCAGAAGCCGAAAAACTCGGTCTTGACATCGTATCTGTCACTACATTTACGAACGACACGGCTTCCGATTTCTCGGTTCAGATAAACGATGCAAAGAGCAAGGGAGCTGACCTTCTCTTCCTCCCCATCTACTACGAACCGGCTTCCCTTATCCTTGCACAGGCTAAGAGCGCTGATTTCGCTCCGCTCTTCTTCGGTGTTGACGGCATGGATGGAATCCTTTCTCTTGAAAACTTTGACAAGAGCCTTGCTGAAGGCGTAATTCTTCTTACTCCGTTCTCTGCAGACTCTGAGGACGCTGCAACAAAGAGCTTTGTTGAAAAGTATCAGAGCGCTCACGGAGAAATCCCGAATCAGTTTGCAGCAGACGCATACGATGCTGTTTACGCGATTGCAGAAGCAGTTAAAAAATCAGGAGTTACAGCCGACATGTCTGCTGCCGATATGTGCGACAAGCTTGCAGCAGCTATGACTGAGATCAAAATCGACGGTATCACAGGCGCAGGCTCACAGCTCACATGGAACGATAAGGGAGAAGTTTCCAAAGCTCCTATGGCTGTTGTAATCAAGGACGGAGTTTACGTCGGATATTGATTTCGGAACAAAATAAAAAATCTGTACAATCATATCTGTAAGGAATATACGGGGGTTGGTCACATCTGTGTATCAACCCCTGTTTCCTGATACAGAAGGCTTCCGGATAAGAACCGAATAAGATGCACTAAGGACTGATGCAAGCAGATTTTTATCCGAAAACCTTCTGTGTCTTGAACATATTTATACTTTACCTTTTTTATCTAATCTATATATCGGGCGGCGAGCTGTACCCGATTTTAAATTATTTATGCCGCAAGAGGCGGCGGAACGGAGAAATTATATGACGTTTCTTAACCATTTGATAAATGGCATAAGTCTCGGCAGTGTCTTTGCCATAATAGCTCTCGGATATACTATGGTCTACGGTATTGCCAAGATGCTCAACTTCGCACACGGAGATGTTATTATGATCGGAGCATACGTATCCTTTTGTGTGACATCGTATCTTAATCTCCCTGTTATAGCGGCTGTTGTTATATCAATGCTTGTTTGCACCGTACTCGGAATTGTGATAGAACGGCTCGCATACAAGCCGCTTCGCGACGCTTCATCTCTTGCCGTGCTTATCACCGCTATCGGCGTCAGCTACTTTTTGCAGAACGCGGCGCTCATCCTTTGGGGATCAAATCCGAAGATATTCTCATCAGTTGTCGCAGGACTTCCCACTCTGTCTCTTGCGGACGGTCGTTTGGTTATTTCATCGGAAGCTATCATTACAATACTTGCATGTATCATCATAATGATCGCTCTTTCCCTCTTTACTGCAAAAACAAAGGCAGGTAAGGCTATGCGCGCCGTGTCAGAGGACAAGGGAGCTGCAAGGCTTATGGGAATCAATGTCAATTTTACAATATCCATAACTTTCGCAATCGGTTCTGCTCTTGCTGCTGTGGCGGGCGTTCTTCTCTGCTCCGCATATCCGACGCTTTCTCCCACAACGGGAGCTATGCCCGGCATCAAAGCGTTTACAGCAGCTGTATTCGGCGGAATCGGCTCGATTCCCGGAGCTATGCTCGGCGGAATTTTAATCGGTATTATCGAAATATTTGCAAAAGCATACATTTCAACTAAAATCTCAGATGCTATAGTGTTTGCAGTACTTATAATCGTGCTTCTCGTAAAGCCGGAAGGACTGCTCGGACGCAAGGTTCGCGAAAAAGTATAATCGTCAAATCCATACGGTATCAAATTAAAGTGAAAGGTATGATTTAAGTAAATGAAACTGAAAAAAAACACAAAAAGCAGCTTTGCTACAATACTTTTGGTAACAGCGGCGTTTATTATTGTGACTGCCTTAAATTCGGCAGGCGCGCTTTCCAACCTGTTTCAGGGACTTCTTGTTCCGATTTGCGCATACATGATAATGGCGCTCTCACTCAACCTTACTGTCGGTGTGCTCGGCGAGCTCAGTCTCGGGCACGCAGGATTCATGAGCGTCGGCGCATTCACGGGAGCCGTCGTGTCAATGAGTCTCACGGGAACTGTCTCCTCCTCTCTCCTTCGCCTTGTAATCGCACTGATTGCAGGTGCGGTAGTCGCCGGAATATTCGGCTTTCTTATCGGACTGCCTGTTCTGAGACTGAAAGGCGACTACCTTGCGATAGTAACGCTTGCATTCGGTGAGATAATCAGAAGCCTTATTACATGTATTTACGTAGGCGTTGACAGCCGCGGACTTCATTTCAGCTTGAAAAGTGCTGAAGCGCTCGGTCTTGAGGCAGGCGGCAGGGCAATAATCAAAGGACCTATGGGTGCAGTGGGACTACAGAAAATATCCACTTTTACTATCGGCTTTGTAATGGTAATCATAACTCTCGCACTTATCTTCACTCTTGTTGACAGCCGTGCAGGACGCGCGATAATGGCGATTCGAGACAACAGAATTGCCGCCGAATCAGTCGGAATTCCGATAACCAAGTATAAAATGATGACATTTATTACCTCAGCAGCGCTTGCAGGTATGGCAGGCGTGCTGTACGGACTTAACTATTCAACATTTACAGCCGTAAAATTCAACTACAATACATCGATACTTGTGCTTGTATTTGTCGTACTCGGCGGAATCGGAAACATGCGCGGATCTGTTATCGCAGCTCCGCTTCTGCTCATTCTTCCTGAATTGCTCCGAGGCTTAAACGACTACAGAATGCTCATTTATGCTGTCGTTCTCATAGTCGTTATGATAATGACCAACAATGCGACAGCACGCGCTGCAATAGCAAAGCTTACCGACAGGATCGCAGTATTCTTTATGAAGCGGAAGACTACCGAAAATTCAGCCACGGAGGACACTTCAAATGGATAAGACAAAGCTTATAAACGTACCGAGCGATTCCATGATTCCAGAGCGTGATGCAGACCGCGAACCTATACTTGAAGCGCGTCATCTCGGAATCGATTTCGGCGGTCTCCGTGCAGTCGATGATTTCAATTTAACTATCGGCAGAACAGAAATTGCGGGTCTTATCGGTCCGAACGGAGCTGGAAAAACTACTATATTCAATCTTTTAACCAAGGTTTATCAGCCGACGAGAGGAACATTTCTCCTTGACGGACGGGATACGCACGGAATGACAACATCGCAGATAAACCGTGCGGGAATTGCAAGAACTTTTCAAAATATTCGCCTGTTCGATAACTTGACAGTTGAAGACAATGTTAAAGTTGCGATGCACAACTCAATGAAGTACTCAATGTTCGGCGGAATTCTTCGCCTTCCGAGATATTGGAAAGAAGAAAAGAAGGCGCAC
Organism: Clostridiales bacterium; assembly: GCA_022800625.1. Taxonomy (GTDB): domain Bacteria; phylum Bacillota; class Clostridia; order Oscillospirales; family CAG-272; genus RUG11130. Next base: position 47,619 of record JAAWQR010000007.1, on the reverse strand, counting down.
GAGAAAGCTCTTGAGCTGCTGTCTATCTTCGATATGGCTGATATGGCTGATTTTAAGGCTTCAAGCCTTCCATACGGCGCACAGAGGAGACTTGAAATCGTGCGTGCGCTGGCAACAGAACCGTCGCTTTTGCTGCTTGACGAACCTGCGGCAGGAATGAACCCGTCCGAAACAGCCGAACTTATGAATAATATCAGAAAAATACGTGACACTTTCGGAATTGCAATTATGCTCATTGAGCACGACATGAATCTTGTCATGGGCGTATGCGAAGGAATCGCCGTTCTTAATTTCGGTAAAATAATTGCTAAGGGTACGCCTGAGGAAATACAGTCAAATCCTGCTGTAATCGAAGCTTATCTCGGAACAGATCACAATGAAAAGGAGGATGCTGCACAATGAGCATGCTTAAGGTTGAAGATATAAACGTATATTACGGCAGCATTCACGCAGTCCGCGGAGTTACTTTTGAAGTAAATGAAGGAGAAATCGTAACTCTTATCGGCGCAAACGGAGCGGGTAAATCCACGACACTTAATACGGTTTCGGGGCTCTTGCAGTCAAAAAGCGGAAATATTGAATTTTTAGGTCAAAATCTTCACGGGATTCCCGCTCACAAGATCGTATCCCTGGGACTTACTCAGGTTCCCGAAGGCAGACGCATATTTGCTGAAATGACAGTCGAGGAAAATCTGACGCTCGGTGCTTACACACGTCCGTCCTCCGAAGTCGCAGATTCAATCGAAGATGTATTTGAAAGATTTCCGAGACTGAAGGAACGCCGCCGTCAGCTTGCAGGGACTCTATCGGGCGGAGAACAGCAGATGCTTGCAATGGGGCGTGCGCTCATGTCAAAGCCGAAGCTTCTCATGCTTGATGAGCCGTCAATGGGACTTGCACCTATCCTTGTATCTCAGATATTTGATATTATTAGGGAACTTAACAAAGCCGGAACAACTATACTTTTAGTTGAACAAAACGCGCGTATGGCGCTCTCAATAGCGCACCGCGCATATGTTCTTGAAACAGGCTCTGTTGCACTTTCGGGCACAGGAGCGGAGCTTATGGCAAGCGACAAGGTTCGCGAAGCATACCTCGGCGGCTGATTCTCGATTTTCAAATACACGATAAACAGCTTATAATCACACTGATTTTTTGAGGCAGAATTATATGGAATATAAAACGGCAACCAATGAAATGGCAGATGCTGTTCACAATGTTTTACACACAACTATTCAAACGGTTTATCCTAAATATTATCCCAAAGAAGTATCGGAGTTTTTTTGCCATCATCACAGTAAAGAGCACATTTTATCCGGCATATCGTCGGGAAATATGGGTGTATTGACAGATAACGGTGTGATAGTCGGAACAGGCTGCTTTGACAAAAATCACATTACGGGATTATATGTACTGCCATCTTATCAAAAGCGCGGATGCGGTTCATATATTATGGATTGTCTGGAGACAAAAATTGCAGAGAAATATGATACCATTATTTTAGACGCCTCTCTTCCCGCTGTTTTTATATATGAAAACAGGGGATATAAGACGATCGGACACGGGATCATTGAACTCAAAAATGATGTTAAGCTTGTTTATGAGATTATGGAAAAGAAATTAAGTACAAACTAAATCCAATATCTGTTTGAGTAAATTATACAGGCAAAATAATTGACTTTATGCGTTAAAATGAAATTTCTTTAACAAATCAGGAGAATTTAAAAGTGGAGAACTTTGGTTTTTCAATGTTATGGTATTTCACAGCATATTTTGTTGTTACAGGTATTGGAGTATTGCACACAATATTTAACATCACAGTATTGCATATGAAATCAATGAAAGACAGTCCGGGAATGGGTGAAGGATATGAAAAAACAAAGCCGTGGCATCCTTTATATAACATCATCATATTTCCGCTGTTTGCATACATTTATTTCTGCGGATCGGAAACAGTCACTTTAGCAAATGCTGCAGCAACCTCGTTGATTTGGGGAACGATAACGATTGTATTTGATCTTATCGGATGGGTTTTAATAAAACATCCTTGGTCTTTGACTTTCAAAGAATTTTATATTGATTATCAACCCTTTATAACCTTGATATACATAGCAATATATGCAAGTCCTTTTATAGCCTACGGGTTAATGTCTATATAACAGCTATGTTGCTATAGCTGTCCGCTCGGGCAATGCTTGCAATAATATGATCTTTTCCAAAACGAAAAAATTATAAAAGCAACATGGGACTTTTCTCGGGGAAAAGTCCCATATGTATTAGTAAAAATCCCTTTATGAAAGGCGGTAAACGAATTGATAAAACGATTTGCAAAATATTATAAACCTCATATTGCACTTTTTACAGCGGACATGATCTGCGCATTTATTCTCGCTCTGTGCGATCTCTTTTATCCGATGATCACACGCAATATGATGGGAAACCTTATACCGAATAACAATATACGAATGCTGCTTGTATGGGCGGCAGTACTGCTCGGAGTTTATCTTTTAAAGCTCGCACTCAATTATTTCGTAAACTATTACGGTCATATGGTCGGAGTAAGAATGCAGGCAGATATGAGACGAGAGGTGTTCGATCATCTGCAAAAGCTGCCGCTGACCTATTTTGACAACAACAAAACAGGAACTATCATGTCGCGGATAATAAGCGACCTGTTTGACATTTCAGAGCTTGCACATCACGGTCCCGAGGACTTGTTTCTGTCATTGATAATACTTATCGGCGCATTTATTATGATGGCAGGAATATATCTTCCGATGGCACTTATAGTATTTGCGGCAATTCCGATAATGATTCTGTTCGCAGGCAAAAAAAGAATGCGTATGAGCGAAACTTCAAAGGCTTCGCGTGTTGAAATCGGCGAAGTAAATGCAGGTCTTGAGAACAGCATTGCGGGAATCCGAGTTTCAAAAGCTTATACGAACGCTGAATACGAAAACAGAACCTTTTCAGAGGGAAACGAAAGATTTGTAAGAGTGCGCGGAAAAGCCTATAAGGTCATGGCTGAGTTTATCGCAGGCACAAACTTTATCGGCGATGCGCTTAATGTAATACTGTACGTTGCCGGCGGTCTTTTCTGCCTGTACGGAAAAATAACACTTGCCGATTTTACCGCCTTTGTTCTGTATATAAGCGTATTTATGACTCCCGTAAAACGACTGATAGGCTTTGTTGAGCAGTATCAAAATGGAATCACGGGATTCGAGCGATTCACGGAAATTATGGATTATCCTGCCGAAACGGACAGCAACGAAGCGCTTGATCTTGAAAACGTAAAAGGCGAAATAGAATTTGAAAGCGTTTATTTTGCATATGAAGACAGTCAGGAAATTCTACACGGATTATCTTTCCGCATTGAGCAGGGCAAAACCATGGCTCTTGTCGGTCCGTCGGGCGGAGGCAAAACTACGATCTGTCACCTGATTCCCCGATTTTACGATGTGACAGGCGGTGCAGTCAGAATCGACGGTCAAGACGTGCGCAATCTGACGATCTCATCCCTCAGGAAAAATATCGGAATTGTAGCGCAGGACGTATTCCTATTTAATGCTACAATTTACGATAACATTGCATACGGATGTCCGGGTGCATCACGTGAACAAGTTGAAGACGCAGCTAAAAGAGCTAACATATACGACTATATAATATCGCTTGAAAAAGGCCTTGAGACTGTAGTAGGAGAACGCGGAGTCAAGCTGTCAGGCGGTCAGAAGCAAAGGATAAGCATTGCCAGAGCATTTCTTAAAGATCCTAAGATCCTGATACTTGATGAAGCAACATCGGCGCTTGACAACGTATCTGAAATGATGATACAAAAGAGCCTAGACGAATTATGTAGTGGGCGCACAACTGTAGTCGTAGCGCACAGGCTGACGACCGTAAAAAACGCCGATGAGATTTTAGTTGTAACCGATGAGGGAATTGCCGAACGCGGATCTCATGAAGAACTGCTGAAGCAGGGCGGTATATACGCAGGATTGTGGCAGGGAGCTGAAAAGAACAGATAAATTCTGCATTACGTGCATTTTTACATATTACAGTTTAAAGATAATTATAAATTCAAAATCCCGCACCTGAGTTCAATCGGAGCGCGGGATTTTTGTGCTTCATAACCCTATACATTCACCGGTATAAAGAAAATCAGTCTTTATTTTCCTTATCTTTCTTCGGCGGAGCTTCTTTCCCTATACAAGGATTGAGATCGCCCAGATCCATGTCAAAAAACGATGCAATAGCCATAACTGTAGACCAATTAACGTTTTTCCCGTTTTCCATATTTTTAATGGTTTCTTCTGATATTTTGCATTTACCTCCCAGCTTTTTTCTTGATATGCATCTCTCATATCTCTGCTTTCGCACGATTTCTCCGATCTTCACGCTCTTATTATTCATTTTAAATCCTCCTATAATTTTGCTAATTAAATTGTAAGACGTGGTAAACTGCCATAAAAGTAATTATACTTCCCATTATGTAAATAAATTTAGTGTTATTATCAAACATATAGTAAATTATGCAGACAAATAATTTACTATAGCAATAAGTTTCAAAAAAATGTGAAAGCATTTTAGCATCCACACTTGTTAAAATTTTGGGCAGTCTTTTCTATAAATAAGATAATTACAGTAAATTTGCCCATTTATTGTTTTCTTTAAAAGAATAATAACGAATATTGTTTTCCTCTAATATTTATGAAATAACCGCTGATTTGTGTAATCGGCGGTTATTTCTTTTTGCTGTTCTTATTATTTACATAGGTTAAAAGCGCCACAATAAATGAAGCTAAAAGTAAAAGTTGTTCAAGTGTTATGTACATATCATCGCCTCCAACATGATGAATTATAATATACATGAAATACGATTCTGATTGTTTGAACTTTATATCAAAGATAATTTTTTTACTGTTATGTGTTGCTTTTTACTCTTTTTTGAGATATAATCATTTGTGTCGGTTTTCCAAACATTAACAATTGTTAGTGTGATTGAAACTTTCAGGAGATTTAACTTAAGTTGATATAACCTTGTAGTTTATTTGTTTTTCGCCGAAATTCACCTAAAAAATGAAATTTTGTCTGTTTAGCAAACACAATGAATTTATGAACTATTTATGCGTCACTTTAACAGCGGAATGGAGATCCTTATGAATATATCAAAACGAATAGCATTTCTGAGAAAAGAACAGGGCATGACACAAGAAAGACTTGCAGAAAGATGTAATTTAACCGTATCTGCAATTCAAAACTATGAATCAGGCAGACGTAAACCATCATTCGATGCACTCATAGTACTTGCAGACACTTTTAATGTTTCGTTAGACTACCTCGTAGGCAGATATGAAAATGATAAGACACGCTTCTAATATTCTTAGTTTTCTTATATTATATCTCAGTTTTCTTGCTATGTCAACAATAAATTCCATTTTTTACTTAAAAACAAGTCTTTTGACTAAAATTATTAATACTCAAAAGAGAGGAAGATAACAATACATAATGAGTGAAAATATTTTTTGGAATAATTTCATTAAGCTATGCAATGAACATAAGAAAAAGCCTAATCCTGTAGCTAAAGAATTGGGAATTTCTTCCGGTTCCGTTACAGGGTGGAAAAACGGAGCGTATCCCCGTGATACTTCCATAAAAAAAATAGCCGACTATTTCGGCGTATCCGTTGAACATCTTACAGAAAAAAGTAACGATAAAGAAAAAGAGTTCCACGTAACTTCTATGTCAGACATAGACAAGGAACTGTATTCTTTGCTTAAAAAATCCTCCCCAAAGCTTCGCAAGGAGGCGCTCAAATATATTAAGTACTTAGCCGATTCCGAAGATAAGCAATAACTTCTCTGATCTGATCTTGCGTCAGCAATTCGCGCGCAAGCTTAAATAACTCGTTAGGCGAGTATTCTTTTTGATTAATTAACGAAACTTCATTTTTTAAAAAGCTTTGTTCATCAAATCTGTTATCCATTGTCGCTCTCCTTTAGTTTTGCGCTCATAATGAAATAGATATCGTGTTTGCTGAATGTTATATTGAGGTTATTGTGCAAGCCCCTCCGCTTACGAAGAACAATATTAATTAAATCAGAACAATTATTGAACAATCGTTCTGACATTTGCAACGCTTTTATTGTATCACAAGACGGCAGCTCTGTCAATGAGCTTCGACTACTTTATACAGGAAAATTTTGGAATTTACATTTTATCCGATATTTTTTTATTTAATGATAAAAAAATATCGGATAACCATACCTTACTATTATTAAGCAAAGTAGCAATTTTTTTAATGATCTATGCAAAACCATAATATTTAAGTCTTTATATACCGCGGTATCCCCGCAAGTTTATTTCCGGCTGACTCTACGTTAAAATACAAAAAACTCCTGCAAAATAAGGCATTGCAGGAGTCTTGTTTTTGAAAGCAATTATCTCTTTGAGAACTGGCTTGCACGGCGTGCAGCTTTGAGTCCGTATTTCTTTCTTTCCTTCATTCTCGGGTCACGAGTCAGGAACCCGGCTTTCTTGAGTGCAGGTCTGTATGTCTCGTCAGCGAGCAGAAGAGCACGTGCGATTCCGTGACGGATAGCACCCGCCTGACCGGAAACACCGCCGCCTTTTACGTTTACAACAACATCAAACTTGCCGACAGTATTAGTAACACCAAAAGGCTGGTTCATTATAAGTTTAAGAGTCTCAAGACCAAAATAATCGTCTATGTCGCGTCCGTTAACCGTTATAGAACCGGATCCGGGATAAAGGCGTACGCGTGCAACAGAACTTTTTCTTCTGCCTGTGCCGTAAAAATAAGGTTTAGCGCTTGTATACATTGTTTATACCCGTTCCTTTCTTACATTTCCACTTCGTATGCAACAGGCTTCTGAGCCTGCTGACGGTGGTTATCGCCTGCATATGCCTTCAGGCGTGTGATCGCTTTGTCACCGATAGAGTTTTTCGGGAGCATTCCCTTAACTGCAAGCTCCATTGCAAGCTCAGGTTTTGTCTGCATGAGTTTACGGTAGCTTGTTTCTTTCAATCCGCCGATATAGCCGGAATGAGTACGATAGAACTTCTGATCAAGCTTCTTACCTGTTAGTTTTGCTTTATCACAATTGATGATAACTACAAACTCACCGCAATCAACATTGGGTGTAAACTCCGGGCGGTGCTTACCGCGAAGAATCGAAGCAGCAGCTGCGGCTGTTTTACCGAGCGGCTTGCCTGCGGCGTCAATAATATACCAACCGCGGGTTACGGTTTCTTTTTTTGCCATATAAGTTGACATTACAACTTCCTCCGAATAGATTTATGTTTTTCTCGAACGTGTAAAATTATATCACATTCGGTACGCAGCGTCAAGAGTCTTTTTTAAAAAAATCTCGTGACTTTGATTTACATATGCAAAATCTTTGATTTTCTAATGTTTTCGTATGTTTTTCACCCTTATGTGCAATTGTGAATTTTTCGTGAAATCTTCATATAATGCAGATTTCCTCCGCTAAGCATTCTAAATTGCTTTAATATACCGCATATTTATAATAATTATCCGACATAACGTAATTTATATGGGGTGGGATTTTCTCTGAAGCCATAATGCTAAAAGATACGATTCAGGAAATCTAAGACGCACATAAAATAAGTGATATAACCAAAATCAATTGCAAATACTCTCTGACACTGTTTTTTGCTTATCAGTATAAAAATCGCTGCATCTATTGAAAGGCGAAGCTTAATAGAGTATAATATATACATAAAATGCAGTGTAATGAAAGAAAGGGGAATTTGGGGAATTGTTTTATAAAAAGAACGGCAAATATAAATCTGCGGCGTTTTATATAGCGGTGGCTTTGTCAGCCGCTGTTGTGGTATATCTTTCTCTTACCCATCTGAGCGTATTTTTTGCGGCGGTCGATCTGTTTACAAAAGTCTGCGCACCGCTTGTTTACGGATTTATTTTTGCATATTTGTTCAATCCGCTGATGAAGCTTTATGAACGCCGTTTGTTTTCATTTAAACGTCTGTCCGTAAAGCATAAAAAGCTTGCGGATAAGCTGCGTCGTCCGTCTTCGTTACTTTTAACAGTTATCAGTGTCATTCTTTTTCTGACGCTCTTTTTCATGATCGTTTTGCCTCAGATCGCGGCAAGCTACAATGAGCTTGAAAGTCAGATCGGACACTATATTTCGGCAGCTCAGTCATATGCCGATGCTTTTGTCAGAAGATTCCCGCTTTTTAACGGGCGGTATGAAAATCTCGGAGACTTCATTGATGTAAATGAACTGACGACCGATATTAAGGAGATTATTTCAAATTCTTACGATCTGCTTGAGAGAGTGGTAAATTATCTGTTTGAGTACGGCGGACGAATAGTCATCGAGATGAAAAACATCGTGATGGGATTTATCATTGCAGTATACTTTCTTTTCTCGAAGGAGCGCCTGTGCGCAGGAATAAAGAAATTTTTCAATGCGGTTTTGCCCGACCGTACATATCTCAATGTAATCAGTCTTACAAGATACACTGACCGTACCTTCGGCGGCTTTATCATCGCAAAGATTATTGATTCGGTAATAATCGGACTGCTCACATTTATTGTACTGACGGTATTCCGAATGCCGTTTCCTCCGCTTATCAGCGTGATTATCGGCGTAACTAATGTGATTCCGTTCTTTGGTCCGTTTATCGGAGCTATTCCGAGCGCGTTTATCGTATTTATTGCATCGCCCGGCAAAACGATATGGTTTCTTATAATAGTACTTGTGATTCAACAGCTTGACGGCAATATAATAGGACCTAAAATTATCGGAGACTCTACGGGAATGAGCTCGCTTGCCGTTCTTATATCATTGACTGTGGCGAGCGGATTTTTCGGACTTCCGGGAATGGTGTTCGGCGTACCGGCGGGAGCGGTTATTTGCGCTCTGATGCGTCAATTTACGGAATACAGACTTAAAAAGAAGGGTGCGCCGATTGACACGGAATATTACATAAATACTCCCGTGCTTCCCGAACGCGGAGACATGCCTATCCTAACCGAAGACGATGTTTCGGCAATGAATGATAACTCTGCTGAGGATACAGCAAATAAGACTGAGAAATCGGAAAATAAGTGACAGCCGTGAGACGGCATAACGTAAAGTGATATGAATTTGTATTATATAACATGGTATTTTTTAATATACGCCTTTATCGGATGGTGTACGGAGGTTGTTTACGCAGCCGTATGTCATGGTAAATTTGTGAACCGCGGATTTTTATGCGGTCCGCTGTGCCCAATTTACGGCTTCGGCGCGGTGATCGTGGTTTCCTGCCTTACGCCCGTTACGGAGAACACCGCAGTCTTATTTGTCGCGTCGGCTTTGCTTACATCTATCCTTGAATTTATTACGGGGTTTGTGCTGGAACGGTTTTTTCATGCAAAATGGTGGGACTATTCAGACGTACCGTTTAACATAATGGGATATGTCTGCCTAAAATTCTCACTTTTGTGGGGCATTGCGTGCGTTCTTTTGATGCGCGTTCTACATCCGAGCATTGCGTCTGTCTTAGAGAAAATTCCGTATACATACGGCGTGATTATTCTTGCGGTATTATGCGTATTGTTAGCATGTGACGTTACAGTTACTGTGATTGCGCTCTCGTCGCTAAGAAGCAGATTTGTGAAGATAGACAGAGCGCAGACAGCCTTGCGCAGAGTTTCAGATAAGCTTGGTTCAGGTCTTTCGGATGAAGCGATACTGCTGAAAAAAGCGGGTGCTGCGGCAGCGGAGCTTATAGATAAAAAATACGGAGACGCAGGAGACAGACTTGCAGTTCATGCAGAAGAGCTATCGGAGCTGCTTGACCGTGCGCGCCGCTCGCTTAATAATAAGACATTTTTGCAGAGAAAAATATTTAAAGCTTTCCCGAATTTGGGAGACAAATATAAGCTTTTGGAGAGCACGTTTACCTCCCGCACAGAGGCTTTAAAAGAACAGATAAAGCTCCGCCGCGGACAAAAATAATTTTATAGAAAGATGTGAGCATAAATATGGCAGGAAAAAATAAAGTGACCTTTGAGGTCAGAATTGACGAAACTCTATACAGGAAGCTGCTCGGAGCGGCTGAAAGAGACAAGCAATCGCTTAACAATCATATGCTGCATTTGATTCGCACAAATGTAGATTACAGCGAGCGAATTCACGGCAAGATAGATGCGTCAAAATATCCGCTTCCCGAAGAAGAGAGCTGAAATTAAACAAAAAAGTTCGACAAGGCATAGTTGACATAAACCATGCTTTGTCGTTTTTTTGACTGTAAATACTATGAGCCCCAAACAAGATCTTCTGCATATACTGTATGATAGATCCATAAATTAACAGATATAAGTCTAAAAATAAACTGCGTGCAGAGTGCATATCAGTTAATCTCAGACATGATTTGTGCCTATCTCCTACGATGGCACAAACGACTGCTTTAGCGCCGTATGCGCTAAAGTGCAGAAAGGTATGGTCATAAGCATGAAGCATTTTACAGATATAAATTCCATATTTCGCAGACGTGGGGATGCTGTGGCGTTTATAAACGGCAGCCGTAAATATCCCGATATTCACGGCAGATCTTTGTTTTATCAGACTCCGTACGGCGTAATAGTACGCACCGAAGTTATAAACCTGCCGAAAGGCAATCCTAAAGGCAGTCCGAAAGGCGAAGGAATATGCGCAAGTCCTGTATTTGCATTCCACATTCATGATGGGAGCCGATGCGCAGGAAACATGGAGGATCTTTTCGCTGATGCGGGTGTGCACTATAATCCGAATGATTGTCTTCACCCATATCACTCGGGAGATTTACCGCCGCTGTTCGGAGCTGACGGCAGAGCGTTATCAGTATGTCTGACAGATCGTTTTACCGTGAATGAGATCATCGGAAAAACGGTTATTATCCACTCGTCTCCCGACGATTTTACAACTCAGCCTTCGGGAAATGCAGGCGAGAAAATTGCCTGCGGTATTATTACCGCAACAGCAAGATAAATGAAAATACCGTCAAAAAACAGTTCATGCGAACCGTAATTTGACGGTATTTTGTTATATTACTGTCTGTATGAAGGATCGACTGCCGCAAGCTCCGCTACCGAATCGATTTCGACTATCTGATCTGCTCCGACAGCGTGAACCGTTACCTTCAACGTATTCAGCATTTCGTTTACAACTTCATCCCAATATAGCTGTTCATGTCCGCTCTCACTGTATTTTTTCCGAACGGCTTCGGCGATAAGTCCCGCGTCCTCAGCTTTAAAATAAGAGATTCCTGCCATGTTGTATACATCGTCTCCGCCGACTCCGAGGCTTGATATATATTTTCCGTCAAGGTTTAATACCCAATCGTCCGAATGTCCATGTACCATCTTTCCGAAGTAGCATGATGTATCGGGAACGCCGTCGAATATAGCAGGATCGGATACATACAGGTCTGCTTCGCAGACAAAAGTGTCATTTTGCCCCATAATATCTGAAACTGCATATATAGATGAAATATTATTTTTTATATTAAATTCCGTGTTTTTTATAATAGTAAGATCACTGTATTTTTCGGGAAGATATGAGAATTTATCACCGAGGTATCCTACTACTACATATATGTGACCGACGTCATGCAGACGAAGCGCGTCAATTATCGTTTCAATCATCGGGCGGCCGTGTACCTTTACAAGCGGTTTAGGCGTCTCGAGAGTCAAAGGACGCATACGTTCGCCTCTTCCTGCCGCTATGAGTATTGCATCTTTTTTCAAGAAGCTCCTCCTTGATCTTTGAACATCATTTTTTGTCCATTTAATATGCGTTTTTTACATATAAGTAATTATACACGATTCGGCGTAATTTTACAATAGGGAATTTTGCGGAAGCGTTATTCAAATGCAAATATCGCAAAAAAGTGAGATCATAAAAAGCTTATCGGACAGTCGAAAGCTTCTTATGATCTCATTTCTTTTATTTATTCGGCGAAATCGTCTGTGAGTCCCATTTTTTCAAACGGAGGCGGTACGAAATCGGGGATCTTTTCATAAATCGGCGCGTCCGCTTTTATACGGTAGTCGCGTCCTTCAAAATCTGCAAATCCGGGATCGTCGTTTGTAATAAAGTTCGTGTCAAGGCTTGTTGCCGTTTCTTCGCCATTATCAAGCTTATACGGGCGCGCTGCACGGACAATAACATTGTTTTCGTAGTTATTGCACCACGGTGTGCGGAGCCGTCTTTCAGCCGCGCCTGATTTTACTTCATAATTCGGATCTTTTCTGTCTTCTGTATACTTGTCAAGATCCTTTAAGTAATCGCGGTAGGTTGGATTTCTTCCGAGATAGTGTGCGGTTCTCTTGTCACGTGAGGCTTCTACGGCGCTTCTGTAAAGTGCATTCCAATTATCGTCAAACAGCCAATACGTAATATCTCCGCCAAATGCGAAATAGCCTGCATCAATACTGATATTGTTGTAGTAGCAGTGCTCGCCTCCGTTGTGGTGGTTGTATGAGCGTCCGCCCGACTTCCACTCTGTGCCGTCGCCGATCGTTCCGTTTCCTACAACGATGTTGCCGTAGGCGTACATACCACGGGAGAGATCATCGAAATATATTCCGTAATCAGCTTCGGCAAAGTCGTAAAGGTAGTTATATCGATAGTGGTTTCCGCAGCTTGAAAGCCCGCCTCCCGCGACGTATATAACTCCCGAGTCGTGCCCCTCGGTGTCGCCGCCTTCAAAAACATTGTATTCTATTATTCCTTCGTTTTGACCGCCGTCTCCGTGGGTAGTGTTATGATAATAGTTATGTGAGATGATATTTCCGCACCCGCCGGAGCCTGATCCGAAACGGCACAGCGGATTTATAAACATGCAGTTTTGGAAAAAATTATTAGCCGGTATGAGATTTGCACGGTCTCCTCCGTTTATTCTGATCCCCCGACCTGTAAAATATTCAAATACAGTAGCTATTGCTCCGCACTTGCCGCCACCGTCTATATCGATTGCCGAGAAATGCTCGGCATCGGGAGAGCAGTTTCCGAATATATGGCATCTTTGGATAAGTACCTGACGGCTGTCTCTTACCGTGATTACCGAGTCGCGGTTTCTTCCCATGTTGAGCCTGTCGATAATAACGTTTTCAGCGTTTTCTACCTCAATCATGTGAAGTGATTTTGTAATGAGACGTATGTCGTCAATCTCGGTGAGAGCGCCGTTTTTCGGGTAATAATATAACTTTCCGTCCGTGCGGTCGAGATAGTATTCTCCCGGCATGTCAAGCTCTTCAAATATGTGTACAAAGCAGTAGCGGTTTCCGGGGAACGGTTCAACCTTTCCGTCCTCAAAGTCATCGGTCGGGAAATTGTCAGCTCCCTTAATGCTCATTTTTTCAGGGTCAATGCACTTGATCTGAGCATATTTGTGAAAATATTCGCGGAAGAGCGCACCGAAGAGCCAAGGATCATTTTCCTCCCAATCAAGGCAGTGATCATCGGCAATCGGGATCTCCCATGACCACTCGTCGTCCTCAGAAAGCTTATTCGGCTTGTATACGGTGTCTCCGAGAGGGATCATTTCCGAAAGATCATTCGGATAGCGGGCAATTATCTGCGGCTCTCCGTTTACTTCAAGAGTCGCTCCGTCAAAACCGATCTTATCATAGTCTGAGATTCCGAGGGCTTTCAAGTCGGCAACAATGACCTTGTCTCTTACTTCATATTTCAGCCGTCGGAGCATATTTTCGTCCGTCAAAGGCACGAAAGCTGCGGCAGGAATTGTATGAGAGGCGGAAATATACGGTACTTCTCCGTCCTCAGCCGTAATAATGAGTGGCGAAATCTCGCTTCCCGAATGGGATGAAGTGATGCGGACTGTCTCACTCATGTTGTATTTTCCGCCGCGGAATTTTATGAGCGCGCCGTCCGTTTTCTCTGCACGCCTGACGGCTTCATTAAGCGTTGCAAGCGGAGAATCTTTTGTTCCGTCACCCTTGTCACAGCCGTTTTCGGCTATATAAAATGTGTGTTTTTTGCTTTCAAACGCGTCTGTGTTAAACGGTCTGATAACAGTAATCTCATCGGGAAGTTCGGCTTTAGCGGCAAAAAATCTGTCGCGCACTCCGCCTTCCTCGGTAGGACGGGCCTTTATCGGTGGATAGCTTTTCGGCATATTGAAATCAATCGTGAAGCGGTCGCTTGTGATTTCGCGAAGCCGTCTTCCCGCCATAATTTGTTCATTCATAATTATTCTCCGTTTCGCAGCGTCAGCAGCAATGGTTTATATTGAGCAAAAATATTTTGCGCCGTTATTCGGCAAGCTCTGTTCAGTCCGCAAAGTCGTCGACAGGTCCCATTTTTTCAAACGGGGGCGGTACAAAATCGGGAATTTTGCTGTAAAGAGGCGCGTCTTTTCTTATGCGGTAATCACGTCCTTCAAAATCAACAAATCCGGGATCTTCGTTCGTGATAAAGTTTGTGTCAAGGCTTGTAGCCGACTCCTCGCCACAGTCAAGCTTGAACGGACGGGCAGCGCGTACAATTACGTTATTTTCATAATTATTGCACCACGGCTTGCGGAGCTGACATTCAGCCTCACCCGATTTTACAACATAATTCGGATCTTTTTTGTCCTCTATATATTTATCAAGCGTTTCGACATATTCGCGGTATGTGGGGTTTCTGCCCATGTAGCGATCATTTCTCTTATCGGCAGCAGCGTCTATGAATGCAGGATATAGGCTGTTCCAATGATGATCGTAAAGCCAGTATGTAACGTCTCCGCCGAAAGCAAAGTAGCCTGCGTCTATGCTGATATTGTTGTAGAAACAGTGCTCACGTCCGTTGTGAACATTAAAGCTTCTTCCGCCGGATTCCCAAGTTGTGCCGTCGCCTGTCGTGCCGTTTCCCACAACGATATTACCGTAAGCGTACATTCCGCGCGAGAGGTCGTCAAAATAGATTCCGTAGTCACCCATTGCAAAGTCAAAGAAATAGTTATAGCGGTAGTGGTTGCCGCAGGCAGAGCATCCGCCTCCGCCGATGTAGAGCATACCTGTATCGTGTGTTTCGGTGTCGCCGCCCTCTACGATGTTGTATTCGACGATTCCCTCGTTGTCTCCGCCTGCTCCCATTGTAGTGTTGTGCACATAGTTGTGCGACATTATGTTTCCGCATCCTGCTTCGCTGATTCCTATACGGCAGTGCGGATTGAGTATAAAGCAATTCTGGAGAAAGTTGTTTGCGGGAATAAGATTTGCACGGTCTCCGCCGTCAATAAATGCGGCATGATTTGTAAAGTGCTCAATCGTGGAGGCGATCATTCCGTTTCTTTTTCCGCCCTTTATTGATACAGCGTCTATAGCAGTTTGAGCGTCGCCTTCTTCGCACGTTCCGGTCACAGTGCAATTCTGAATCAGGAACTGTGTGCAGTTGTTTACTGAGAATCCTGCTCCGGCACATCGTCCGACATTGAGCTTTTCGACAATTACGTTTTCCGCTCCCTCTCCTACGATAAGATTGCAAGGAGATGCAATGAAGCGAATGTCAGAGTTTTCGCTGATGCCTTCTTCTGTCGGATAATAGTACAGCTTGCCGCTCTTTCTGTCAAGATACCATTCGCCCGGTTCGTCAAGCTCTTCAAATATGTTGAGGAAGTAGTAGTCGTTGTCGGGAGCATATTTAACGCCCCATTCAAAGGCGTAGCGTCCTTTCATGCTCATCTTTTCACGGTCAAATGCGCCGATCGGAGCGTAACGTCTGCCCCACTCCGCATACAGTGCGCCGTAGATCCATATATCCTCGTGCCATTCCCATTCAAGGCAGCGGGGATCTGTAATGCCGATCTCCCACGGATCGTTGTTATCACGGCTTTGGCTGTCGGGAGATATGAACTTGTGTCCGCCTGCGTCATATATATTGTCGCTCATTACGATCTGCTTCTCACCCTTGTTCGGATAGCGTGAGAGCGTCTGCGGAATGTTGTCGATCATAAGAACGGCACCGCCGTATCCGACGATTCCGAAATCCGTTATACCGAGAGACGGAAGATCTGCGCAGAGCACATGAGCTCTTGCTTCAGGCTTTAAACGCGCAAGCATCTTTTCATCGTTAACCGGCTTGAAAGCTGATGACGGAATGCTGTAAGAGCCTGAAATATACGGTGTTTCACCGTCCTCTGCCGTGATTATAAGCGGAGAAGCTTCCGTACCCGAGTGCTCGGAGGTAATCCTTGCCGATTCCGTAAAACGATAGTTTCCGCCGCGCATTATGATACGAGCGCCGCCCAGTCCGCGTACTTTATCAAGCGCTGTATGAAGATCAGCCAGCGGAGAGTCCTTTGTTCCCTTTGCGTTATTGTCACCGTTTTCAGCTACATAAAAGGTGTTTTCACAGCTTTTTGTAAATGCTGAGGTATCAAACGGTCTTACAACCGTGATTTCATCGGGAAGTTCTGCCTTTGCCGCAAAGAATCTGTCGCGGACTCCTCCCTCAGCTGTGGGGCGCGCCTTTATAGGCGGATAATCCTTCGGCATGTTAAGGTCGATTACAAATTTATCTGTTTTAACATGGCGCAGGCGTCTGTCAAGGATGTTTTTCATACCAAAAATAAAAGCCTTTCATTTGAAGCCGCCGATAAGCGGCCGGAATTGCAAATTTTACGGAGCGTTTGCCCCGTCTTGAATGAAATTATACAATATATTTTATTCAAATACAAGTCATCTCGAAAAATTGCCGCAGTGTTTTTTTATACGGCTTATTTTCGTGGTATAATAAAAATAATGATGCCAAAGTGCCGCTCTGCGGCACTTCACAAAAATTGGGAATTTTTATTGACGGCTGATTTTTCGATTTATTGCCGCTAAAGGCGGTTCTAAGGAAGAAATCATGGTATAACATGCTGATGCTGCTGTTTAAATTCGCCGAAAGCTGAAAAACGGTAAAAAATATCGAAAAGCCTAAGCTTTAAATTTATAATTAAATAAAATGCTGATTTTTCACATAAATTTCCTGATTTATGGTTCTATTAAGTAGACTTTCAGCAAGAAGTATGTTATAATGATAAGTGCACTAGTGCGCTTAATCATTGTCGGCTGCCGACAATGAAATTTCATAACTGCTCGCAGTTATCTTTATGGCTGAACGGAGACTATTATGTTACTTTACATTGATCCCGGTACGGGAAGCATGCTCTTTGCTATCCTTATCGGAATTATCGGAGCTTTAAATTACCTTTTGAAAGACTGGATAGTGAAACTCAGATTTATTCTGAGCGGCGGTAAAAAAGTCGAAACGAATACAGATAAAATACCGTATGTTATATTTTCGGACGATAAGCGGTATTGGACGGTATTTGAGCCTGTGTGCCGTGAATTCGACAGACGCGGGATCGATATAGTTTATATGACTGCTTCTCCCGATGATCCTGCTCTGAAGACAGATCTTGAGCATGTCAAGGGAGAGTTTATCGGAGAGGGAAACAAAGCGTTTGCGCGTCTTAATTTTCTGAACGCAAGGATTGTGCTTTCGACTACACCCGGACTTGACGTTTATCAGTGGAAGCGTTCAAAAAATGTTGACTGCTATGTACACATGCTTCACTGTGCCAATGAAATAGCAGGATATCATATGTTCGGCATAGATTACTACGATGCATTGCTGCTGTCAGGAGAGTATCAGGTAAGAGATACAAGATATCTCGAAGAACTGCGCGGACTTCCCGAAAAGGAAAAAGTTAAGATCGGTATACCGTATATGGACGAAATGGTAAAACGACTTGCTTCAGGCGGCGAGAGCATTCCTCACGAGCGTACCGTGCTCCTCGCACCGTCGTGGGGCAAAAGCGCGATCCTTATGAAATACGGCGAGCAAATAATTAACCTGCTGTTAGAGACAGGTTATCACATAATTATCAGACCGCATCCGCAGTCCTTTGCTTCGGAAAAAGAGCTGATGGACAAGCTGATGAGCAAATATCCGAATTCGGAACAGCTTGAATGGAATCGTGATAACGATAATTTTGAAGTTCTGAAGCGCTCTGATATACTGATATCCGATTTCTCAGGCGTTATTTTCGATTTTTCACTTGTATATGACAAGCCTGTTATATATGCGGATACAGAATTTGATAAAGGACCGTATGACGCATGGTGGCTGAAAACTCCGTATTGGACGTTTACAGCTTTGCCGAGAATCGGTCAAAAGCTGACACAGGATAATCTTTCTTCACTTAAAGAAATGATAGACTCCTGTATAGACGATCCCAAATATGCAAACGGACGGCGCGAGGTAAGATCGGAAACATGGGAGCATGAGGGAGAGGGCGCTGTGAGAGCGGTTGATTACCTGACTGAGAAATACAGATCAATCACGAATGCTCACATTAAGACCAAAAAGAAAACAGCTGATAAGACATGAAGCCCGTCACGGTTTTGAAAGCTTATGAAAATCAAGTGTGCCTATAGATAGTTTTTCAGCTTATCACGGCAGAATGGAGATATTATATGTCATTTGGGGCAATTTTAGATGCGCTGTTGTTTAAACCGCTTCAACTGCTTTTTGAAGTAATTTATATGGTAGCCGACAGAATGATCGACAATCCCGGACTTTCGATCGTTGTGCTCAGCTTAGTTATGAATTTGTTGGTTTTGCCTCTTTACAAGCGCGCCGACGCAATGCAGGAGGAAGAACGGGATATGGAAATGCGCCTACGGGACGGCGTGGCACATATCAAGAAAACATTCAGCGGCGATGAAAAAATGATGATCCTGCAAACATATTACAGGCAGAATAATTATAAGCCTACATATGTTCTGCGCGGAGCGATCTCGCTTTTCCTTGAAATTCCGTTTTTTATTGCGGCATACCGCTTTCTTTCGGGACTGAACCTTTTGAACGGGGTATCCTTCGGTCCGATAGCGGATCTCGGAAGTCCTGACGGAATGCTTGTGATCGCTGGCTTTACCGTAAATATTCTCCCGATAATAATGACAGCTGTAAATCTTGTGTCATGTGTGATTTTCACTAAAGGCGGCACGCTTAAATCAAAGATTCAGCTTTATGCGATGGCTTTGTTTTTCCTTGTATTCCTTTACACATCGCCGGCGGGACTTGTCTTTTACTGGACTCTCAACAATATATTTTCGCTTATAAAAACTATATTCTATAAAATAAAGAATCCGGGACGGGTGCTCAGTATTTTAACTTCATTCTGCGGAATAGCTCTGTTTGTGTTCGGGGTCTTCTTCTATAGTTATCCGACACCCAAAAGAACCGCGTTTTTTGTGTTCTGCGGACTCGTGATGCAGATACCGCTCGTATATTCATTGCTTCGCAGAAAAATCACGGCAAAACGGAAAAAGAAAGAAGAACTGCCAAACAAAAAAGTTTTCTTTGCGGGAGGAGTTTTCCTGTCAGTGCTTATCGGAATCATGATTCCGTCTACTGTAATCAATGCTTCTCCTCAGGAGTTTGTTGATATAAATTATTTTTATCATCCGATGTGGTATATCGTCAGCTCGTTCTGTATAGCTTTCGGTATATTTGTTATTTGGCTCGGCGTTTTTTACTGGCTTGCGAAGCCGCAGGTTAAAGTAATATTTGAAAAAGCAGTGTGGATTCTTTCCGGTACAGCGGTAGTCAATTACATGTTTTTCGGACGGGATCTCGGTCTTTTAAGCACCAAATTACAGTTTGAGGAAGGGCTAGATCTTGATCTGAAAAGTCAGCTTATAAACGCTGCCGTGATCGCAGCTGTCGCATGTTTATTATATGTGATCGTTAAGCTGTGGAAAAAGCGGACATTTGAAATAATGACGATTGCGGCAATAGCGCTTGTCGGAATGTCATTCGTAAATATGGTAAATATAAATTCATCGGTAAAAGCGCTTGAAATTACTGATGAAAACAGCGGTACTCCGAAATTTAATTTGAGCAAAAACGGTAAAAATGTCGTTGTGCTCATGCTTGATCGTGCAATGGGCGAGTATGTGCCATATATGTTTAATGAAAAGCCTGAGCTGAAAGAGAAATTCTCAGGATTCACATATTATTCAAATGTTATCTCTTTCGGCGTAAGCACTAACTTCGGCTCGCCTGCTCTGTTCGGCGGTTATGAATATACTCCGTATGAGATGAACAAAAGAGACAGCGAACCTTTGGTTGACAAGCATGATGAGTCTCTCAAGGTCATGCCGGTACTGTTTGACAGTAATAACTTTGACGTTACCGTATGCGATCCCGTATATGCAGGATACCAGTGGATTCCCGATCTGTCCATTTATGACGATTATCCCGATATCAAAACATATATCACGAACGGAGCATTTATGGACAAGGATACGAGGATAAAAGCGGTAGTTGACAGAAACAGAAACTTTTTCTGCTACGGTATTATGAAATCTGCACCTCTGTGTATGCAGGAAATTATATATTCTCACGGCACGTATAATCAGGAAATCGGTACGGATTCCGGTATATATTCGGGACAGGTTCGTACGGGAAGCTCAAAATCCGTCGGCAAGACAAAGGAATTCATGGATAGCTATATTACATTGGTAAATCTGTCGTATATGACTGATATATCGGACGGCAGCGAAAATACCTTTATGATGATGACAAATAATCTGACCCATGAGCCTATGATGCTTCGCGAGCCTGACTATGCTCCGATTGATAAAGTTGATAACACGGAATATGACCGCGAACATGCCGACCGTTTTACACTGAACGGACGCACGCTTAATATGGAAACCGATTTGCAGATAATCCATTATCAGACAAATATGGCGACTATGCTTCAGCTTGCAAGATGGTTTGATTATCTGCGTGACAACGGAGTTTACGACAATACCCGAATTATTTTAGTTTCGGATCACGGAAGATGTCTCAATCATTCAGAAGATTTTATACTTGAGGGCGGAGACGACGCAGACTGTTTCTATCCCCTTCTTATGGTAAAGGATTTTGACAGCGAAGGGTTTGAGACCTCCGATGAGTTTATGACGAACGGAGACGTTCCCACATTGGCTGCGGCAGGTGTGATTGACAATCCTGTAAATCCTTTCACGGGAAATGTGATAAATTCCGATGAAAAAACAGCGCACGATCAATATATCCTTTGCTCATATGATTGGGACGTAACAAAGAACAACGGAAACAAGTTTAATCCGGGAAAGTGGTACTCAGTACGCGATAATATGAAAGATCTATCAAATTGGAAACTGCTTACGAAGTATGCAGATTCACCTTTGGGCTAACAAGAAAATAACAGAAAAATACCGTTTCGGCTGAAGTTCCGAAGCGGTATTTTTGACCTGTTTTTATAAATATATAAACCTCCCGCCTCTTTTTCAGGCAGGAGGTTTATATATTACGCTTATCAATTATCAGTCGTTACTGTTTGCAGTCTCAGCCTTTTCAGCTGTATCAGTAACTCGCATTTATTCTTACCTCAAAAATGTAAGACTGCGAATTATGTAAGGCTCTTTTGCCTTACCCTGACAAATTTGAAAAAAGCATATGATCTTTATGACAAAGAGGGCACCGAACATAACAAAACAAGCAAACGGTACAATAAATGTCCAGCACAGTACTAATGCGCAAATTCCTAAGATGATATCAACTACTGAGAATTTCAGCGCCTGACGGACGTGAAAGGCTGCATACGGAGAAGAATGGCTTCCGAGCAGAGCAATGACAATACCGATCCAACCCATGAGGTAGACGAGCATAGACATTACCTTGTTATCAGAAATATCTTTCGGATCAAATTCAGATGTGTGATCATACGGATCGTATATTGGAGCGGCATATTGCGGCATAGCTCCCGAATTTGGAGTCGTTCCGGGATTAATCGGCGCTCCGTTCTGAGCTGTATTCTGCACACTGAGGGGCGTTCCGCAGTGGTTGCAGAACATAGCTTCATCTGCTGACTGTGTGTGACAATTCGTACATTCTTTCATTTGGACCATCCTTTCGCTGCATCATAAGGCAACAGTCTGATGCTTTTTGATCAGCGTTTATTATATAAATTTGAAATATGCGTGATAAATGCTTAACTTTCAGTATTCACCGACACACACTTCTACTTGATATATTACCTCAAAATGCGTCAAAAGTCAATATCTATAAATCAAGCAAAAGTTATATGTTTCGTTTTTTGTAAATAACATCATGACGTGTAAACCGACTGTACAGACCATTCTCATATATCAAACATCCTACACATACTTGTCTAAAATCTCAAATGCTTTGCCTTGACACACCGTATCTCGCTCAATTTTAATCCTTTTCTTGAAATCATGCGCCATATATGATAAAATATAAATAATTGTGCCGCATTTACACAGTACACTGCTAGATAAATATAATTGAGGCATATCGTCGGAGGAAAGATTATTATGAGTTTTTTACCCGTAACTCCCGAAGAGGTTAAAGAGTGCGGACGTGATGTTCCCGATTTTGTATACGTGTGCGGAGACGCTTATGTCGATCATCCCTCCTTCGGAGCTGCGATAATCACCAGAGTTCTTGAAGACGCAGGTTATCTGTGCGCCATGCTTCCTCAGCCTGATTGGAAAAGCACGGACGATTTCAAAAAATTCGGACGTCCCCGACTCGGATTCCTCGTTTCCTCAGGAAATATAGATTCAATGGTAGCGCATTATACCGCTGCGAAGAAGAAAAGGCATGACGACTACTACTCACCGGGCGGCAAGGCAGGTTATCGTCCCGACCGTGCACTTATCGTATACTGCAACCGTATACGCGAGGCTTACGGCGACGTACCTATTCTAATCGGCGGACTTGAGGCTTCTCTCAGGCGTCTTGCCCACTACGACTATTGGTCGGACTCGGTCAGGCGAAGCATTCTTGTGGACTCCGGAGCCGACATTCTGATGTACGGAATGGGTGAAAAAACTGTGGTAAGGCTAGCTAATCTTCTCAACCGCGGCATTCCCGTAAAAAAGATTAGAGATGTTCGCGGAACAGCTTATCTCTGTCGGCACGGAGAGGGAGCCGAAGTACATTTCCCCGTTGCAGATATGGGAAAATACAGCGGAGGAGAATACGATACGCACGAAATTTCAGGATTTGACTACGACACGCTTAAAAGCAACAAGAAAGCCTATGCTGAGGCTTTCAGACTTCAATACAGAAACAACGACGCTGTATACGGACGTGCTGTTGTGGAATATTACGACGACCGCGCGCTTGTGCAAAATCCGCCTATGCCCCCTCTCGAACGCGAAGAGCTCGACGCGGTATATGCCCTGCCCTACATGCGCGACTATCATCCAATGTATGAAAAAGACGGCGGAATCCCCGCGATACGCGAGGTCAAATTTTCAATAACTCACAACCGCGGCTGCTTCGGCGGCTGTAATTTCTGCGCAATCGCTTTTCATCAGGGACGGGCAGTCCGTTCGAGAAGCATAAATTCGGTGATCGCAGAAGCCGAAAAAATCGTCTCGATGGACGATTTCAAAGGATATATTCACGATGTCGGCGGACCTACCGCTAATTTCAGATACCCCGCATGTAAAAAACAGACCGAACACGGCGTATGTCCCGATAAAAGATGTCTTTTTCCGAAGCCGTGCCAGAATCTTATTGCAGACGAAGCCGAATATACCGAGCTTCTTGAGAGAATCGAAGCGCTCCCGGAAGTAAAAAAGGTTTTTGTACGTTCTGGAATCAGATTTGACTATATGATGTGCGATAAAAGCGACAAATTCTTCCGCCGCCTTGTCTCTCATCATGTAAGCGGCCAGCTTAAGGTTGCTCCCGAACATTGCAGTGCAAACGTCCTCTCCATGATGGGAAAACCCAATGTTGAAATGTACGACCGATTCAGGGAAAAGTTCTTCAGGCTGAGTACGGAAGCGGGACTTGAACAGTATCTTGTGCCTTATCTCATGTCAAGCCACCCCGGAAGCACAATGGATGACGCTGTCGAGCTTGCTCTCTACACAAAACACATCGGACTTGCCCCCGAGCAGGTGCAGGACTTCTATCCGACGCCCGGCACAGCGTCCACCGTTATGTTCTATACAGGAATCGATCCGTTTACGGGAAAGAATATATATACCCCCACGGAGTACAGGGAAAAGCAAATACAACGCGCGCTTCTGCAATGGAGACGTCCCGAAAACAGGCGACTTATATCCGAAGCTGAAAAATATTGCACCGAAAAGGGAAAAATAATGCTTAAAGAGCTTATGGACGGATCCAAAGGCTCAAATCACATCAAGCATAAATCTGCCTCAGAGTCAAAACGTGAAGTTTTGGCCCCCAGCAAATCGAGAGAAAAAAGCAAACGCTCAAAGACAGGGACAAATCATGATTTCACAAGCGGTGGCACGCGCGGTAAAAACGGCAAAGTCAGCGGAAAACACGGCACTGACACAAAAAGCCGTAATATATCGCGCGGCAACTGCGGGAATAATAAGAAATATAAAACTCCGAGCAAATCGTCCGGTAATGATAAAAGAGCAAAAAAAGGCGGCAGATCCCGCTGAAAATAATCCGCATAAATATGCGAATTTTAAGTTGCAGAAAAAGGAAGATTATATATGAAGATTTTAATGGTAACAATGGGTATGGATATCGGCGGCGTCGAAACTCATATTCTGGAGCTTGCGGGGGAGCTGACCGCAAGAGGACACAGTGTAACAGTTGCCTCCAACGGCGGCGTATACGTTCCTCAGCTTGAAGCGGCGGGTATAAAGCACGTTACCCTTCCACTGAACACAAAAAGGCTACTCGCCGTAAAACGCGCGGCAAGCGGACTTGCAAAGCTTATACGAGATGAAAATTTCGATATAGTGCACTCTCACGCACGCATTCCTAATTTTATTTGTTCGTCTCTTCAGAAAAAACTGTCGTTCCGTTTTGTTACTACAACGCACGGAGTGTATAATACGACTTTCCTTCTGCGTATTATGTCGCACTGGGGACAGCGCTGTCTCGCCGTCAGCGACGATATAAGAGATTATCTTATAAAATACTACGGTATTCCGAAAAGCAGAATTACCGTTACTATAAACGGAATCGACACTAAGAAATTCGACAAAAACAACACCTCCGGAACCAACGAGGTTGCAGGGGCAAAAGACCGCCGAATTCTTTACGTCAGCCGAATAGATAACGAAAGCGCCCATGTAGCATTCATGCTTGCCGACGCTGCTGAAGAACTGATAAAGCTGTACCCCGACGCAGGTATCACAATCGTTGGCGGAGGAACGGCATTTGACGAGTTGAAAGTAAAGTGCGACAAATTCAACCGCCGTGCCGGTCGTGAGTTTATACATCTCACAGGTCCGCGAACCGATATAGCAAACTTTATGGCAAGCTGCGATGTATTCGTCGGAGTTTCACGTTCGGCAATGGAGGCTATGGCGTCAAGACTTCCGACCGTTCTTGCGGGAAGTCAGGGTTATCTCGGTATATTTAAAGAAGATAAGCTATCAGACGCGCTTGATACCAACTTCTGCTGCCGAGGAAAAGAAATGCCGACATCTGAAATTCTGCTCCGTGATATTAAAAATATTTTCGGCTCGTCCGAAGAACAGCTATCCCACCTTGCGGAATACGGAAGAACCACAATAGAAAAATATTACGCTGTTTCTCGTATGGCTGATGACTGTCTTGACGTGTATTCACAGGTAATGCGCGATCCGAAACCGTTTAAGGGCAGTTCTGATGTTTTGATCTCCGGCTACTACGGATTCGGTAATATGGGAGACGACAGTATCCTTGAAACCATAACGGAAAATCTGACGGCAGCAAATCCCGATATCAGATTAGCAGCTCTCACACACAGTCCGAAAAAAGCAAAAAAGCGTTTCGGGATAAAGTGCATCTCAAGAGTTAATCCATTTTCAATTCTTAAAGAAATGTACTCGTCACGCCTGCTGATTTCCGGAGGCGGAAGTCTGTTTCAGGACAGCACATCGGGTAAAAGCCTGCGTTATTATACTACTATCGTAAACCTCGCACGGCTGATGAAAATGAAGACATATATATATGCAAACGGTATTGGGGTTATCAATTCGGAAAGAAACAAGAGAACTGTGGCAAAAACGGTAAATAAAGCGGATATGATAAGCGTTCGCGACATGGGAAGTTTTAATACATTGGAATCAATCGGAGTAGCTCCTGATAAAATACACATCAGCGCCGATCCTGCGTTTCTCATGAAGCCTTACAGCACCGAAGAGACACGCGATAAGTGTAAAAACATCGGAATTCCCTATAGTAAGCCTTTTTTTGCAGTATCTCTCAGAAGCTTTAAAGGACTTCAAAAAAACGAGTACAGCGAAGACACACTTCTTAAAGAAGTCTGTGCCGCATGTGCAAAAGCCTCAGTCAAATATTCAATGACTCCTGTTTTTGTAACAATGCAACCGAATGTTGATTCAGAAATTTTGCATCGCGCTGCAGATCTTCTACATGAAAAATATTCAGTAGAATCAAAAATGATTTCTCCCGACAGCGGGCATGAGCTTCTGTCTATTCTCAGAGGCGGAGGAATGAATAAAGCTGAATTTGTACTTTCCATGCGCCTGCATACACTGATATACGCATGCAGCGCGGCAGTACCCGTCATAGGTCTGTCGCTTGATCCGAAGATAGACGACTTTATAAATTTACTTGAAAAACCTCATCTCTGCTCTGTTAAAGATTTAAAAAATGAGGATCTGTGCACTGTCATTGATGATATAATGGAACACCGTGAAGAAAACTCTGTCCGCCTTTCATACGAAGCCGAAAAATTAAAAGAAAAAGCGCGGGAGGATATTGATGCGGCAATCGGTATGCTGCGTTCATAAGCACGTTATCTTAAAATCGGCGTAAAAAATCGGCAAGGCTCACATTGAGTCTTGCCGATTCGTATATTTCTTTCAGAAATTTTTCACAAACCGATATCACACAAACAACACGGTAATCTCCTTACGGAAGCTTATTTCCTGCAGAGAGGTATATTTCATACCATTCCTTACGAGTCAGGTCAATATCCGCCGCCTTTATACATTCTCTAAGCCTATCACAGTTTGTCGTGCCGACTACAGGCTGCATATTTGCAGGATGACGCAAAATCCACGCAAGAGCAACCGTCGTGCTGCCGACCCCGTATTTTTCTGCAATCTCATCAAGCTTGAGATTAAGCGGACGGTATTTTTCGCTGCCGATAAACGGTCCTTCAAAAAATCCGTATTGGAAAGGCGACCACGGCTGTACCGTAATATCATTAAGTCTGCAAAAATCAAGGACTCCGCCGTCGCGGTTCAAGGCTCCGTCATCTTCCATATTTACATGGAGTCCCGATGTAATCATTGTTGCATTTGTAATGCTGAATTGAAGCTGATTTACTTCAAGCTTCTGATTCAGAGCTTTTTCAAGGAGCATGATCTGCATGGGGGAATGATTTGATACACCGAAGTGACGCACCTTGCCTGCACTGTACAGCTTGTCAAAGGCTTCTGCAACTTCTTCAGGCTCTGCAAGAGCGTCGGGACGGTGAAGCAGAAGCACATCGAGATATTCGGTATTTAAGCGGCGAAGAATTCCGTCAGCGGACGATATGATATGCTCTTTTGAAAAGTCGTATGTTCTGTTATATATACCGCACTTTGACTGAAGAATTATCTTTTCGCGCACGGACGGCGACATTTTTACGGCTTTTGAAAATATCTCCTCGCACCTTCCGCCTCCGTAGATATCTGCATGATCGAAGAAATTCGCTCCTTCTTCGATTGCCGTCATAATGAATTTTTCGGCGTCTGTTTCACATAGATTATTAAGTCTCATACAGCCGACGGCAATCTGAGGAACTTGAAGACCGCTTTTCCCGAGTATGATTTTTTTCATGATATAAGTTCTCCTTTTTAATATTTTCTGCCGTCCGTCGAAATATTTTTTATGAGCATTTTAATTTTTTATCTTGACAGACAAAGCATTATTTTATATACTTATTTTAAATTTATATGATTTTAAACGAGTTACGTATACGGGAGGGAATTAATATGCTCAGTTCATTCCAACTGAAGCTTACAGCGATGCTTGCGATGACAGTCGATCACATAGGTCTGATTCTTTTCCCCGATATCACAATTTTTCGCATCATCGGACGCATTTCTTTTCCGATATTTGCGTATATGATTGCAGAAGGGTGCAGGTATACGCGAAATATATACAGATATTTTGCCTGTGTTTTTGCAGTAGGCGCTGTATGTCAGACTGCAGAATTTGCAGTTTCGGGAAGCCTGTATCAGTGCGTCATGATAACCTTTAGTCTGTCAATATTTATTATTTCTGTTTTAAAGCGCACATATGATGAAAAATGCAGCATATTTTTACCCATACTTACGCTGACAGCGGTGTTTGCATTATGCGAGCTTGTGCCCGCACTTTTAAAATCAAGTAATTTCGGTATAGATTACGGCTTTATCGGGGTAATGCTGCCTGTAATAATCTATATTTCGGGTTCAGATAAGCTGCGGCTCATTGCCTCAGCTGTCGGAACTGCCGCACTGTCGATCAGTATAGGCGGACTTGAATGGTATTCACTTGCCTCTATCCCTATTCTTGCGCTGTACAACGGCGAGCGCGGACGGCGTCCGTTAAAGGGATTGTTTTATATGTATTATCCCTTACATATAGGCGCGCTGTATTTGATAAAGTTTATAACAGCGTAATCGCATAGAAGATTATATTCTTCTTGTGCGATAGTTTCTTTGTATAAATCAGTTACAACTGTATTAAATAACAAAAAACGCTGTCCGTGACGACAGCGAAATAATCAAATTTTTAAGGGTGAATGATGGGAGTCGAACCCACGACCTCCAGGGCCACAACCTGGCGCTCTAACCAACTGAGCTACATCCACCGTAAAGCGTACCTTGGGGGATTCGAACCCTCGACCTACTGCTTAGAAGGCAGTTGCTCTATCCGGCTGAGCTAAAGGTACTGGAGCGGGTGATGGGAATCGAACCCACACGACCAGCTTGGAAGGCTGGGATTCTACCATTGAACTACACCCGCACATGACCTTAGTGCTTTAATATGATACCACTAAATCACTCATTTGTCAATACCAAAATGCAAAAAATCTTATTTTACAAAAAATATTTTCGAACTGCGTCCATATGGTGGAGATCGGATTATGCTGAGCAGAGTCAAGTTCTGATTGTTTTCAAGCGATCCGTTACCCTCAGCTTATGACAACCGATCAAATTCGCGTATTATTTCAGACACTGAAAATCCGCACCTTACGAGAGCGGCGACCAGCTTGTCGCGCTCCTTTCTTTCCGTCGGAATTCCGTTTCTGCATTTCTTTGAAATTGATTTTCTCAAAGCCGCCGCATATTCGTCATCGGAAATACTGTCGGCTGCATTTTCGGACACGTCGTGCGGATATCCGTGAGCAACAAGATCACGCACTATGCGCGACCTGCCGCGTCCCGTGCGCACACTTTTCTCGGCAAAACGATCTGCCTGACCTTGCTCATCGATCAAACCACGCTTTACAAGCATGTCTGCCGCATTTTCAGCAGCTTCGCTTGAGAATCCGGCTCTTTTGAGCTTCATAATAAGCGCACGAACGCTTTGCGGCGACGCTTCGGCATACTTTGCCGCCCTTGTCACAGCTTCGCACATCTCGGAGAGCGTTTCAAGCCTATTCACCGTATCAGAGCTCACAGCGTCTCCTGAACTCAATTCAAACTTTTCCCATATCTTAGGTGTAATACGGAGCTTTGTGACCTCTCCATCAGGAGATATCATCTCAAATCGCACGCTTGTGTCGCATTCTCGCACTCCGCCGATTATATAAGTTTCCGAATACTCCATATTGCTCTCCCGTCTTTATGAGCGGCACTACGTTTCCTGCGAACAGTCTGCGATCCTGCCGCCCGACACTTCAAAATACTTTGCCCCGCTTCCGCTGCCGTCAGACGGCACAACGGACGGTTCGCATGAGGTTACGATAATCTGTCTGCCGCTCAATTCTTCCATTATATATTTTCTGCGGTTTTCATCAAGCTCGGAAAACACATCGTCAAGCAGAAACACGGGATATTCTCCCGTCACTCTCTTCGATATCTCTCCCTCAGCCAGCTTCATGGCAAGCGCAATGCTCCTTTGCTGTCCCTGAGACGCAAAAATACGCGCCGCTTTTCCGTTGATCGTTATTTTTATGTCGTCCTTGTGCGGTCCCCACAAAGTCGATCCTGCGGCGGCTTCACGTTCAATATTCGACATAAGCTTATCTTGCAGTATATCCAAACTCGGGGGGCTCTCTCCCCCCTCTGAATCAGCTTTCTCACCGCTCAGAGCAACATACTCGAGACACGGGTCTTCTGCGCCGTTTGTCATTTCGCTGAAATATTTTTTCACATCTCCCGTAAGCTGATTGCAGTACGAGCTGCGTGAAGCATAAATTTCAGCGGCTGCCATGCTGAGCTGTTCTGCGTATGTCTCCCATTCCTCGCGAGGTACTGATTTCCCTGACGCATATCTTTTCAGAAGCGCGTTGCGCTCGGAGAGAAAACGCCTGTAGTTTGACAGATAATACACATAGTCCGCCGAACTTTGCGCGATCGCGATATCAATAAAGGATCTGCGCTCGGCAGGTCCTCCGTTGACTATTGACAGATGAGACGGGCAAAAGAGCACCGCGCGGAACGAGCCGAGCATTTCGGCGCTTCCTCTGAGCTGTGCGCCGTTTCGCATCAGTTTTTTTCTTCCCGAAAGCGGAATCTCCGTTTTGAGACTTGAAGGAGGTGCTCCTGCGCTTTTATCCTTGCAAAACTCGATCTCACACGCAGCTCCCTGCTCACCGAACATTATAAGATCGCGATCCTTTGCCCCTCTGAAAGAGCGTCCGCGCGCAAAATAGTATATGCCCTCTAATATATTCGATTTTCCCTGACCGTTCAGTCCCCACAGTACGTTTACTCCCCCGGTGAACTCTATATTTACTTCTTTCAGGTTTCGGTAGCAGAAATATTTTGCTCTCGATATATGCACGCGAACCCTCCTTTCAGACAGATTTGACTTATTTTTTATTCGTCGAATTATTCGTCAAGGTCGCCGTCGAGGTCGAGAAGGCGAATATCAAGATCGTCTCCGCCGTCCTCATCAAGATCGTCGGCAAGCACGTCTTCGGATTCACTGTCTTTCAGGCTTGCCTTGATCTTTTCCTCAAGCTCAGCCATGAGAGCGGGATCGTTTTCAATATATGTTCTTGCGTTGTCCCTGCCCTGTCCGAGCCTTGTGCCTTCATATGAGATCCATGCGCCGCTCTTATCGATTATGCCGCGTGAGATACCGATTTCAAGAATTTCGCTTGACTTTGAAATTCCGTGTCCGTATAGGATATCGAATTCGGCGATCTTAAACGGAGGAGCGACTTTATTTTTTACAACCTTGCATTTTACGCGGTTTCCGTATGCTTCCGTTCCCGACTTCAGCATTTCCGCTTTGCGTATATCGATTCTGACTGACGCATAGAATTTCAGGGCGCGTCCGCCTGTTGTGGTTTCGGGATTTCCGTATACTACTCCGACCTTTTCGCGGAGCTGATTTATAAATATCACAATGCAGTTTGTTTTTGCGATAGTTCCCGAAAGCTTTCTGAGAGCCTGCGACATAAGTCTTGCCTGAAGACCTACGTGAGAAGCACCCATATCTCCCTCGATCTCCTGTTGAGGTACGAGAGCAGCAACGGAGTCTATAACGATTATGTCAAGCGCACCCGAGCGGACGAGAGCCTCGCATATTTCAAGCGCCTGTTCTCCGCTGTCAGGCTGGGAAACGAGAAGATTATCTATATCTACTCCGAGAGCTTTCGCATATACGGGATCAAGCGCGTGCTCAGCATCGATAAACGCAGCTTCCCCGCCGTTTTTTTGTGCTTCGGCAATGGCATGGAGAGCAACTGTCGTTTTACCTGAAGATTCAGGTCCGAATATCTCGATAATACGGCCTCTCGGAAGTCCCCCGACTCCGAGCGCAAGGTCAAGCGTCAGAGATCCTGTAGATATTGTGGAAATATTCATCTGCGGATTTTCGCCCATTTTTATTATAGTGCCGCGTCCGAAGTCCTTTTCGATCTGGCTTATAGCTGTGGCAAGAGCTTTCTGCTTTGCTTCCGGTGTGTCGGCAACAGCAGGGGATGCGGATTTTTTATTTGACTGTTTCATTTTATCCTCCGTTTCGCCGTAAGGACGGCTTCGTATTATTTCTTCAAGTTCGGCAGTCTTATCATACCACGAACATATTTTCGCTACAGCTATATTATATAACATCGGAAGAAAATAATCAATAGAAAAATCAAAAAATATTTTATGACTTCTGAATATCCCGATCATTTCCTTTTCTGAAAGCTGTTATCATAGCTCTTTTTTGCAAGGCATAGGAATAAGCAGTATATATTTTACTTTGGGCAGTTCGATTAACTTGTCGGCAAATTTGAATTGTTATTTTAAATTTTTAATATATCTTACATTACACGCAAAATGTTCTGTTTTCACCAATGGTTTGTCAATTCTCTCAAATCCGTATTTCTCATAAAATTTTTGTGCGGCTTTCATATTTTCCAATGTTTCCAAATAACATTTTTCATAATATTTACTCGCAAAATCTAATGCAGTATCCATCAATTTATGGGAGGCGCCGGTTCCTCTTGCCTCAGGCAGACAATACATTTTTTGTAATTCACATATACCTTCAGTGCAGCATAAGGAGCCTATACCAACCCCTCCGACAATTTTTCCGCGTTCATCCGCAGCTACCCAATATTTATCTCCTTCAGTATTATAAATTAACGAAAATTTGCCCAAATTCGGATCAGACCAAGCAGTTCCCTCATGATTGGCTTCAAATTCAATTAAACAGGTTCTTATTAAATTTTCAATTTCTTTATTGTCTTTCTTTTCAATTTCTCTGATTTTGTATACCATTTTATTATTTCACTCCATTTATATACCTATTTATCAATACAATTATGAGCCGTTCTCATCAGCGGTATAATTCCCACAAAGAAATTCGATAATATACCGACAAATTGAAAATATGCCCTCCAAAATTTTTTCTTTTGGAGGACATTTAAAAAAGTGCGTGAAAATCTCGGCTTATTATTTCTTCATTCCGAGCCAGATCATAAGTACCGATATATCGGCAGGGCTTACCCCCGATATACGCGACGCCTGACCTATCGACGCCGGACGGACAGATGATAATTTTTCTGCCGCCTCAAGACGCAGTCCCTTTATTAAGCCGTAATCAATATCATCGGGCAGACGGGTGTTCTCGCTCTTTGCCTGACGGTTAGCCTCATCTATCTGACGGCGTACATAGCCTGCATATTTAATTTCCGTCTCCACACGATGGCGAAGAGACGGAGACAGCTCAGGTCTTTCGGGATCAAGCTCCGCCGTAACATCGTACGTGATCTGCGGACGGCGTATCATATCAGCCGCACTGATTCCCGATGTGACAGGGGTTGTGCCGTGAGATTCAAGAAGAGCATTTACGGCGGCAGGTCCGAAGTTCAGATGCTCCAGACGTTCACATTCCTCAGTTACCGCTCTTTCGCGCTCAGCGGCAGCTTCAGCTCTCTCTTTTGAGATCAGTCCCGCCGCAGCTCCGTATTCTGTCAGGCGGCTTTCGGCATTGTCCTGCCTCAGCAGCAGCCTGAACTCGCTTCGGCTCGTCATGATCCTGTATGGCTCATGTGTTCCTTTAGTTACCAAATCATCGATCAGCGTACCTATATATGACGACTGACGCGGAAGCACTATTTGCTCCATTCCTCTTACTTTAAGAGAAGCGTTAATTCCCGCAACAAGTCCCTGCGCCGCGGCTTCCTCATATCCCGATGTACCGTTAAACTGTCCTGCGCCGTACAGAGATGATATTTTCTTGAACTCAAGAGTCGGATAAAGCTCTGTCGGATCGATGCAGTCATATTCTATCGCATACGCATAGCGCATAATCTCCGCGTCTTCAAAACCTCGCAGACTGCGGAGCATTTTATACTGCACATCTGCGGGCAAAGACGACGAAAATCCCTGTAAATAAATCTCGTCGGTATCAAGTCCGCAAGGCTCGACAAATAGCTGATGCCTTTCTTTATCCGGGAAACGCATTACCTTATCTTCGATTGACGGGCAATAACGAGGTCCCGTACCGTGAATTTTTCCCGAATAAAGAGGAGAGCGCGAAATATTGTCTCTTATTATATTGTGCGTGGCTTCACTTGTATAGACGATATGACATGCGCTCTGAGCTATGCTGTTAAGAGCGTCGGCGTTTGTCCTTACGGAAAACGGAGTGATATATTCGTCGCCCTGCTGAAGCTCAAGAACGTCAAAATCTATCGACCTTTTATGGATTCGCGGCGGAGTACCTGTTTTGAAGCGCATCAGCCTGATACCCGCGTCCCTCAGATATCCTGTAAGACCTGACGACGGGAGCATTCCGTCAGGTCCTCCGCTGCGGCTTACGTCTCCTACATGCGTTACGCCGCCGAGGTAAGTTCCTGCGCATATTATAACAGCACTCGATAAAAATTCGCCGCCGGGTTCGGCATAAACGCCGACGGCACGCAGTTCGCCCCCTGTTTTTTCCGTGAGTACCGAGCAGACCTCCGCCTGTATCAGGAAAAGTTTTTCCGTGCTCTCAAGAGTCCTTTTCATATTCTCACGGTACTTTGTTCTGTCTGCCTGAACTCTCTTTGAGCGCACAGCCGCGCCTTTTCCGGTGTTCAGCATACGCGACTGTATCGTTGCCGCGTCAGCCGCAAATCCCATCTCGCCGCCAAGCGCGTCTATCTCAAATACGAGATGTCCCTTTCCCGTGCCGCCGACCGACGGATTGCACGGCATATTTGCAAGTCCGTCAAGAGAAATCGTAAAGAGTGCCGTGCGAAGTCCGACCCTTGCACATGCAAGAGCGGCTTCTATGCCGGCATGACCTGCGCCGGCTACTATAACATCAAATTTATTCATAAATCTTCCGAATTATCAGTCCTGTTTTACAGTCGGGTATATGTTTGCAGATTTTTGACTTACACAGCTTTGGGAGACGGCATGCGGCAAAGCGCACTGCTGTCTTTCGCGAGAGTTCCTTCAAGCTCGCGGCAGGTGAACAAAAATATCTGCATATCCGCACTTTCAAGAGCTTCTATCGCCGAGCGCACTCTGTTTTTATCCATATAAGCAAAGCTTTCGTCAAATATAACCGGCGGAACAGAATCCTTTTCAAATATAGCCTTAATAAGAGCAAGCCTGAGTGAAATATAAGCGGCGTCGCGCGTTCCGTCCGACATAAAGTCAAGCTCGCGCGTTCCGAAGTTGTTTGTTCTGAAGCTCATTCCGAAATCGGGTGACAGACCAAGCTCACTGTATTTTCCGCCTGTAAGTTTACTCATTATTTCGGACGCACCCTTCGTTATACGGGGAATTACAGATGAGCGCACGCTGTCACTTGACGCTTCAATAGCCTCAAGAGCCATAATATATGCGCTGTGCGAGCGTCTGAGACGTGAAAGCTTCTCATCGATTGCCGCAAGCTTTTCGGCGGTTTCGGCAGGCGACGGATTTGTCGCGGAAAGAACGGCAAAGTCACGTTCAAGGTCTGTTTTACGACCTGCCAGCATTTCGATCTTCTGCTTCAGAAAATCACGCTCGCGTACTATTCCGTCTATCTCACTCTGATTCATATTCTCAGCGCGCCGTCCCGCATCTGTTTGTGCCAAACGTAAAACTTCGTTTTTAAGCTCCGCTTCGTTAATTCCCGCGAGAGAAGACCGCATTTCTCCGAGCCTTCCTTCAAGCTGCGCCGAATCCGATTCAGCTCTGCGGCGGGCGGCGATATGCTCTTTCACATATTCGGCAAGCAGCTTTGCTGTGTCGGCAGGAGACAGATTTTTTGCAGTATCCCGCAGTCCTGCCGTCTGAGACAGCGTATCAAGGGTTGCTACAGCCTCCCGTGCGGCATTTTCGGCAGCGTCGAGTGCTGCACGCAGACCTTCAAGCTCACGCTGCGCATGATTATCGTCAGAAACGATTCCCGCAAGTTCTTCAAGATCGGCTGCGTCGTATTTTTCGAGTAGTTTTGACAGCGCGGAGCTTTTGCGGACTCCGAGCGCCATCGTCACACAGCCTGAAATTGCCAAAAGTGCAGTAACAATTGCCGCAGGTACAAACATGCTGTGTTTCATAAGATACAGAGCCGCGCTTCCGATAATACCGAGAAGACCGATAATCAGAAGAACGGTTCCCGTATTAAACAGGATTCCTCCCGATTTTTTCAGAGCCGCTCCCTCCGCTGTAACGCCGCTGTCGTCATGCTCTTCAAAAATATCTCTTTCGTTATACTTTTCGGTATATTCGCCTTTAAGCTTTTCATATCTGTCAAGATCTCTTATGGATATTGTAAGCTTTGAAGTAAAGCTTTCATCAGCTCCGCTTTTAGCCTCAAATCTTATTTTTTCCTTTAAATCGGCTATATCCTGTTCTGTTTTGTGAATGTTTTCAAATTTTTTTGCCGTTTCAAAAGTTTCAACTGCAAGAGACAGCTCGCGTATCTCTTTCTCCCTCTCCCTTGCAGCATCAAGCTTTGCCGAGGTATCTGTCAGAGATGAGCCTGTTTTTCTGAGCCGCGCCAGTTCTTCCGCGGATTCTTCAAGATTTTTTTCAAGCCTGTCGCGTTCCCGTTCAAGTTCGCAAATCTCGCCGCCCGTGCGATTCCTGTGCATAAGCTTTTTGCGGCCTTTTTCAAGAATATCGACAGCTTTTTTTATGCTTATGTTTTCGTCAGCCGAATTTATTATATTTTCGATAGATTCGCCTACAGCAGTACTGTCGGGACGAACATCTCCCGACTGAGAGGAAAATGCGCTGCTTTTAAACACCGCCTCGGGTACTCCGAAGAAAAATTCTCCCGGAGACGTCGTGATCTTTATCGGCATGGAGGTCTCATTATCCAGCACGGCGATCTTTTCGTCGTACTTTATTTTTCCGTCAGAAGCTATGCGAGAAGTCAGCGTACGCTCTACTCTGATTTCTTTTTTCATTCCGCCGTCTTCGATCACGCATACGGCATAGCCTGCGGCATAGCCTTTTTCCCAGTTAATATATTTTCTCTTTTCGGGCAAATCGGCTCCGTCGGCAGCCTTTGCCGACAGACCGTAAAATATAAATTTGATAAACATTGCCACGGCGCTTTTGCCCGACTCATTTTCTCCCTCAATTACATTGAGAGAATTTTTAAATGAAAAGTCCGCGTCCGTAACAGGACCGAATGCCGCTATATGCAGATGCTTTATGTACATTTTGTGAGCCTTTCTGTATATTATTCCGTCACAGCTTCGCCTGCAAGAGCCGCAAGTCCCGCTCTCAGCGCAAGCGCTGCAACGGCTCTTGTGTCAGGATCGTTTGACGTAAGCTTATCTTCCAGCTGTCTGAAAAATTCACCTTTCAGCGTCGGATCGGCTCTCAAAGCGTCTATATCCAGCGCAGGGGTTGTTTTATCGAGAATTTTCAGTGCAAAAATGCGCGGAGGCTCAGACTCAAGGTAAGGAGAGCTGAGCACGAATGAAGGAGATATTTCTCCCGTCAGCGTAAGGCGCAAAATCGTATCATCGCCGAATTTTGAAGATGTCAGATATGAGGATATCATATCCCTCAGCTCTCCGTTGGAAGCCGCTCCGTCAACACGGAGAATATCCTCCTCATAGCGGCGTTTTGAAAAACGCTCTTTTCTTACCGTAATCCTGCGCCCCGAATCCGAACTTTGACCGAAAACCGCATCATTATCCGAAACCGTAACAACAAGTGCGCCCTTAGGTCCTTTCTCATCAAAAGCTCTTCCCTCGGGACAACCGCAGTATGCAATTCCGTCTCCGTAATCCGTCGGATTATGTATGTGACCGAGAGCGCAGTAGTCTGCTCCGAAGCCTTTCAGCTCCTGCAAAGTTACGGGACAGTCTTTTGATATCGGCGAGGTAAGGTCACAGTGAGCACAGAGCAGATTTATATAATTTTCGCCGCCCTCAAAATCGCGCACGGACTTACCTGTGAGAGGGGAGACTTCCATTCGCTTTGAAGTAAACGACCAGCCGAATACCCGTACACCGAGATCGGGAAAATCGAAGTACGACAGCTCGTCCGAATCAAAAACATAAACATTGTCGGAAAAGCTGACGCTTTTCCATATTCCGCTCTCCGAGTACGGATCGTGATTTCCGGGACTTATAACCACGGGACACTTTAACTTTGCAAACTCGCGCTTAACAAGGTCAATCGTCTCTCTTGTGGCGAAGGAGTCCTCAAACAGGTCTCCCGCGATAAGCATTATATCTATATTCTGTGTCTGCGCGTACAGCGTCATTGATGTAAACGTCGCACGCAGATCGCGTCTTCTTGCCTCAGCGTGAGACGGTGAGAAGTTTGAAAACGCGCTGTCGAGATGTACGTCTCCCGTATGAAATATTCGCACCATAGCGTAACTGTTCCTTTCCGAGTCCGAAAACAGCAGTTCTGCACTCTCAGCGCATGTCATTTCCGGACCTTTTTCGTTTAAATTACCGGCCGCCGATAAGTAATTTTATCTGCCGATGCGCGCCGCTTCGGCGTCATATATTGCTTCAAGACTGCGCGTCATTGCCTCAGCCGTAAACTTCTTTTCATACTCTTCAAGCGCACCGCGTCCGAGATGTTCAAGCAAGGCTTTATCGTCTATCACGCGGATTATCGCTTCTGCCATGGCATGAGAATCTTTCGGCGGCACAAGCAAGCCGTTAACGCCCTCCGTTACCATATACGGATTCCCCCCGAAGGTCGTGACTACTGCCGGAACACCGAGACTCATTCCCTCGGCAAGCGACATTGAGGAAGCTTCTGTTCCGTAAGAACAGTTGAGGTTAAGATCCATTATATTATAATACGGAACAAGATCGGAGATAAAACCCGTAAAGATTATTTTATCATCAACGCCGAGTTCTTTTGCCTGCGTTTTCAGATTTTCTTCCTCTGAGCCTCTGCCCATAAAGAGAAATTTTACATCGTCATGTTTTAGTGCAACCTCGCGTATTGCTTCGACAAGATACGAGTGCCCCTTATATGATTCGAGGCGCGCTGGAATTCCCGCAACAAATGTGCTCTCGGAAATTCCGAGACTCTCACGCATCTTCGCTTTTTCCTCATCGCTGACAGAGGGTATCGGACGAACTCCGTTGATGATAACGGTGATCTTTTTCGCATCCACTCCCGTTTCCGTGAGATTATCCATCGCAGCATGCGCAACGGCAACAATCTGAGTAGAGAGTGTGTTGTTTATAAATCCGTTTATCTGCTTTCCCGGAAATGTTGTCAGTCTTTTCGGCATATCAAATACGCAGTGGCGCGTATATATGCGGCTTTTAACACCCGCAAGAAATGCACCAAGCTTTGCGGAAAACGCGGAATGTGTGTGAACTATATCAGGCTTTTCAGCCTTGAATATTTTTATAAATTCGGGAACAGCCGCCATTTCAAAGGATTTGTCCTGTCCGTGCTCAAGCTCGATCACGCGGTACCCCTCTGCTTCAACCTGAGGCTTCAAAGCCGCATTCCTCGGGAGACACACGGCAATATCGTATTTTTCGCGGTCAAAGCAGTGCAGATAGTTTATAAGGAGGATTCCCGCACCGCCTATATTGAAGTCCGTCAGAACATGCAGTATTTTTATCTTAGTCATAGTCTTAACCATACCTTTCTTCGTTTTTACACAAGCCGATTACATAAGCCGAACAGTTGTATTCCAGTCAAAATGAGAGTCTTTATCTTCCGCGTTTCAGCTTAGTTTTTACTGCATTTGTTATAAATTTTGCTTCCTCAGACCGAAGAGCCAGGCTTACGATAAAGTATACGGGAGCCGCGGCAATCACAGAAAGCGCAACACACGTAATATTTGATGCAAATTGCGATTTAACAAGGAATATTACGGGTATCATGGCAGCCGCCGATACAACCGACGATACGATATCGAGAACATCCCGTCCGCCGAAGCGGCATACTCCCGTACGGTGAGCAAAAATAAGGTTTATAACAAGATTTATAACTGTTGCAATACTTGAAACAAGAGCTATCCCGCCGACTCCGAGCCGAGAGCTGAAATTGGATACGAGAATAATATTAAACACAAGCGCCGCAAGTGAGGAAAACATCGGAAGCTTCGATTTCTCCGCCGCAAACAAGGCCTTTACCATGACCTCGTTTGCCGCCATAAACAACATTCCGACAGCATATTTTGACAATGCCTGAGCAGTGAGAACCGTGTCGCCCGCATCAAAGCTTCCGCGTTCATACACAATGGCGGTAAACGGTTCGGAAAGAAACATAATTCCAACAGCAATAGGCGCGATAATATATATCAAGGTTTTAACAGATGTACGTATCATTTTAGACGCGCCCTCACGGTCTCCCGAAGCCTCGGCACGTGAGAAATAGGGAAAAAGAAGATTTGTTGCAACAAATGAAAACAGTCCGACGATCATGATATACAGTCTGTTTGCATATCCCAGCACGGTAATCGCACGTCCGTTTTCGATATCGGAAGCATAACGCGTGTTTATAACATTACAGATAGGGGTTGTCCACGTTCCGACAAGTATCGGCAGAGCATTTTTTGCAGCTCTCATAAGCGTCGGATCGAATATTTTGACTTTCGGACGATATCTGAAACCAAATGAATGAACTTTCGGTATCTGGACAATTGCCTGAGACGCCCAGCCGAGCAGCATTGCGACGGAAAGTCCCACAACGCCGAAAAAGCGATTCAGCGTAAAGAGATAAACCACCATTATAGTGTTGGAGAAAAGACTGATAAGAGCCGGAAGATTATATTCTCCGAGCGACTGCAAAACTCCGACAAATGAATACGCAAGTCCCGTGAATATTATCATAGGAAACATAATTCTTGTAAGCCTTACGGCAAGCTCCGCCGCCTCGGCGCTTATATCGGGAGCTACAAGAGTCACGAGTCCCTTTGCAAAAATCATACCGAGAGCCGCTATAACGGTGCAAATAAGAAGAATAAAATTCACGTATGAATTTGCAAAATCCATCGCGTCTTTCTTGCCTTTTTTTACAAGGACCGAATTAAACACGGGAATGAACGCAGAGGAAACAACCCCCCCGATCACAAGATCGAATATCGTAACGGGAATACGCGACGCCGCCTCATATGCAATCGATTCCGTACCCGTACCGTAAAAATTTGCGACCAGTATATCTCTGAACAGACCGAGAACCTTGGAAAACAGGATAATTATGCCCATTATCGCCGCATATCCGAGTATGCCGGTCTTTTTTTTCTTTTCTGACATCAGGTTTTATATCTCCGTTGTTTTTCGCATTAAAAAGCTTTCTTTTATATAATTACAATTTTACCATAAAGAGCTTATATTGTCAATCAAAATGTGTACGTCAAAGTTAGGGAGCTGAGCCATAATCATAAAGTGTTTAAAGCACGTCTGCGGACTGTCAGCCGTCAAAAAGCTTTTCCGCATATGCTTTTTATAACAAAATAAGGGTGTAAGGCTTAAAACAAGCTTTTTTTGCACCCTTATATTTACCTATTTTACAATTGGTTGCATTATATTATTGTCTGGGCGTAAAATTTACATTATATATGATATTTTTACTTATATTATTTACATAAGGGGTATGTTAGTTACTGTTTTCGTTAGTTTATTACCTAATACAATGGTATTAGAAAATTAAGGAAGGAGGTGATAAAATGAGCACCCAAAAAACAGAGATCAAGGATATCATACGTAAGATCAGAACCGAATCGGGTAAATCAAGGGAAAAATTGTCGATCGAATGTAATATAGCGGCAGAGACCATTAAAAACTTGGAAAACGGAAAAACAGTAGAATGGCCTACTGTTATGGTTATTGCGTCTGCTCTTGATATGAATCTCGGCGATCTTAATCCCTGCATAGGCAAGGAAGCTCCGAAGAAGGAAGATTAGAAAAAGAAAAGTTGATCTTTTCTCACCGATTGACTGCATAGGAGACTGACGTACAATAATCCCGCACCCCGATAAACTTCAGGTGCGGGATTTTGATTTTTTATGTGTTACGGATATTATCCCGGTAATATAATATTTATCTGTATTAAATTCGAGCAGCCTTAAGTATATCTGTGATAAATAGGTTTATCAGTGTTTCAGGTACTTGAAAATTGAACCGAGTTATCGTATAATATCTACATACCGTAAGCTTTATAAATTCCGAACGGAGACATAAAAGATTCGTATGAAAAACACCGACATCACATCCTCTGCACAGAGGCAAAGTATACCGAATTATGTATACGATGAATGCAAAAAATGTGCCGCTAAAGTACTTTCACATCAAAGTGCGAGCAGTTTCAGCATCGCCATGTTTTCGGATTTTCACTATCCGATCAATGAAGAAACAAGAACAGGCGTCACTCATGCGGCTGATGCACTTAAGATTATTGCGTCTGAGGTCAAACCGGATCTTGCGGTTTTTCTCGGCGATTATATAGTCGGAGGGCCAAACTCGACAAAAATCGATTCCCTGAGAGATGCTGCAGATATCACAGATATGATGGAAGACGCCGCACGCGGAATACCTCAGCTTTGGCTGAACGGAAACCATGATATTCTTCCGTATAACGATAATGATTCTCTCAGTATGAAAGAGCGTTTTTCTTTCATAGGTTCAAAAAACTCAAATACCGTAACAGACAGCGAAAATGTCACGGCAAATTACGGCTACCGCGATTTTGATGAAGTTCGCCTGAGAATTATTTATCTGAACACCTCTGATATTGATTTTGAGTGCAAAAATGCAGGAGAGCGAATGAAATATTATATATCTCGCCGACAGTTTGAATTTGTAATCAATGCGCTCGATCTTACCTGCAAGGCAGACGCCGAAAAATGGAAGATCATTTTTCTGACTCACTTCCCCATTGACTGGCCCGTACTTCGCAGGAGAAACGAACAGGGAATACTGATGCCCGACGAAGAGCCGCCGCAGCTTCCGATAATTCTTGATGATTATGTTTCAGGAAAAAAAGGCTCTATATACACAAAAGACGGTAACGTAGAATATGACTTCACAGGAAAAAACGCAGCTAGCATTACAGCCTCATTTAACGGTCATGCACACTGTCTCAACTCAGGCGTAATCGGAAATTCAGGAATTCCCAGATTTACCGTCCCGAACGCTTCATTCGGACGTGAGAACGAATACGGACAAAACGGAAATTATCAGCACGGTGAAAAAAACACCTATGGTAAATCCATTAACAGCGCAACCGACACCGCTTTCAACATTGTAACTGTTGATCCCAAAAACGGTAAAATATTCTGTGACTGCTATGGGGCGGGTTATGACAGAGAAATCAGCTTTAAGTGACATAAAGCAACCAATAAAGCAAATTATCCTCACTTTAAACAGCGGAAAATTGTACAGATTCATTGACATATGAGCTAAAATATATTAGAATAAAGATATCTTATTTTCTGCCGCAGATAATATGTGTGTAATAACATACGCGGCAGTGAGCGCGGACAGCGTAAAAACCGCTTCTCAGCTCAAAGAAAGGATAAAACTTGTAATGGATACAAAAAGAATCAGCGAGCTTCGTGAGATCGCCAGACAAATACGCATAGGCGTGATCGACGCGGTATATTCCGCCTCATCGGGACATCCGGGAGGCTCACTTTCCATCGCGGATGTGCTTACATACCTATATTTTGAAAAGATGAATATTGATCCCGAAAATCCGACTATGGAAGATCGAGACAGACTCGTACTCTCCAAAGGTCACAGCTCTCCCGCTCTCTACTCTGCGCTTGCACAGCGCGGATTTATTCCTAAGGAAGACTTAAAAACCTTCCGCAAAACTTCAAGCTATCTTCAGGGGCATCCCGACATGAAGCACACCCCGGGAGTTGACATGTCCTCCGGATCGCTCGGTCAGGGAACATCGGTCTCCTGCGGAATGGCGCTTGCCGCAAGGCTTGACGGCAGGAAAAACAAAGTATACGCAATCGTCGGAGACGGCGAGAGCGAGGAAGGTCAGGTTTGGGAGGCGGCAATGTTCGCGTCTCACTATAATCTGTCAAACCTCTGCTGGATTGTTGACCTGAACGGACTTCAGATTGACGGAAAGATCGAAGACGTTATGAATCCGATGCCGCACGGCGAAAAGTTTGAGGCTTTCGGCTGGCAGGCAATCGAAGCTGACGCACATGACTTTAACTCACTCGAAGAAGCGTTTGCAAAGGCGGACGAATGTTGTGACCGTCCGAGCGTTATCATCGCGCACAGTGTAAAGGGACGCGGTGTATCATTTATGGAAAACAATGTTTCATGGCACGGAGCCGCTCCGAACGCCGAGCAGTATGAGATCGCAATGCGTGATCTCGGAGAAAAATAAAATAAAGTGAAAAGTAAAGAGAAAATTCAGTTTTATGCCGATGGCGCAAAGCGGAATCGGATATAAAACGGTCTGAACATTTTCTTAAAGACACTTTTCATAAGTTTTTTGGATTCTTACCCTTTTTTACAAAAAAGGGTAAGCGGAGCTCGAGGCAGAGCCTCGAATCGTTCCCTAAAAGAAAGGTACAATTGGTTATGGCTGATAAAATAGCTACGCGCGAAGCATACGGCAACGCTCTTGCCGAATTCGGCGCAAAATATGAAAATCTTGTAGTCCTTGACGCAGACCTTGCGGCGGCTACCAAAACAGGCGTATTCAAAAAGGCGTTTCCCGATCGCTTCTTTGACTGCGG
The DNA here is from genome assembly GCA_022800625.1 of Clostridiales bacterium. Classification (GTDB taxonomy): domain Bacteria; phylum Bacillota; class Clostridia; order Oscillospirales; family CAG-272; genus RUG11130. The sequence continues at coordinate 2,785 of JAAWQR010000007.1, read as the reverse complement.
AATCGCTGAAAATAACATGATCGGCGTTGCTGTCGGACTTTCTCTCACCGGAAAGATACCATTTGCTTCATCATTCGCAATGTTCACCGCAGGCAGATCCTTTGAGCAGATCAGAAACTCCGTAGGCTATCCGCACTGCAATGTTAAGATCGGCGCAACTCATGCAGGCGTTACGGTCGGCGAGGACGGCGCAACACACCAGTGCTGCGAGGATATCGCTCTCATGAGAACGATCCCCGGCATGGTAATACTGAATCCCGCCGATGCAGTTGAAGCACGTCTTGCAGTTGAAGCTGCAATCAAATTTAACGGTCCGGTATACCTCCGTTTCGGAAGAATGGCAGTTCCGGTTCTCTTCGGCGACGACTATAAATTCGAGATCGGACGCGGTGTCAAGCTCGCCGACGGAGATGATGTGTCGCTCATAGCTACGGGAATCGAAGCAGAGCAGGCGCTCGCCGCACGTGAAATACTTGCAGGAGAGGGAATCTCAGCATCTGTCGTAAATATTCACACAATAAAGCCGCTTGACTGCGATTTAGTAGTATCTGAAGCTGAACGCTGCGGCGCTGTCGTTACCTGTGAAGAACATTCCGTGATCGGCGGACTCGGTTCGGCTGTTGCAGAATGTCTGAGCGAGAAACGTCCGACGCCTGTACTCAGAGTCGGCGTTCAGGACACCTTCGGCAGAAGCGGTCCTGCAAAGGAGCTTGTCTCATACTTCGGTCTTGACGCAGAATCGATCGCCGCAAAGGCTCGCGAAGCTGTAAAGCTGAAGAAATAAGCGTAATTTCAATTTAATATAAAGAATTTGATACTAAGCATTTTAAGGAGACCGCTATGAATATTAAAATAAAATTATTCTGTTTATCGCATCAACTACAGCATTGATCCTATCTATCATATCTATACTTATCATAGCATTTTATCCGACTGAAAAAGAAAGTTGCGATATAGAAGATATCCAGAAATCAATTGTGACAATTGTTACAGGAATTGATGCTGAAAAAGAAATTCTAACATCTGACGTAATTGTCGGAACAGAATTTTGCTATGAATCAGGCAAGATAATAACTAATTATCATAACATTCAAGAAAATGACGATACAATAAACTTAATCACCTATGATGACAAGTTAGTTAAAGCAACGGTTACCGCTAAAGATCCACAGCGTGACATCGCATTGCTTGATATAAACTGTGACATTCCCTCCCTTGAACTTTTTGATTCTGACAAATGTAAGCAAGGTCAATCTGTCATAAATATTTCGACTCCCATTTCCGCATATTTAAGAGGCACATATTCCGAAGGCTTAATTACAAACTTAAATATTGTCGGTTTCGGGACACAGAAACTTATGCAAACAAATATCGACCTTCCCCCGGATGCAGCGGAAGTCCTTTACTTGACAAGGAAGGACGTGTTCTAGGAATGACAACATTTAAATCAACTGAATTCGGCGCAGAAGGACTTGGCTTTGCCATTCCGGCAAACAGTCTGAAGGATGCAATAGCTGATTTGGAATCCAGTATTCAAACTCCCGATTTAAAAATCATCTTTCAAAATGACATTTATCAAAAATACGGTCTTCCCGGAGCTTCCGGACTAATGATAGTAGAGCTTGAAGAAGACAGTCCCGTCAGCGATCAGTTACAGAGCGGAGATTTCTTGATAAAAATAAACGATTCTCCTGTAACTAATTCGGTTGAATATACAGAACAACTCCAAAAAGCAGCGCGCGACCAAGAGCTAACTGTTACAATAATCAGAGACTCCTCAGAAAAAACCATTGAATTGGAAGAAATTTTAAAATGAAAAAATGAATTATTTCCGTACTGCTTGCAGCCATAATGCTGTCAAGTGCAAGCATCATCATCCATGCTGACACAGAAGATTCTGATATTCAGAATGAAGTTACGCGCGAAGAAATAATAACCGAACGACCTGAAATATCCCGCAGAGAAGCAACTATAAGTATGCTTTTAGACGCCGGTTGGACTATGGAGGAAATTGACGAATGGTATACGGAAGAAGCCTTGCTTGAATTAGACGAGCATGCACTGGCTGTTTCAAATTGTGCTTCTAACCGGTGAAGTTGTTTCAGAAGAAGTTTCAAGACAGGAATTTGATTACGGCGTTAACAAAGAAAACTGCAATGAAGAAGACCATGAGAATACAAATTTGAGTACGTTGTCTTCAAATGGTGTTTTGGAACTGCAACCGATATACGGCTGGGGTGACTTGGATCATATTACGGCAAATGACAAGATATATCATGAATTTGGTGGAACAAGTAACGGTGTTTGGGGCGTAAGTGGAGCGTCTATTTGGAATAGTGACTCAAGTTGTTATTTAAAGCAGAATATGGGGTTGGTATGGATGGGAAATGATCAATATCAAGTTCAATATCGTTTTGAATGGAAGAAAGAACCATATTTTAAGTTAGTTGATCATTTTGCGGTGGCACCAGCAAAAGGCTTAATTGTACATGAAGATTCAAGGGAATCTTTAACACTAAAATTCAAATATGCTGGAAAAGATTACACTGAAACTTTAACTCAACCAGCATTTAAAACCGCTTTGTCAAAAATGAGAAACCTTTCAATGGGGCAAGGTCGTCAAATTTCATTCAATTGGTTATATGATGACAATACTATAAAACCATATGAACTTAAAGGATTTTTTACATATTACGCTAGAATAACCGAACCTTATGTCAGTAATACATTTATTGTATATGCACAATATTATCATGGCACAGTACAACCATCAATTAATTCATCA
>JAAWQR010000036.1 GCA_022800625.1 Clostridiales bacterium | reverse complement strand
ACTGTACGAAAAGATTGTTGCAGTAGGTGACGATATTCAGAGGTATGAGGAAGCAGAAACATTTAAATCTGAACTGCCTGAACCTTTGGAAGAGATTTTAACTTCGTCGGATATATAACATACTGTACAAGCAGTACTTCATATACTTTGTAAAGAGAGGGGGAAGGTATTGCAGAGTGAATGTGATTATCCACTATCCCAAGACAAAGCAAGGGATTGAAGAACTTGAACGCAAAGTTGCTTCTGTTCATGTTGAGGCAGTAAGAAATTACATAAAGCAATTACCTTGTCCCAAAGAACAGAAGTTAGAATTGCTTGAATCAATAAAAGAAGATACAAAAACTACAAGTATGTAATTTTAAAAAAAGACAATCAAGCTAATTTAGCTTGACCGTCTTTTTTTGTATTATTTATTGTTATTTTCCATTTCAGATATAATCGCATCAATATTGATAATTTGATCGCTTATGGGCTTTATGTCAAGAGTAGCAGATGCTTGAGATAGACATTGAGTATCTTTATTGATTTGTTTATGTTTGTCATCATCTGTCTTAAGCAAATTAATTTCTTCTTGCAACTTCTCATTTTCCAATCGAAGTTTCTCCTCATTTAACTGTTTTGTTGTTTGATTGTCATATCTATCAATGAAGTATTTTATAACATTCCAAATTGACGGAAACTCAACACCACCCATCTTTCCACCAAACAGAGCCATCAATATAACAAAAATCCAAAGATAGTTACTTGAATTTGAAAACCAATTACCAACTTGGAGAATAATATCACCAGGAGAATGCAAAGCTATCTTTACAGATATATCTTTTTCATCTATATTTTTCAGAAGAGACGTAAAAGAACAAATAAAATTTGATAATACAACAGCGTTAATATTATCACGTGTTTGAACTTTAAAAGAAAAAGAAAGCGTACCTTTCCAAAGATAAATATCATAACAAGAACTTAAAATTGTATCTGAATATTGATTAAGGGAACTTAAACTATGTTTATTAAGTAATAAAGCCTTATATAAATATGGATTGATTTCTTCTCTATTACTAATGATTGAAATAATGTCAATTTTTCTTCTTTTGCAATATGGACATTCTATTATATTTTGACGAAGTCCTTTAGATATTTTATCATTAGTGTCTATTTCTAACTGTTCCGTGAACCTCTCCGAATTTTCTTCATAATAATCCCCTATTATTGCAAAAGCTATTTCTTCCTTACCTGTAATAACTGCAATATCGCCTTTTTTAAGATTAAAACAAAATTTTTCGCATTTATTTATAGCTAAACCCGGAACACTTGTTTTGTATTTATCCTTTATATAATTTTCCATTGATTCCTTTTGAGGTTTACTGAGAGGAAATGTATTTTTCTTAATTGCATTCCATCCTATTGAAATGTAATGCTTAGTAATAAATTCATTAAAAAATAATCCGTTATTCGTACGAATCATCCAGAAGTTACAATTTGTTGGTATTTCTGGAATATCGATTAAAAAGTTATTACTACCTATTCCCATTTCATTTCTCTCTTTCTAACAATATTAGATAAAAGATTACAGCATATATGTTTTTTCTTTATTATATCACATTATTACAGAAAAGTCCATACAGCTTTTCACATTATCCTCTCCCACGTTCCCTTTGTCACCCTCACTTTCTCGCTTTCCCAGCGTTTCACTGCTCCGGCGCTCACACCGTACAGCTTTCCAAATTGGTATTGCGTCAAACCCATACTTTTCCGTAGCTTCCGTATCTGCCAGCCTTGCCCATCGTAAATAAACCGATTATAGTCATCCAATAAATCGTCTATGTTGATACCGAACAATTCCGCTAATTTTTCTAACTTATCTGCAGGATAGGAGTTAATTTCTTTGCTTTCATAGTGAATGTAGGTTGTACGGTCAATTCCCGCATACTCAGCAACCTCTCGTTGAAGCAACATGTTTTTATACCGATACCATTTCAGCTTGTCCGCTACATGATAAAGTTCTTCGGGATTGGGATGTTCTTCTAAAAATCGCTGTCCCTCAGTCAATTTACAAAAATGCAGGAATGAAAAGCTAAATACAAAAAGCGGCGCATAATAAGTACGTCCGTTTACCGTCCGATATAGGATGAACAAATTTTTATTGATACTGCGGAGCCACTTCCATTTATGCGGATAATATCTAACATCCGAAAAAGGAGCTTGGTTTTCCTCTCCTTGCTTCAAAAGAGCCGTTATGAGCGGATTGGTTTTTGTATACACTTCGCTCCGTATGTGGCAAATCTCGCGCCGTTTGACGCGTCAAAGGAATCTATCGATTTTATAAGTCCTATCGTACCGATAGAGATCAGATCCTCCTGACACGAGCTTGAAGAATAATATTTTCTCACAATATGCGCCACAAGGCGCAGATTATGCGATATAAGCTTTGTTCGCGCGTCAGAGTCTCCGTTTTCCCGCAGTTTAATAAAAAGCTCCTGTTCTTCCTCCTTATCAAGAGGCGGTGGAAACTGATTTCCCCCTGCGGCATTCAAAAATGCGTATGACATTCCCGCTAAAACCGATAAGATAATCTCAAGCATAATAGACTTGCTCCTTTTAAACTATTTTACAAACATTACAAGTTATTTATATGAGATTAAATATCCCGTGAATGCCCGAAAAGCTTAAATAAAATCATATTTTTACAATTATTTCTTGACTAAGATCACATATAACTGCGCAAACTACTATTGTTTGGATGGAAATATCCGTCTGAACTCCGAAGAATAATGTGCTTCAGCGCAAATATCCTATTCTTCGGTACGGAAAGGCTTGGTCAATCAATGCTTGACAGATTATCATTGATATTCGTGATCATCGGCGCTCTTAACTGGGGTTCGATCGGACTTTTCAAGTTTGACATAGTATCATGGATATGCGGCGGACAGGACGCGGTTCTTTCAAGAATCATCTACACTGTTGTAGCTCTTGCGGGACTGTGGTGCATTTCTCTTCTTTTCAGACCGAGAGAAAGAGTCGGATCATAACTTCTTAAAACGGCGCTTACTTTGTCTTTGACGGCAAATTAAGCGCTGTTTTATATGATACACTCACTTCTCATAAATAAACCGAGTCTGTTTGTTCTGATATTTCGTTTAGCTGTATATACCGACTGTTTGACTGTAAAAACCGTTTGTATATATCCTATTGAAATACCAAGTCTTCTTTTATATAATAAACTCATAGAGAGATAAATAAAAATGAACAGTTACATATAATCAAGATTCTCTCTGATTTCATCGGAGAATTAAACATATAGCGCCATGCTTTTGCGGAAAGGAGAATTGGATGAAAATTGAAATAAAAATCGATCCTCTATGTGAAGAAGACAAAATAATTTTAATCACAAAATCTGTAAGCGAAGAAATAAATGAGATAGTAGAAAAACTCTCACAGAGCACACCGCGAATTATATCCGGATTTCGCGGAGGAAAAACAGAAATTTTGGAGCAAGAGAATCTGATACGCATTTACTCAGGCTCAGGCAAAGTTTTCGGTGTAACATCAAACGGAGAATATACTCTCCGCTTAAGGTTATATCAGTTGGAAGGCATACTTAATCCGTCGTTATTTGTCAGAATATCAAATTCCGAAATCATAAATTTAAAAAAGGCGGAAAGCTTTGATCTCAGCCTTTCAGGCACAATACGCGTTGCTATGTCAAACGGAGATCATACTTACGTATCAAGAAGATATGTATCTAAAATAAAGCAGTTACTCGGTGTATAATAACTATTTTATTATACGAAAAACATAAATTAGCGTGAAAGATACGACATCTGTTTAATGCAAAAATTCAGTTATTTCACAGTTGAATCTGTGAAGTGGGTAAATGGAGTTTTTATGAAAAAGAAAATTATAACACGTATTATATCGGGAATTCCGATAGGAATAACAATAGGTTATCTGGTTACAATAATTTTATCACTTATATTCGGTAACGGGAGCTATTCTCCGTGTGTGCCCGAGCTTGTCATCTTGACCGGTAACCAAATCAACGCGGTTGTGCTTCAAACCGCGCTTTGCGCCCTGCTCGGAATGACATTCGGAGGAGCATCCGTCATATGGGAAGCGGAAAATTTAAGCATAGCTAAACAAACAGGACTATATTTTTTGATCACTTATGCAGTTATGATACCGACAGCATATTTATTAAATTGGATGGAACGCACCGCTATCGGATTCTTTATATATTCAGGTATATTTGTTTTTATATATATCGCCGTTTGGATAAGTCAATTTCTAAGGATAAAAAAAGAAGTTAAAAAAATCAACTTAAAACTCAATAAGCAATAATATTTTATGATTTTTACTTTTGCTATTGATTTTTGTAGTAATTTATGATAATCTATACCCTGCACTATACAGTTAGGAAGTTTATCACATGAACAATTATATAATACTCGCAATATCTGTTCTTGTCTCTACGGCAAATAACATGCTTATGAATGTAACAGGCAAACGCTCGGGACTAAAGTCAATCTCCGCTAAAGTGATGTATAATGCAGTACTTTTTTCTGTTATATTTTTGGGGATACTCATTTTCAACGGCGGCTTTACTCAAGCTTCGACGCCCACTGTGATGTACGGGGTTCTGTACGGAGTGTTTGCAGCAGTAACGTATGTTACCTCCCTACTTGCATATGCTACAGGTCCTATGAATTTCACGGTTCTTATCGTCTACTGCGTAGGTCTTTTGATACCGACAGTTCTCGGACCTGTAATATGGACTGAAAATAATGCGGTAACGCTGATTCAATGGATTGGCGTTGCATTGCTTATAGTTTCATTGGTTTTGGGACTGAAGAGCTCGGACGGAGGCAAATTTAATTTTAAATGGTTGATCTTTGCCCTGCTGTCTGCGGTCACATGCGGAATGCTCGGAATAGTGCAACAGGCACATCAAAAGAGCTATGCAAGCGAAGAACTTAACATGATGCTTATTGTTGCATTCGGAACAGCAATAATAATAGCGGTTATATACTCGCTGATTTCTTCAAATCATGATAAGACCAATCCTGTAAAAGAATTCCGTCCGGTTGATTATGGAGCTGCGGCAGGCTCCGGATTATGTCTCGGTTTTGCAAATGTTGCAAATCTTTTCCTGTCAGGAGCTCTTCCTGCAATTATATTCTTTCCAATCGTAAACGGCGGACTTGTAATTCTCTCAACAATCATGTCGCTTATCGTATTTAAAGAAAAGCTGAATTTAAGGCAAAGCATAGGCGTTGTGCTCGGAATTATAGCTCTTATGCTGATATGCGGAATAGTTTAAATTAAAGAGAAGCCGCGGTACTCTATCATTTTAAGAGTACCGCGGTTAAAATTTTTAAAAAAAGACGAAGGCAAAATCTCCTTCGTCTTTGTCATTTTAAGCGTTTTCAAGAGCCTGTGCAAGGTCTGCTATGATATCGTCTGCGTCCTCGATACCGACAGAAAATCTGACAAGTCCGGGATCAACTCCGCACTCTTCAAGCTGCTTATCTGAAAGCTGTCTGTGCGTCGTTGAAGCAGGATGTAGCACGCAGGTACGTGCATCTGCAACATGCGTTACGATTGCCGCAAGGCGCAGTGAGTCCATAAACTTAACTGCCGCTTCGCGTCCTCCTGTCAGTCCGAATGATACAACTCCGCAAGAGCCGTTCGGCATATACTTTGATGTTACGCCATAATATTTTGAGCCTTCAAGTCCCGGATAATTTACCCATTCAACTTTTTCATGCTCATTCAAATATTTTGCAACGGCAAGAGCGTTATCGCAATGCTTTTTCATACGCAGAGCCAACGTCTCAAGTCCGAGATTTAAGAGAAAAGCGTTCTGCGGCGACTGCATCGAGCCAAGATCGCGCATGATCTGTACGTTGATTTTCGTAATGTACGCTGCCTTGCCGAATTTCTCCGTATATGTGATTCCGTGATATGAATGGTCGGGTGTGCAAAGTCCCGGGAATTTACCGGGATATTCTGCCCAATTAAAGTTGCCGCTGTCAACAACTGCGCCGCCGAGAGCTACAGCATGACCGTCCATATATTTTGTAGTTGAATGTGTTACGATATCCGCACCGAATTCGATCGGTCTGAGATTTACAGGCGTCGGGAATGTATTGTCAACGATAAGCGGCACGCCGATCTTATGTGCAGCGTTTGCAAATACTTCTACATCAAGAACGGTCAGCGACGGATTTGAGATAGTCTCTGCGAAAACAGCCTTTGTATTCGGCTTCGCCGCCGCCATGATTTCTTCCTCAGTAGAATCAGGTGAGATAAACGTAACGTCTATCCCCATTTTTCTCATGGTAACATCGAGAAGATTAAATGTACCTCCGTATATAGCCGCGGATGAAATAATATGCCCGCCATTTTCACATATATTGAAGAGCGCGTAGTAGTTTGCCGCCTGTCCAGACGACGTGAGCATTCCCGCAACGCCGCCTTCAAGATCGGTAATCTTAGCGGCTACCGCATCGCACGTGGGATTTGCAAGGCGCGTGTAAAAATATCCTGCTTCTTCAAGGTCGAACAGTCTGCCCATTTGCTCGCTGGACTCATATTTATATGTTGTACTCTGATATATCGGAAGTACACGCGACTCTCCGTTTTTCGGAGTATATCCGCTCTGAACGCATTTTGTGCCTATTTTATAGCTCATTTTTACTGATACCTTTCCTGTTTGTTATTGATTTTTTCTGATTTACTCAGGCTTATAGCTGTCCTTCAGCGATACTATTCTGTTAAATGTATCGGGATTCTTGCTGTCGGACACATAATAACCGAGCCTTACAAACTGATATTTCGCCCCGCTTGTTCTGTCGATATTCGGTTCGATCTTTGCATTTGTAAGTTCACTGACGGAATCGGGATTAAGATAATCGTTGTAGGTCTTATCTTCGGGAATATCCGATACATTCTTTATGGTAAAGAGCTTATCATAGTGCATAACTCTGACATCTTCTGCATGTGCCGCAGACAGCCAGTGAATTGTTCCCTTCACCTTTCTGCCGTCAGTCGGATTACCGCAGCCTGTTTCAATATCTGCCGTGCAGAGAATTTCTTTGATATTGCCGTTTTCGTCCTTTATAACCTCATTACACTTAACGATATAAGCCCCCATCAGGCGGACTTCAGCGCCCGGCTTCATTCTGAAGAACTTCGGAGGAGGATTATCGGAAAAGTCATCACGATCTATATAAAGCTCTGATGTGAACGGAACCTTTCTCTTTCCCATGTCGGGATTTCCCGGGTGATTGGGAAGCTCAAAATATTCTGTTTTATCTTCGGGATAATTAGTAATGCGAACCTTGATCGGATCGAGAACCGCAATACGTCTCGGAGCGGTGCGGTTTAATTCTTCGCGTATGCAGTATTCAAGAAGCTCGTAATCAACAAGACTGTACGCCTTTGCGATACCTGCGCGGCGCACAAACTCGAAAATTGCGTCGGGAGTGTATCCTCTCCGCCTCATCCCGCAAAGCGTCGGCATTCTGGGGTCGTCCCATCCGTCAACAAGTCCGTTTTCAACAAGATATCTGAGATATCTTTTGCTCATGACGGTGTATGTCACATTCAGTCTTGCAAATTCATACTGATGCGGCTTTTTTTCAAAACCGATACTGTTTACCACCCAATCGTAGAGCGGACGGTGATTTTCAAATTCTATCGAGCAGAGAGAATGCGTTATCCCCTCCGTTGCGTCCTGAATCGGGTGAGCAAAGTCGTATAGCGGATAGATGCACCACTTATCTCCCTGACGGTGATGATGTGCGCGGACAATTCTGTATATCGCAGGATCGCGCATATTCATATTAGGCGAACTCATATCGATTTTTGCACGAAGAGTCTTGCTTCCGTCGGGAAACTCCCCATTCCTCATTCTTCTGAAAAGATCAAGATTTTCCTCCACAGAGCGGTTTCTGTACGGACTCTCGCGTCCCGGCTCTGTCAGGGTTCCTCTGTACTCGCGCATTTCCTCCGCAGACAGATCGCATACATAAGCAAGTCCATTTTCAATCAGAAGCTCTGCATATCTGTAGCAGTCGTCAAAGTAGTCCGAGCCGTAAAAAACACCGCCGTCGGGAATTGCTCCGAGCCATGTCAAGTCCTCATATATTGAATCAACATATTCGGTATCTTCCTTTGATGGATTAGTGTCGTCATAACGAAGATTAAACTTTCCGCCGTACTTTTTTGCGGTAAAGCAGTTAATATATATAGCCTTGGCGCTTCCTATATGAAGATAACCGTTAGGTTCGGGAGGAAAACGGGTGTGTACGTGATCCTCACGTCCCGATTCAAGGTCGGAATCAATTATATCATGAATAAAATTTGAGCTTATCTCCGGCATAATATTCTCCGTTCCGCTGCCGGCATACATCGCCGCAGCTTAATTATCTGTAGATTTTATTTTTCCGCATATTTGCGTCAGATACTCTGAAGCATCGCATCGATTCTCTCACAAATCTTTTCACGTCCGAGTATCTGCATTACGGAATACATGTCCGGTGAGTTTATACTTCCTGTCACCGCAACTCTGATGAACATTGACACATCTGCAACACTTCCGCGGTACTTTTCAGGCTCTGCCTTATAAGCTTTCATATCAGACGCAAATCCGCATTCCTCGGCTATAGCCTTAATGTTATCGAACCACGCGTTCTGATCTGCCTCAATATCGTATGAATCACGGAACAATGTCAGCGTTTTTGCAATATCGCCCTTGTCAAAGCTTTCGGGGTATTCGTCTTTTACAGAGAAAAATTCGTCAAAGAAGAATCCTGCATAAGCCTTGACGTCCGCCCAGCGCGCTATATCCTTTCTCGGCTTTTTGCCCCCGCGTCCGATTGCAAATATGCGCGTCAATTTTTCGGTATCGACTTCCGCCGCAGATGCAAATTCGGGATCAAATTCTCGCGCCCATGCCAAAAACAGCTCGCATACCTTCTCCGCACTCATACGTGAGATAACATTCTTTGATACATCGCTCAGCTTAGCATAATCGAAAAGCGATCCTGCGGGATTCATTTTTTTATGCGAGAACGGGAAATCATCGGGTGACGCATCGGGATTTACCCGTCTCCAATCCTCATAATTTGAATTAAGTATCGTCAGAATATATTCGTAAACGCTCTCCGTTGGGAAACCCTCGCCCTTGTAGTATGTCAGAGCAAGCTCAGGGTCTTTTCTCTTTGAAAGCTTTCTCTTCGACGTACCGTCCATTTTCATAAGCGGTCCGATGTGCATATACTTCGGTATTTTAAATCCGAGAGCTGAGAAAAGCTGTATATGAAACGGCAGGGTTGACAGCCATTCGTCACCTCTGATAACGTGAGTTGTACGCATAAGATGATCGTCAACTGCATGTGCAAAGTGATATGTCGGGATACCGTCGCTTTTCAGCAGGACATGGTCAATTTCATTCTCGGTAAGTTCAAGCTTGCCTTTGATAAGATCTGTAAACTTTATCTTATTTTCAATACTTCCCGCAGAACGGAAGCGAAGCACCCATGTTTTTCCTTCATTAAGAACAGCTTTAATATCCTCTATCGGTCGGTCGCGCCATACAGCCCACTTGCCGAAATATCCGAAGTTTGCTTTTTCAGCCTCCTGAGCCGCTCTCATTTCAGACAGTTCCTCTTCAGTGCAGAAGCATGGGTAAGCCATTCCTTTTTCAACAAGCTCTTTTGCAAAGACATGATAAATATCAGTGCGTCTGCTCTGTCTGTACGGACCGTAAGAACCGAAATCTCCGTTAAGAGTTTCTCCCTCATCAAACTTTATTCCGTAATGTCCGAGAGATTCAATGAGTATCGGAATAGCTCCCTCTACTTCCCTCTTAGCATCGGTATCTTCAACTCTGAGGAAAAGCACGCCGCCGCTCAGATGAGCCATGCGTTCCGCAGTCAGACCCTGTACTAAATTTCCGAGGTGAACAAATCCTGTCGGACTCGGCGCAAGGCGCGTCACAACAGCTCCCTCTTTCAGATTTCTCAGCGGATATCTTTCTTCAAGCTCTTCCCTTGTAAGCTTTACATCGGGAAAAAGCAGTTCAGCTAAATATTTATGATCCATTTATCAAATGCTCCTTGTATACGGATTATGTTTTTTCTGCTTTTCTATGGTAGAAGCGGCGCCGTGACCGGGATAAATGCAGGCATTCGGACATAGGCTGTACAGCCTTTTTATTGACGGCAAAATAGCCTGACTGTCGCTTCCGGGAAGATCGCATCTGCCTATATTCATATCAAACAGCGTGTCCCCTGTTATTACGTCATCACCGCATATATAGCAGACCGAGCCCGACGTATGACCCGGTGTATGGATCACCTTTATCTCTTCATCTCCGAGAGATATAGTATCTCCGTCTTCAAGAAGTATTTCTGCCGCCGCAAATGTTTTATCATTCTGCCCAAGCATAGTAAAGAGACTTCTTGAAGGATCTGTGAGAGCCACGGCATCGTTTCGTTGAATGCACAAGGGCACAGAAAACTTTTCTCTCAGTTCAGCCAGAGAAAGCATATGGTCGAAATGTCCATGAGTCAGAAGAATATATTTCAACTTTGCTTTTTCGTTTTTTAAACATAACTCAATATCTGAGATCTCGGCGGAAGGATCAACTATTGCCGCTTCATCCCCCGATATTATCAAATAACAGTTTGAGGCATAGCCTTCGGTTTCAATCTGTTTTATTTTCAATTTTTACCCCCGCAGAGACTCGCTCATTCATAAATCTGCGTCTCTCCGCATATATTTTACTTAAATATTGCACTGAAAAAATGTCCGAATATGTAACTTAACATATAAAGCGCGTCGCTTGCCGCGCACCGCTTTTATAACATGTCGGCATTATTGTTTAATTATACCATATTTTATCGACAAAGTCTATAGAAAACACGTGATTTTACTGCTGTTTTCGCAATTATTTCGTACGGTACGGAAAAATCTGTTTTCACATCGGGAGGGAGTATGAGATACAAGCTTTCAAGATCATGCAATGTACAAGAAAAACTGCTTAAGTCAATTATAAAATCTAAAATAATAATACTGCTGTTTGTTTTTGCAGCTTTGGTTCTCGGAATTTTTGTTTATAACAGACTTGTGACCGATGCTGTAATGAATCCTCTGAAAAACGAAGCTGTGAGCATGATAAACGAGACGGTAGCAAGCTCTGCCGACAGATACCTGAGTGAAAACAAAGATTTTTCCGAAAGATGTATAACGCAGTCTTCGGGAAATGTCACCTCTTACAGCGTTGACGCAGAACTTGTGGGAAAAGCCGAACGTGAGATTATTTCCGATATTATATCCTCGCTTGAAGATATGCGCGTTATATCCGCAAAAATTCCGCTCGGAACTTTGAGTAAAATCAAGTATTTTTCAGGCAGAGGAATTCCCGTAAACGTCAGAGGATATCTTTCTCCGTCGGTAACGTCTGAGATTACAAGTACCGTAGAAAGCGCAGGAATCAATCAGTCTCTTTATCGCGTTGTGCTGAATGTCAGCGTTAATGCGGAAATAATGCTTCACGGGAAAAGTGAAAAGATTTCACTTACGGGAAAAGCAACGCTTGCGGAAAAACTTATAATAGGAAAAGTTCCTCTCGGCGAGACATAAAAAATTGCCTGCCGCAATCATCTCCGGGTTTGCGGCAGGGTTCTGAATACGGATACGGCGATAACGCAGCGAGCGCCCATATTATGTATAAGTTCAGCGGCACGGTTCATCGTAGCTCCCGTAGTTACTATATCATCGATCAAAAAGACACTTTTTTCTGCGAGAGTAATGTTTTTGCGCGGAAGAAGAGAGGCGGATATATTTTCCGTTCTGCCCTCTCTGTCAAGCATCTTTTGCTCATCTCCGCCGATGTGCTTCATTGTATGGATAAGTTTCATTCCCGTATAACGGGAAACTTGTTTTGTCAGCTTCTCTGCATGATCAAAACCGTACTTTGCAAGACTTTTCTCACTGCGCGGAGGATATGTCAAAACAAACTCGTTTTTATCAAGGTCATGCTCGTTTACATAAAGCATAATGCGGTAAGCAAGATCGCGCGCAAAGAATTCAGTAAGCCTTTTGTCGTATTTGCGTTTCAGACGATATACAAGTCTTTCGCTTATCCTGTTTGAATCTGAGCGGTAACCCTTATAAAACGCAAGACACAATAAAGGAGTTTGTGCAAAACAGCCGCACACACACTTCACCGCCATATTTCCGCAGGCAGGACAAGTTTCCTCAGTTTCGCTTTTATATTTCAGGTAACAATCGGCGCAAAGAGCATCAGCGTGTGAGACCGTTACGCCGCATAACGAGCATTTAGGCGGAAAAAGGAGATCTGCAAAAGACTGTAAAAGATTCATATAAATTCTTCTCTCCGTATAAATTACTGAAATTCAACGCCGGCGCTGTGATTTTCAAATAGAGCCGCCCGACTCATCAATAATCATTTTTTTCAGGTTGGTACATCTGTCCGCATGGTAGTCATTCTCCGTCATTTTCTGCAAAACATCTCGTCCGCCTACAAGAATAACCATGCGCGACGCACGCGTAATCGCCGTGTACAGCAAATTCCTCGACAGCAGCATAGGCGCGCAGTGATACAGCGGAATTATGACGACAGGATACTCACTTCCCTGACTCTTGTGCACAGTTATGGCATACGCGTGTTCAAGCTCTTCAAGCATTCCGAAATCATATTCGCACCGTCTGCCGTCAAAATTAACGGTAAGGATGTCGTTTTCGGCGTCAACTGTCTCTACCGTGCCGATATCTCCGTTAAACACGCCGAAACCGTTGTCTCCTGAGCTTGTGCTCCATTCAAGCTGATAGTTGTTTTTTGTCTGCATTACTCTGTCGCCTGCGCGATAAACTATATTTCTTGATATTCTTTCCGATTTTCCGTCTGATTTCGGATTAAGCTGCCCCTGAAGCATTTCATTAAGTGCTTCAGTACCGGCAGCTCCTTTTCTCGACGGAGTAATTATCTGTATTTTATCGGTGATTTTTTGTCCGTAGGTTTTCGGAAGTCTGCGATATGCAAGCTCGCATATTGTTTTTGCCGTCATTTCATCGCTTGTCCGTTCAAGGAAAAAGAAATCGGTTCCCTTTGAAGAGATCTCAGGCATAAGTCCCATATTTATCCTGTGGGCGTTTGTTATAATTCGGCTTGTTTCCGACTGTCTGAACACTTCATTGAGCCGTACGACTCTGAATCTTTCCGAAGCTATAATATCGGCAAGTATATTACCGCAGCCTACCGAGGGAAGCTGATCTCCGTCTCCGATAAGTATAAGACGGCTTCCGCCACGTACCGCGCGGAGAAGAGCTTCCGCCAGCAGCGTATCGATCATCGATGCTTCGTCAATAATTATTACGTCCTCTTCAAGCGGATCGTTTTCATTTCTGATAAATCTCGGCTCAGTGTCGCTGTTATATTCCATCTCAAGCAGACGATGAATAGTCCGAGCTTCATAAGATGTAGATTCGCTCATTCGTTTTGCAGCGCGTCCTGTCGGTGCTGCAAGAGCAACTGACAGTCCGAGCGATTCAAATATGCTGATAAGTCCCTTGATTATTGTAGTTTTACCTGTACCCGGACCTCCTGTAAGCACCATCACGCCGCCGCGAAGAGCTTCTTCGATTGCGCGTCTCTGATTCGGCGCATACCTAATCGCCGACTCAGCTTCGCTTTTATCTATCAGAATATTTATGTCTCCCTCGTCAAGGCGCGGACAAAGAGACGAGATCAGGCACAGTTTTTTTGCAGTATAGCTTTCGGCATTATAGATATACGGATGATAAGCATATCTGCCGCCCTCCGTACTGTAAATAATGATTTTACCCTCTCTGCCGAGTGTATCGGCAATATCGGTTAGTCTTTGAAAATTTTCATTTTTTCCGCCGAAAAGAAGCTCAGCGGCACACTGTATCAGAGTATAGTACGGAAGGCAGGTATGGCCGTTGCGAGACGCTTCGGTTGAAAGGACATGAAGAATTCCCGCCTCAATTCTGAAATCGGAATCGGCAGGCATTCCGAGAGATGCTGCAATTATATCCGCTCTCTTGAAGCCTATACCTCTGAATACTCCGCAAAGACTGTAAGGATTATTCTTTATCCTGTCAACAGACGCGCTTCCCCATCTTTTATATATTCTCATTGCGGTTGAAGACGGAAAAAAGTCACGGCTAAACATCATAAATTCGCGCGAACCGGAAATCGCTCTGAAATTTTCCCCTATCTTCTCAGCCTTGGATTTTGATATTCCGGGAACGGAAGAAAGCCATTCGGGATTATTTTCAATTACGTCAAAGCTGTCGCTTCCGAACTGTTCGACTATTTTCTGCGCTGTTTTAGGTCCGATTCCGCGTACAGCGCCGGACGCTAGATATCTGAGGATATCCCCTTCTTCGGCAGGAAGCTGTCTGTCAAAGCTTTTTACCGAAAATTGCTTTCCGTACGTCTTATGGGTGATCCAATCCCCGAGGGCATGCATTCTGTCGCCTTCGTTGATATACGGCATTATTCCGACGGCAGTTAACGGCTGCCCCTCCGCATCCTCTATTATACACACAGTATAGCCGTTCTCATCATTTCTGTAAACTATAGAATCCACTATACCCGAAATACATTCAGCGGAGGCAGCGGCTGTGCCCGTTCCGTGCTGATCTTTAAAATTTTCCACCGCATACCTCCGTCCGGAATTTTTATATTTGAATTATAGCATTTCAAAGCCTATTTGTCAATCTTGCGTACCCTTTTAAATAATCTGACAAACATTATCCCGCACTGGTGCACTGCACTGTATATTCCGTATACAAAAAACAGTGAGAGTAATATATCGCACAAAATATCAGGCATAACATTCCCACCGTCTGCCCTTTACGGCAGCTTGACATTCAAAGAAAACACCGCTCTAAAAACTTGCTCCGTCGATATTTTCCGCCTGCTAATATAATATGCGATCTTGCTGTTCTGCGCCACGGCACACGTTTTACGCAAATATATACCGTAATTTCACGAGCATTACTTGACTTTTTGTGTCGAAAATGATACCATATATGTTGAATAATTAGAAAAATATTATAAGTAAATATTATTATGGCATAAAATCAAATCCTGATGCCTGATATCCCCAATGCTTCGGAATTTACAAAAGAAAGGCTGCTTAAAGAATGAAGAAAATTCAATTTATACTGACAAATTTAATTTTAATTCTATGCTTATCCCTATCGGTTTTTGCCGAAGGTGATTTTATCATCGAAAACGGAGTTCTTATTAAATACAGCGGTTCTGAAAGCACGGTAAGTATCTCCGAAAATATTACATCTATCGCCGTAAACGCGTTTAATGAAAACTTATCTTTATCAACAATTGTGATTTCATCAAGAAGCTGTACCTTTGAAGCCGGAGCCATTCCGCAAAATGTAATAATTAAGGGATATACAGGATCTGAAGCTGAGCGCTGCGCCGCGCGTGACGGCATCAAATTTTCACCTATTATTCAAAAACACACGATACTAATAGAATATAAATATTCAGATGGTACGCGGGCAGCCGATGATTATAAGTCTGAGCTTGAAGAAGGCGAAAGCTATACCGTCAACTCTTCGATAATTTCGGGATATTCCTGCGATAAAGAGACAGTCTCCGGCGTCATGGGTACGGAAGATATAAAAATCACCGTAACGTATAAAGAAATTATTGAGACAGGCTGGCACAGAGAAGGCAGATCCTTCCGATATTATGACGGTGACAAATTCCTCACGGGAACTGCCGCTGTAGGAGGTGTGTCATACAGCTTTGATCAGAGCGGGTATTTACTGCTTGACGGAGATTTTTTTACGGCTGACGGCTCAACATATTATTTGCAAGGCGGACAGTATGTCACGGGATATCAGATCATCGGTTCTGCAATTTACTGCTTCTCAGACAGCGGAGAGATGGTAAAGAGCACGTCCCGCGACGGATACAATTTCGGAGAAGACGGGCGAATGATCGGAGATAATATAATGATCATGCTCGGCGGAAAGACTTATTTTCTTACAGGCAGCGAACTTTTCAGCGGAATGACAATGATAGGCAATTATATTTATGTTTTCGACAATGACGGCTCAATGATATCTAACACAACATACGGAGGTATAACATTTGACGCAGAAGGTCATGCAGTGTCGGGAATTCCCGCCGAATCCTTTGTTGTATCCGGACTTTACGGACTTGAATACAACGGTGAAGAGAGGGTACTGTACCCAACAATTCAATATAACGGTCTAAACCTTATAGAAAACGTGCATTACCGTCTCACCTATTCGGATAATATTGAAATCGGAACCGCTACCATAACAATTGAAGGTATAGCGCCGTTTTCGGGAGTTAAATACGCCTATTACAGCATTCTTGAGCCAAGAAAATATCTGCTCATGATAAACTACACCGACAAGCGCCGCAATACCGTTGCCGAGCCTTACACGGCAGAGCTTGAAGCGGGAGAAGAATTCAGCATAAAATCTCCCGATATTGATGGCTATACGCCTGATATGGAAGAGATAACAGGAATCATGGGCGCATCTGACATGACATTTAAAGTCATTTATACGCCCGACAAAAGTGATACCGATACAGAGACAGCAGACCAAACAACAGCTCCAGAAACGATAGAAAAGAGCGTCGTTGAGCGAAGCGTCAAATATAATTACGGACTGCTTATACGCGTATTTATAGTGTCAACTCTGATCGTCGGCACTGTAATAGTTCTGATAATCAACGAAGATATGATACGAAAATACATCGCAAAGAAAAAATCAAAACGAGCTGAATCAAAAGATAAGAAAAACAAAAAAGGCAAGTCATAAGGTAATGACCTATAAACTAATAAAGAAAGAGCAGATCTTAAGATCTGC
>JAAWQR010000035.1 GCA_022800625.1 Clostridiales bacterium | reverse complement strand
AGCCTTTTATAAAAGGCTCCCCCTCAGACTCCCCCGCGAAAATTTTTTGAAGATTTTTTTAGTTTGAGCATGGACATGTTGTGTGTCCGAAGCTGTGCTCAAATAAAGTGAACGTCCTTCATCAATTTTATAAAGATCTGTGTCGTTCGTCGGAGAGGCTGTGATTATCCCTACGTTATTTAGATTATCAACAGAATTACTAACAATCTGATTTCTCGACAATGAAACGGATTCACTTTTAGTAAATCTCCATTACCGTTATATTTAAAAATGCCCTCTGTTTCTACTGAAACCATCTGTTGACTGCCTTCTTTAGCTTTTATATCAGCTGATAATACTGTAGCTGATATTCCCAAAATCATTGAGGAAGCAAGGATTGCGCTAATTGCTCTTTTCATTACAAAGTTCTCAAAAAAAATTTTTTATTCTCAAAAGCTAAAATTGTTAATATTTTAGCTTATCAGTGCTATTCATTTATTATTTCATATATAATCAAATTTGTCAATAATAATATGTCTATTTATTAAAAATATTTATATTTTTATTGCAATATAATTATATAAATACTCAGATAGGGAGTCTTTATATAAGACTCCCTATCTGAAATTATTGTAAAACATTTTTTTATTTGAGCACAAATATAAATTACATCTGAATTCATGCGCTTAAACCAATATACTCTTCTTCTTAAAAGTTTTGAGCGGGCGTGGGGGAACTTTTTTCAAAAGTTTCCCCACATCGTTCTCCGCATCGTTCCCTACAACACCTTGCTCAAAAATTCGCGGGCGCGGTCGGTTTTGGGTGACGTAAACAACTCATCCGGCGTTCCTTCTTCCGCAATATCTCCCCCGTCTATAAAGAGAACTCTGTCTGCAACTTCCCTCGCAAAACCCATTTCGTGCGTTACGACTGCCATCGTCATTCCCTCTGAGGCAAGAGTTTTCATAACATCAAGCACCTCGCCTACCATTTCGGGATCAAGCGCCGATGTCGGCTCGTCGAACAGCATCACCTCGGGATCCATGCAAAGCGCACGGATTATCGCGATTCTTTGCTTCTGTCCGCCCGACAGCTTGCTCGGATACTCGTCACGCTTGTCGTAAAGTCCGATCCTGTTTAAAAGCTCAGTAGCTTTTTCTTCTGCCTCCTGCTTTGTCCTCAGCTTCAGCTTTGTGGGAGCAAGAGTCAGATTCTGCATTACCGTCAGATTGTTAAACAGATTAAAATGCTGGAATACCATGCCCATTCTTTGGCGTGCCTGATTGATATTCAAATGATTTTCTTTATATATACCTCGGCAATATTTGCTGAATTCAGATCCTTCGCTTTTGTGAAGCAGATCATCTTTTTTTATCTTCAATATTGCCTCATCATGGGAAAGTCCGCCTGACGTAAGACTTTCAAAAGTTCTCGATTTTTCAATTGCTTCAATGTGAAGATACGGATCAACTTCCGTAATAAGCTTGTCGTCAAGCCAAATTTCACCGTATGTCGGCTCTTCAAGCAAATTCATGCACCTGAGAAGCGTGCTTTTTCCGCTTCCCGACGGACCGATAATTACAACGCATTCGCCTTTCTCTATCTCGCATGAGAGACTCTTAAGCACCTGAACATCTCCGAAGCTTTTATATAAATTTCTAACGCTTATCACTTGCTCTGAGTCTCCTTTCAATCATTTTTATAATAAATGTGAGCAGATATACAATTGCAAGATAGAATACCGCCGTTACGCTCATCGGCACTATGTAGCTTGCCATATTTTGACCGCTTCCTATAATTTTTGCCGCCTGAGTCAGATCGTACATTCCTATCATGCTGACGATAGACGTCTCCTTAATAAGCGCAATCAGCTCATTACCGATTGCGGGAATAACATTCTTTATCGCCTGCGGAATGATAATATTTACCATAGTCGTTACACTTGAAAGTCCAAGTGCGCGCCCTGCTTCCGTCTGTCCGATATCAACAGACAAAATTCCCGCTCTGATATTCTCAGCCACGTAAGCGCCCGAATTTATACCAAATGCGATAATTGCGGTTAAAATCTGAGGAAAACCTCGGATAGCAAAAATAACAAAATACATAATATAAAGCTGTAGAGCCATAGGAGTTCCGCGTATTATTGTTATGTATACTTTGCATATTGCTTTTGGCACTGCCGTGAAACAGTTTTTCTTTGATATTGTAACAAGAGCTACAACAGTTCCGAGAAAAAGTCCAAGTGCTATTGCTCCGAGGGATATCAGCACTGTAAGCCTGAGTCCCGAAAATATCATTCCCATGTATTTTCCCGAAGTCAGAAGCTCAATGACCTGATTTATAAATCTCATTATAACAGATCCTTTCAAAAATTTCCGTATATAGCCGTCTCGGCAACGGGTGAATAAGAATATAACACCGATTGCCGAGAAGATATATTCAGTTAAGTTTTATCAGTCTGAATTTTTAGCCTTCAAGACCCATGTGCTTCATGAGAAGACGGTCGATTTCATTTTCACCGTTATCATCTTTTTTCATCATATCCGCAAGAACTTCGTTTATAGCTTTAAGAAGCTCATCATTTCCTTTAGTTACGCAGATTGCGTAGTCCTCAGTAGTCGGAGTATCTTCTTCTCCGTCTTTACCTGCATAGTAAAGAGGCAGACACTTGAAGCCGTCATTTTTATCTGTGATAAACTGAGCCGGAAGCTCATCAATTACAACAACATCGATCTGATTTGCTCTTACAGCATCGGCCGCAAGCTGTGCATTATCAAAGTTTACAAGAGTTGCGCCCTTATCAAGAAGAACACCGTTATATCCATAATCCTCATTGTCCTCGGTAGCATTGATCTCACCGTCGACAAAGATATTACCAGTTGTATCGGTCTGAACACCGATCTTCTTGCCTGCAAGATCATCCCACAGAACATATTTATCATCAACTGTGTTCATCTCAGCATCTTCTGACCAGATAACATACTGAACCGATGTATAGTAAGGAGTTGAGAAATCCACTTTTTCGCTTCTGTCGGGTGTAATTGTGATTCCGGCAGCGCCGCAGTCGCAAACCTTACCTGCAGCAACGTTATCAACAATAGCCTGAAAGTCAACATTTGTGAATTCAATCTTACGTCCGAGTTTTTCACCGACCTTGTTCATAACGTCAACGTCAACTCCGACAATTTCAGTTCCGTCATAATATTCAAACGGAGCAAAGAATGCGTTTGTCTGAACAATTATAGCATCTTTTTTCTCTCCGTTTCCTGTATCGGATGTTTTTCCGCCTTCATCTTTTCCGCAAGATGAGAAAACAAGTGCGGATGCAGCAAGCATCATGCCTGCAAGAATTATGCTTAACAGCTTTTTCATAATAACCCTTTCCCCGCCGCTCTGCGGCGACTTCGGCTCTCATAATTTTTCCGCTCACGAAGCCGATTATTTAATTAAATTTTAGCCTGTATATTTATAAAATACAGTTTTATTATATACAGTATACATGGATATTTATACTTTGTCAAGATAAAAATACATTTTCAGACAAAACATAATCGGTTAATAAATTTCATCTTTTCTTTTGCCGTCAATGCGGCTGAACGATAGTTTTCAAACCTCGGTCGGAGGAACTCCGACGATTATCGCATAATATATTATTCATCCTTGTTTTCGTCCAGATTTTCTTCTTTGAATCTGTCGCAGCACGGATCGCTCTCCTCGGGAATCGGATCATCTGCCGCTTCACGCGTTACATCTCCGACTCCTGCTGTTTCGGAAAAAATTACGTTTTTCTTAACTGCACTCACAGCGTCGGTCGGGATTATGATTTTTGACGCTTTGCCGTCTGCCATCTTTACAAGAGCTTCATATTTTTTCAGCTCAAGAACAGCGGCGTCCGCTCCCGCTTCTCTGAGAAGTGCAAGACCTTTCGCCTCCGCCTCTTTTGCAAGATAAATTGCCTGTGCTTCACCCTGCGCTCTTGCAATCCTTGCATCTCGCTCACCCTCGGCAGCAAGTATCATAGCTTGCTTTTCTCCCTCCGCACGGGTGATCGACGCGGCTTTATGTCCTTCTGCCTGAAGAAGCGTTTCACGTCTGTCGCGCTCTGCCTTCATCTGCTTTTCCATCGCGCTCTGTATCTCAGACGGAGGAATTATGTTTTTAAGCTCAACACGGTTGACCTTTATTCCCCACTGGTCGGTCGCCTCATCGAGGATAGCCGCCATTTTTCCGTTGATCGTGTCGCGCGATGTAAGCGTTCCGTCAAGCTCCATTTCGCCGACGATATTACGCAGTGTTGTAGCCGTCAGATTTTCAAGCGCGCTTATCGGATTTACCGCTCCGTAAGCGTAAAGCTTCGCATTAAATATGCTGAAATATACAACAGTATCTATTTGCATTGTTACGTTATCTTTTGTGATAACAGCCTGCGGAGGTGAATCAAGCACCTGCTCCTTCAGCGTTACTCTCTTTGCAACTCTCTCAAAAAACGGAACTTTGACATGAACGCCCGCGCTCCATGTTGTTTTGTATTTTCCGAGAAATTCTACAACCTCTTCCGCTGCCTGCGGCACGATACGTACATTGCAGAATATGAGCAACAAAATAATTACGGCTATTACAAGTAAAACGTATGGCATAATATTTCTCCTTGAATTTATGATTTTATTTTGTCTCCGACGGCTTAGGTCTTTTTGAAAAAAGACCTAAGAACCCAAAAACTTTTAGAGGATATTTCAATAAGTCTTGATACAGACATAACATTGGTCTGAATCCATTGTTCCGTCTGCGCTTAGCCCTATAAAATATTCTTCTCAAAAGTCGATTTTTGTCTCCGACGGCTCAGGTCTTTTTGAAAAAAGCCCTGAGAACCCAAAAACTTTTAAAGGATATTTCAATAAATCTTGATACAGACATAACATTGGTCTGAATCCATCGTTCCGTCTGCGCTCAAACCAATAAAACATTCTTTTCAAAAGTTTTTGAGGGTTCTAAGGGAACTTTTTTCAAAAAGTTCCCTTAGCGAAGTTTGAGGCGACGCCCCATCGCGTCTCCTACAGATTCTCTATAAGTGAGATTATATAGTCGGCGGATTCTTCGATCCCGTAATCGTCATTCACAAATTGAACAGCATCCGGCGCAGGCTTGCATGGCGCGGTCTCACGCTCGCGGTCAGACTTATCGCGTGCTTCTATATCTCTCAGTACTTCGTCGTACGGCTGAGGCATTCCCTTTTCTTCAAGCTCAAGGAATCTTCTTTTTGCTCTTGCTTCTGCGCTTGCTGTCATAAATACTTTAAGCTCCGCATCGGGTATAATGCTCGTTCCGATGTCGCGTCCGTCCATGATAACGCCGCCTTCTTCTGCTCTTTCTCTCTGAAGACCGAGCAAAAATTCTCGTACGCGCGGTATTTTTGATACAACAGAAGCATATTTTGAAGCTTCGGGTGTGCGAATCCTGTTTCCTACGTCAGATCCGTTCAGATATACTTTCTGTGTGCCGTTTTCATACGTCATTTTTATATCTATCTTATCAAGTGATGCTATAATAGCGTCAGTGTCGTCAGCATCGATCCCATTTTCGATAGCGTAAAGTCCGACGCTTCTGTACAGCGCGCCCGTATCTACATATACAAGTCCGAGTTTAGCTGCAACTGCCTTAGCTATCGTTGATTTTCCCGCTCCGCTCGGTCCGTCGAGAGCTATTCTTATTTTTGATGTGTCAGTCATTAACGTTTTCTCCTTCTGTGTTGTCATTGTTCGCCGGCTCTTCACCTGCGGGAGAAGAAACTTCATTTACATTTGTTTCCTCATTTTCGTCCTCGTCTTCTTCCGACGCTTTTTCGGTAGTAGTGAAGTTTACGATTTTTGCATCCTCTCCGAGACGCATAACAATAACTCCCGCCGCCGTTCTTCCGTATTCAGGAATTTCATCGCAGTGAGTACGGATAACAAGTCCCTCATTGGTTATCATCAAAATGTCGTCCTCGGAAGAAACAGATTCGATACCCACAAGTTTTCCCGTTTTCTCACTTATCTTGTAGCAGCACATTCCTTTGATTCCGCGTCCTTTATTTTCAAAATGACGCTCGTCAAGGCGTTTTCCGTATCCGTTCTCGGTTATCATTATGAGACGCTCTCCGCTGTCCTCGTCGTTTTCTTTTTTAGGAATTACTACAGCTCCGGCAACTCTGTCGTCTCCCATTAGTCGGATACCGCGAACACCGTGAGCGCTTCTTCCCATTACGCTTACTCTGTATTCGGAAAATCTTGCGGCAAGACCTGTCTCGGTCGCAATCATAATATCTGATTTTCCGTCTGTTTCGGAGACAAACATCAGCTCATCTCCCTCGTCAAGTGTTATTGCAATTTTTCCTCCGCGTCTCTGATATGCAAATTCAGAAATAGCTGTACGTTTTATAACGCCCTGACGGGTTATCATTACAAGATTTGCAGATTCGGATTTTTCAGACGATATGTCTCCTACAGAAAGAATAGCGGTAATCGCTTCTCCTTCGGTAAGATCTACAAGGTTTACGATATTTGTTCCTTTGGCATTGAAGCTTGCTTCGGGAACTCTGTATGCCTTCATAGTATATACTCTGCCGCGGTTGGTAAACAACATCAGATTTGAATGAGAATCAACAGATATAAGACGCTCAATATAATCCTCTTCCTTTGTTGCCATTCCGCGTCTGCCCTTACCGCCTCTGCTCTGTGCAGAATATGAATCAGCCGGCTGACGCTTAATATACCCTGCATGAGTTAAGGTTATAACACAGCGATGACGCTCAATAAGATCCTCAAGCATTATTTCGTCGTGATATTCTTCGATTTTTGTAAGTCTGCCGTCTCCGTACTTGCGTTTTACTTCAAGAAGCTCATCTCTGATAATGTCTTTGATTTTTTCAGGATCGGCAAGTATCGCACGGTATTCATCTATTGCAGCGTAAAGCTCAACAAGCTTATCCTCAACCTTTTGTCTTTCAAGTCCCGAAAGACGTCCGAGCGTCATGCTGACTATCGCCTGAGTCTGCTCATCGGAGAGAGCAAATCTTTCAGAAAGTCTTGTTTTTGCTGTCGGCGTATCGGGTGAATTACGGATAATATTTATTACTTCATCGATATTATCCGTCGCTATCTTATATCCCTCGTTGATATGAGCTTCGCGGAGAGCACGATCAAGATCAAATCTGATTCTTCTGACAGTTACATCTTTGCGGAAAGCAATATAATTTCCGAGAATCTGACGGATTCCGAGAACTTTCGGCTCTCCGTTTACGAGAGCCAGCATATTTATGGCGCAGGTGTCCTGAAGCTTAGTATATTTATAAAATTGATTAAGTATGACCTGACCGTTCGCATCACGCTTATATTCGATAACGATACGCATACCTGCGCGTCCCGATTCGTCGCGAACATCGGTTACGCCTTCGATACGTTTGTCTCTCACCTGCTCCGCCATACTCTTTATAAGCTCGCTCTTGTTGACCATATACGGAATCTCGGTTATTATTATGCGGCGCTTTTCTTCATCAACCTCAGCCTTTGCGCGCACCATAACCTTGCCGCGGCCTGTGGAATATGCTTCATAAATGCCGCGCGTTCCGAATATTGTAGCCTTAGTCGGAAAGTCAGGTCCCTTGATATACTGCATAATTTCGGTAACACCTGCGGCGGGATTATCCATAAGGAAAATCGTTCCGTCTATTACCTCAGAAAGGTTATGCGGTGGGATATTTGTTGCCATACCTACAGCAATTCCGATGCTTCCGTTTACAAGCAGGTTCGGGAATTTTGTAGGCAGAACAGTCGGCTCTCGGCGGCTGTTATCAAAGTTCATATCCCAGTCGATGACGTTTTTCTCTATATCCGCCATCAGCTCAGCTGATATTTTGGAAAGTCTTGCCTCTGTGTAACGGTATGCTGCAGCGCCGTCTCCGTCTACAGAACCGAAGTTACCGTGTCCCTGTACAAGCGGATATCTGTATGAAAAATCCTGTGCCATACGGACCATTGTTCCGTATACGGCAGAGTCTCCGTGAGGATGATATCTACCGAGCACATTACCGACCGTCGTTGCAGATTTTCTGAAAGGCTTGTCGTGAGTCAAATTATCCTCGTACATAGCGTACATAATTCTTCTCTGACCGGGCTTCATTCCGTCTCTTACATCAGGCAGAGCTCTCTGCACGATGACCGACATGGAATAATCAAGAAAGGCTTTTTTAACCCTTTTTTCCATTCCGATAGGCACTATCGCCTGATCGGGAAATTCTATGTTATCGTTTAAATGTTTGTCTGCCATAGGCACCTCGGTTTCTTGTTTCGTTCTTAAAGAATGCTGAGAATTTTCTATAAAATCATATTAAAACTTTAATTCTATCTTTGACTCACGCTTTAATTTATTTGAGCACAATATTTCGATTTGTCATCTGTTATTAAATCTATCCGACACATAATTGCATGTGAAGCCTGTGATGCACTTTCTTTCCGCGAGGAAAGAAAGTGCCGAAGAAAGTCGTTCTTTCGGTGCATGCTTCGCATAACTTCCGCGCTGTTCACCCTACATTCCGCTACGCGTAAGTAGAAAGCTACGTTATTTTTCTGAAATGAAGTCGGCGGGGACATGGTGTCGAATTCCGTCCACAATACAGAGATCGCTCCGCAGGGAAGTATTTGCGTACAGACTTAACACTTCTCAAAAAGCTTTAATTTAGTCTTAAGCGCACGCTTTGGTATGTATCCGTATGTATTCGCCACATCATTAGGTTTTTGATTTCAGCCAAAATCACACTGTCATCTCTTTTTTCAAAATGTAATC
The DNA here is from genome assembly GCA_022800625.1 of Clostridiales bacterium. GTDB lineage: Bacteria > Bacillota > Clostridia > Oscillospirales > CAG-272 > RUG11130. The sequence goes on along the minus strand of JAAWQR010000035.1, from coordinate 8,340 downwards.
TTAAGTTTTTTGAGGTGTCGGGAATTCGTTCCCCCGTCCCCTCACACATCGAGATTTTCAACGAATTTTGCGTTTTGTTCGATGAATTCACGGCGCGGCACAACATCGTCGCCCATCAGGAGCGAGAAAGCTTCATCGCATGCCATAGCATCCTCAACTTCCACCTTCAACAGAGTGCGCGTTTCGGGATCCATTGTCGTCTCCCAAAGCTGCTCCGCGTCCATCTCACCGAGACCTTTGTATCGCTCGATCGACAGGTTTCCGCCTAGTCTTTCTGATATTTCATCTCTTTCATCGTCCGAGAATGCATATTCCTCATGACCGCCTCTCGATTTTATCTTATACAGCGGCGGCTGTGCAAGATATACGTGACCTCCGTCGATAAGCGGTCTCATGTGACGAAAAAAGAACGTCAGCAAAAGTATCTGTATGTGAGCACCGTCTACGTCGGCATCCGCCATTATAATTATCTTACCGTATCTCAGCTTTTCAATATCGAAATCTTCGCCGATTCCGCATCCCAGCGCCTGTATAATCGGTATAAGCGACTGATTGGAATATACCTTGTCAAGCCTTGATTTTTCAACATTCAAAACCTTACCTCTAAGCGGCAGGATCGCCTGATAACGGCTGTCGCGTCCGCTCTTTGCCGAACCTCCCGCGGAGTCTCCCTCTACGAGATACACTTCAGTCAGATCAGCTCTCTTTTCCTGGCAGTCGGCAAGCTTTCCGGGAAGACTTGAGCCTTCAAGGAAGCCTTTACGGCGGGTAAGCTCACGCGCCTTGCGCGCAGCCTCCCTTGCTCTCGACGCGGCAAGAGATTTTTCTACTATCGCCTTTGCAACAGACGGATTTTCTTCGTAATATTCGGAAAGCTTTTCGCTAACAATATTGTCAACAATCGATCTTACCTCAGAGTTACCGAGCTTTGCTTTTGTCTGGCTCTCGAACTGTGCGTCGGGAAGCTTTACAGATACTACGGCACAAAGACCTTCACGTGCATCCTCTCCTGTAAGGTTTTTGTCGCTGTCTTTCAGCGCTCCGCTCTTGCGTGCATATTCGTTAAGTACCTTTGTTATAGCAGTTTTAAAGCCTGTCTCATGTGTACCGCCGTCTATAGTTGACATGTTATTCGCAAATGTCACTATAGTTTCGTTATAGCTGTCGTTGTACTGCATGGCAACTTCGGCTGTTATATCGCCTTTTTTTGCGCGCATGTATATTACATCGGGGTGCACAACGCTTGCATGCTTTGCCTGATTTAGGTGAGAAACAAAGCTTTTTATACCGCCCTCATACATAAGGTCATATACTTTATATCCGTCCTCGATATATTCGCTTCCGCTCTCGCTCTTCATCTGCGCGACGCTCTTTTCCTCGGCAGTCTCAACGGATAATTCTTCGTCTGCTCCGTTCTCGACACCGTCTGCCGTTCTGTCTGTCGATGAAGCACTCGATTCATCAGCAGCTGCAAGCATCCGCTTTATATCGGGATCAATGTTTCCGTCGTCCTCTGACTCAACCTTTTTTCTCTCGTCTTTTATTATTATGCGTATTCCCGCATTAAGAAAAGCCTGCTCGCGAAGTCTTGTCAGCAGCATATTTATATCAAATTCGGTAGTATCAGTGAAGATTTCTGCATCCGGCTTGAATCTTACTGTAAGTCCGTGCCGTCCATCAGCGTCTCCGACGCATTCAAAAGGTCTTGCTACAACTCCTTTTTCAAAGCGCATTGTATATCTCTTTCCGTCGTAGCAGTTATCTGCTTCAAACCACTCGGAAAGGGCGTTAACAACAGACGCTCCGACTCCGTGAAGTCCTCCCGATATCTTATATCCGCTGCCTCCGAATTTTCCTCCCGCATGAAGCACGGAGAATACAACCTCCATCGTAGGCTTGTGCATTTTGTGGTGCATCTGTGAGGGAACTCCTCGTCCGTTATCTGAAACGGATACGCTTCCGTCAGGATGCAGTACGACCTTAATCTCATCGCACCTTCCAGCCATCGCCTCGTCTATGGAGTTATCGACAATTTCATAAACAAGGTGATGCAGTCCGCGTACCGAAGTCGTTCCTATGTACATTCCCGGACGCTTTCTTACAGCTTCAAGACCTTCAAGCACCTGTATCTGACTTTCATCGTATTTCTGATCAGGTGTGTTGTCTTCAGCCTCGTTTGTCATGTCGATTATCTGTTCATTTTCCGCCATGCTTCTAACCATGCCTTTCTGTATTATGGGGAACGTTTGGGATACGTCGGAGGATTTTTCGAAAAAATTCCCCCGTACCCCCTTAAAGCTTTATTAAGATATTTTTACATTGTGTAAGCACAGACGTAAAATAAAACTAAGTCTTTCTTTGAATCTGTGCTTCAACTCATATATCTTTTCAAACATGTCATCTCAAGTTTCAGATATCCGTTATGTCTGTATGCCTTTTTTTAACATGCCTTCTTAAAGTTTCTTTGCTTCTTTCTTTTTGAAGAAAGAAGCGTGTCCCTTTCTCAGTCTGTTTCTTACGTTTTGTCTGTAAACCTTTTTTAAACATGTCTTCTTAAAATTTCTTTGCTTCTTTCTTTTTAAAGAAAGAAGAGTTCTCTTCTCTCACATTTGAATGAGGACTGAAATTTTTCATAAGTGAAGAGCTTCTCTCGCCGAGAGCCGACGAAGAAAGATGAGAAAGAATAACTTTTTCTTTTCCGTCTTTTTCCGTCAGCACAAACGAACGCGGAAGATCAAGCACTGCCGACTCACACCGTCCGTTTTTCTGAGAAGCCTTTAAAAATTCTGTTGTTATCTGCGGAGTTATGTCACCGTCAAGATCAAATATCCCTATAACGTCACGCGCTCTCACAAGATATTCGTTTCCGATGTGTATCAGCATGTCAGCCGTTCATTCTGCGCGGCATGATGAAGTATACAAAATCTTCTGTTTTTTCATCATCGGATTTTTCATCGGGCGCAGCCTCCGCTCTGTTTTCAAGTTTTATAAAGCTTGAACCGTATGACGGCTCAATGCAGATTCCCTTGTCGGCACCGTTCATACCGATTCTTATTCTCGATACGCCGTCCGGCATTCCGCGAAGAGCGTCAAGAAGTAGTCGGCAGGTAAATCCTATAGTCATCTCGTCCCCCGTAATCGCCGCAGGAACTGTTTCAAATATACTTCCGCTTGTTGATACACAGGAAATATCTATTTTTTCTCCCGCAAATACCATTTTAATATAAGCCTTGCTGTTACCGCCCAGCTTATCTTCACTGATGATCGACGCTCTTTCAAGCGCGGCTTTGAGCTCGGCCGGTGAAAGGTATGCTTCAGCTCCAAAACTGCGCGGAAGAACCTTTTCATAATCAAGATATTTGCTTTCTATCATGCGGCAGAAGAAGTATATCGTATCTATTTTAAATATGATATGCTTGTTGCCTATGATCATTGTAACCTCGTCTTCACTATCATGAAGCATCCTTGACAGCTCGCCTAAAAACTTTGCGGGAATTATGATCTCACATTCCGGAGAGTCGGGATCAACTTCAGCTGAAACGCATGACAGCCTGTTTCCGTCACAGGCAACAAAAGTTGCACGTCCGTCGCCTATTTTCAGAAATTCTCCGTTATATGCAGGACGCTGATCGTTTTGAGCTGCAGCAAACATAGTTTCGTTTATCATATCTCTTATGATATGCTGAGGGAATGTATATCTGCGATCTCCCTTAAACATAGGCATTGTGGGAAAATCTTCTCCGGGAGATACCGAGATTTCAAAACTGCTGTTTCCTCCCGAGACTACTGCGCGAAGTGAGTTGTCTATTTCTATTGTTATTTCTCCGTCGGGCAGGGCACGAACGATTTGCAGAATCTTAGAAGCGTTTATTACATATTTGCCTTCCTCATAAATTTTGCATTTGAGTGAAGTTCTGAGACCTTTTTCAAGGTCAAAAGCAGAAATACGGCACATATCCGTAGTATCTCCGTCAAAATCTCCCATTTTAATGTCGGGAGGACATTCAAAAAGAAGACCTTCTATGGTAGTAAGAGTATTTTTTATTTGTGAGATACCGGCAGCAGGTATGATTGCCGATAAAAGTTCTGATTTGTCGAAAACAACCTTCATTGCGGTTATTCCTTTCTATGATAGTTTTATATATTTTTTCGTAATAATTGCATATCGTGATAATGGTGCGACAAGAAAGCTTTTTTTATATTCACACCCTTAATAAAGTAAATAAGATAAATAAAATAATATATAAGTTTAGCAGTAGCAGCAGTAGGGGTATGGGGAAACATGGAAAAGTTAAATTATGCCTGATAAACGGGGATTTTGATAACCTTCAGCAATTTGAAAATACATTGTTATAACATCGCTTATAATAACGGATAATATTGAAAACTCTTCATTTCGAGGTAAAATTACCTTAAATCGTACAAAAAAGACAAAAAAGGTCAAATTTTAAGTTTTCAACAAAATTTCAAATCCGCCAAAGTTTTAAACATTCGGTATTCTGACGAATATTTTGTCTCTGTGTATTCAACATACATGAATCAATATGAAAATTCGTTTTCAAAGACCTAATTCGACGTAAAACAAAGCATAAATTAAGTTTTCCACAGCTTTTGCACATAATTTAAATAGGTTTTCCACATAGTTTTCAACATCATGTTGAAAACCCACCTCAAAACTAAGATTTTTCAACACTGCATGGGCATAAAACGCCCGTGACAGAGAAAATACAGAAATTTATCCCTGCCTGTGGAAAATTTAAAATCCTGTCTGTCGCGATGTCAGGTGAGATTATGAAGCAGCGCGGGTAGTGCAGCTACATTCTCTTTACTTCTTTTATAATATCGGAAATTGTGCTTTCAAGCTCGGGATCGCAAGATACCTGCTTGTCAACGGCAAGCAGATTTGAATGGACTGTGCTGTAATCGCGGTTACCCATAATAGCTCCTATTTTGGGCAGAGACAGAGTTGTCATATCTCGGATTATCTTCATAGCCACATTGCGTGCATTTTTTATCTCTTTAGTTCTCTTACGTCCGTATATATCGGCAGGAGTCGTATTAAAGCGGCGCGCCACACATTCGATTATCTTATTTACAAGATCGGTCTCCGATTCGGATTCCTTAATAAATTCGGGAATTGAGGAACGAACCATTTCCATAGTGACGGGCATACCGTACAGAAAATGATTGGCGCCGAGTTTTTTTATAACTCCCTCGATCTGTCTGATGTTAGATTGAAGTCTTTCTGCAAGATAAGTCATAACATCTGTGGGAATTACAAGATTGTTAGCGTCGGCTTTGTTTTGAAGGATAGCGAGACGCAGTTCAAAATCCGGCGGCTGAATATCGATTATAAGTCCGCTTTCAAAGCGGCTGCGGATTCTTTCCTCAAGCGTTACCATTTCGCGCGGCGGCTTATCAGATGTGATGATAAGCTGCTTATGATCCTCATAAAGTGCGTCGAATGTATGGAAAAATTCCTGCTGAGTTGATTCTTTACCTGCAATAAACTGAATATCGTCGATAAGAAGCATATCGGCTTTGCGGTATTTTTCACGGAATTCCGAGTTTTTTTGAACTCTGAGGGATTCAATAAGCTGATTCATGAATTCCTCACCTTTAACGTAAATAACTTTCTTTGAAGAATCTTTTTCAAGAATTCTGTTAGCTATGGCGTACATAAGATGAGTTTTTCCGAGTCCGCTGTGTCCGTAAATGAAAAGAGGGTTATATTTTTGTCCGGGACTTTCAGCAACGGAAAAAGCGGCAGCGTGCGCAAGCTTATTTGAAGAACCGACAATAAAGTTCTCAAATGTATAGTCGGAATTGAAAGAAAGACGCTTTTCGCCTGAGCTTGAAGCGGCGGAATTTTCCGCTTTTGTTTTTTTCATATGCTCGGATATAAGTCTTTCTTCAAGCTCCATAGCTGCGCTTTCGGCAAAGGATACTCCGTCTTCTTCATTTTCGTCGCCGAAAAAAGAAAAATCGGAATTTGTTTTATCTTCGGCAGTTTTATTGTCAGAGAATTCTCTTTTCTGTGAAAGCTTTTCTTCGGCTTCATGCTTGGCTTTAAGCTCTCTCATTCTCTTAAGAGGAGAATTAACCGAATCGTCTTCAGGAACGGCGTCGGCAAGCGACGGATCTACAATGATCTCAACTTCAGGATTGAAGCCGATAACTCTGTATGTATGTTCAGCCAAAAAGTCTGTATATTTTCCGGCTATTATGCCGCGTTTCATTTCACAGTCTGCGGCAAACACGACTTTGTCGGGCGAAAGAGAGACCATATTAAGCTTTCCGAACCAAAGATCAATCGCAGTTTCGGGCATGGTTTTATCTTCTCTTATGTCAGCAAGCATGATTTGCCATATGGCAGACAGGTCGCCGATATTGTCCATAGGGGTGCTCCAATCCGTCCGATCCGTCGTTTTAACGGTCGGCTTAAAATATTTCCTTATTATATATTCATACAGAATTATTATATCATAAAGTATTTGTAATGTCAAGAAATCATGAAGTTTTTAAGGCGAATTACGGGGGATTCTTCGCACTTTCATTACGCTTACGTTTTGCTTAGCGAAAGTATATGAAATCAGCATAAAAATATATATCATTCAAAAAACAAAAAACGATATATTTGTTGAAAAAACACATTGACAAGTTTCACTGCGTACAATATAATATAATTTAAGTATTTAATTCAGAGGATGTAAAATTGATTAGTGAAAACAGAGATGCCGCAGAGCTCGGCATAAAGGTGTTAAAATTCGGCGGAAGCTCTCTTGCCGATGCAGAACAGTTTAGAAAAGTTAAATCTATCATTGAGTCAGACCCTGCGAGACGGTATGTTGTTCCGTCAGCGCCCGGAAAGAGATTTTCGGGAGACGATAAAGTAACCGATCTTCTTTATGAGTGCTATAGTATATCGGTTTCGGGCGGTGAGATAGATTCCGCATTTGAAAAGATTATAGAGAGATATAACGATATTGTAGCTTCTCTCGGAGTTGATCTTGACCTGTCTGATGAATATGTACACATTAAATGGTCCATCATGCACCACGCAGGACGCGACTATGCGGCAAGCCGTGGGGAATATCTCAACGGTAAGATATTAGCAGCGTTTATCGGATATGATTTTATCGATCCTGCGGCGTTTATAAAATTCAGAGACGACGGAGTCTTTGATGCGGAAATGACAAATACGCTTCTTTCAGCTGAACTAAAGCATCACGAGAGAGCCGTAATTCCCGGTTTCTACGGATCAATGCCTAACGGCACGATAAAAACCTTCTCACGCGGAGGATCTGATATCACAGGTTCTATTGTTGCACGAGCAGTCGTTGCCGAAATATACGAAAATTGGACCGACGTTGACGGATTCCTTATGGCTGATCCCCGTATCGTACCCCATCCGAAGGTTATTGAAACTATAACCTATCGAGAGCTTCGCGAGCTGTCGTACATGGGAGCAGGCGTTCTTCACGAGGATGCGACATTCCCGGTAAGGCTTGCAGGTATACCTATAAATATCCGAAATACAAATAATCCCGACGCACGAGGAACGATGATCGTTCCGATAACAGACAAATATGATCCAAAAACGGTCATTACGGGAATCGCAGGAAAAAAAGGCTTTTCCGTTATTGCTATCGAAAAGGATATGATGAACTCTGAGACAGGCTTCGGACGTAAGGTTCTTGAAGCAATAGAGAAAGAAGGCGTATCCTTTGAGCACCTGCCGTCGGGCATCGATACAATGAGCGTTATTCTGAATACTGCGGAAATTGCAGAGAGCCGAGAGAGGATAATCAACCGTATTTGTTCGACTGTTGAGCCTGATACTGTAGCTGTCGAGGACGGACTTGCAATAATCGCCGTTGTCGGACGCGGAATGATAAAGGCTAAAGGAACAGCATTTAAGGTTCTGAAAGCCGTATCTGAGGCAGATATTAACATAAAGATGATAGATCAAGGCTCATCTGAGCTTAATATTATTATTGCCGTTGACGAAAATGATTTCAACCGTGCGCTCGTTGCGATATACAACGAGTTTGTGGGATAAAGCTTAATAATGAGTATGAGAGGCGCTTTTTTTGGCGCCTCTTAAGTTTTGCTAAAGGCGCAGTAGCTGCAAAGCCGGTTTATTTCTGCACTTTTTACACACTTTGCCTATCCGCATTGTTTTTGCATGCGCGTTATTTTTTCAGTTTTGCTGATATCGCAGTGCGTGCGAAGCCGCTTTTTCCGCACTTTCTTTTATAAAAGAAAGATGCCAAAGAAAACCTTCGAGGTGGCTTCGCCCCCTAGAAGCTCACCCCTTTACTGTGCTCCGCAAAACAT
>JAAWQR010000034.1 GCA_022800625.1 Clostridiales bacterium | reverse complement strand
ACGGATGTGTTTTGTCGCACATACGTCCGATTTTTCTTTATTTATTTTTCAAACAAAGGATGTGAACCTTTTGACAAGTCCGTGCAGGAGTTATATTATAACAACTTAATAAACTGACAGTATACTGCGAAGGATTTATTCATCATGAAGTTGTCTTTCGGGTATAAAAAAGTATCGCAGCGAACATGAGAAGTTGGCGCTCCTCATGTCCGAACTCAGGGGTTGCACTCCACAACACCTAAGCCACTTCTGCGACATTGATATTTTATCACATTTGTTTAATTTTGTCAATTAGTGAATGTATGCGAAATATCACCGTTGCAAGTGCACTGCAAGCGTTAGCTGTCAGTCTATATTATAGATAAAGTGTTGGGGATAAATGCGTTTTGGAATGCGGATATTACCGCATACGCGCCGCGCACCGCAAAGTGTGCGATAATCCACAGTCCCGAGTTTCTTCGCCGCAGATGCGGATTTACCTGAAAGTAGCTTATTCGGCAAAGCTGTTTTCGTATGATATGCTTTCTTCATACGGAAACAGTCTGTCCGATATTATTACCTTTCTTCATCTGAGACCTTGTCTCAAACGAAGAATTCCTCTTCGGAGAGTTACCTTTCGGGGAAAAAACAAAGTTCTGTCTGCATGAGAAGCTGCCGATTCTCATGTCCTGAACTCAGGGATTGCCTGTGACGGTATTTTATAAACGGCGGAGCTGTCAGCATTAACTGACAAACTCAGAATATAAAATATTGGGGTTGAATGCGCATTTGGACTTCGGAATACCTCTTCCGTCGGCGTGCCGCACATCGCGATATGTGCGATAGACTCAGATCCCGTGTTTATCCCGAAAGTAACTTATCCTGCCTATCCGTTTTAATGTGCGGATAGACAGGATTTTTTTATATTTAAAACCAATTCTGCATGGAATAAATACAGCATGGCTGTACTGCTTTCCGTTATGCGAAAACATTACAGCCATGTTATTTATTTTCTCAAATATTCAAGCATCCGTTTTCTCGTTACAATTCCGACAAAACATCCCCGACCGTCAACTACCGGAACAAAGTTTGAATCCATCAGACGATCAATCAAATCGTCTATCGACGCGTCGATGTTTACAGGATCGTTGAATCCGTCGCGAAGTATATCACATATTCTTACGCTTTCAAGATCCTTCAGCGACAGCTTTCCTTTATTTAATATGTATTTCAGGAAATCTCCTTCCGAAACTGTTCCCATATAATATCCGTCTTCGTTAAGCACGGGAACTGCAGAGTACCCGTGCGCGCGGAACTTTTCAACGCCCTGTCTCAGGGTCGCATTATATTCAAGATACGCCGTGCTTACCTTCGGCGATAATAGCATCGGTACATTCATAATAATCTCCGTTAAGCCGCCGACGCGGCAGTAAAGCCGTATAAATCCGACTTAATTTTGCTTATACAAAACAGCGAAAAGTGCGCAATTTACGCATTTCTCTCTGATTTTCAGACTTACGCTTATACGTGTCTCTGTTACCTTTGTTCTCCCTCCGTTTCCGTGACGCAACATATTCCTATAGTCAAATTGTACCACAATAACATGTACTTTATGCTAACTTATTATTAAATTTAGCTTAATCTTTATTTTCTGTCATTCCCGTAAGATAAATCCAGCCTCGCGGCGGCAAAATCACATTTCCGATGTAATTGCAGCCGTTAAAATCATGAAAATCTCCATTAAGAGCATACCGCAACTCATTGTCTGTATTATTTATAACGGCAAGAAGGCTCTCGTTCTCTCCGTCTGTCGGACGGCGAATGAATGCGAAGCAGCTTTCGTCAAGAGTTTCAATTTCAAAATATGCGTCCTTCAGGAGCGAACATTTCCGTCGGATCATGCCGAGTTTTTTATATTCTGCGGAAATTTCAGCGTCCTCGTGTCCCCACGGAAACGGGCGGCGGCAAAACGGATCTCTGTAGCCTTCAAGTCCCGCCTCATCGCCGTAAAACACGCACGGTACGCCGGGAAGGGCACATATTATCGCATAGGCTTCGACAAGCAGGCGGCCTGCACGTTCTTTCTGTTCAGTGTTCATTCGCCTTTTAGATAATTCGGTATTCGTCAGACCATAAAAATCATCATCTCCAAGCACCGATATCGCGCGCTCCGTATCGTGAGTTCCGAGAAAATTCATTAAGCAGTCCGAAGCTTCCTTCGGATACCGTCTGTACAGTCCTTCTGTCGCAAGCCGCAGAAGCTCAGAATCCCCAAATCTGATATATGACAGGACAGCATTTCTGAGCGGATAATTCATAACTGATGTAAGTAGTCCGCCGCTCAGATAATGTCTGCGGCGTCCGTAGCTTACTTTATCTGACGCATCTTCCCAAACCTCTCCGATAACAACCGAATCCTCAGACTGCTCTGATACAGCTTTGCTGAAATCTTCTAAAAACAGCTCAGACAGCTCGTCTGCAACATCAAGCCGCCAGTGCTTAATACCAATACCCGACCACTTCGGCAGAACAGAGGAGCAAATAAAGCCGCGGTATGTTTCGTCGGCGCTGTTTACCCTCGGTAAAATATCAACGCCCCACCATGATTCGTACTTTTCGGGGAAGCTCGCAAAATTATACCACCTGCTGTACGGAGACGATTTTGACTGATATGCTCCGAGAGAGCTGTAGCGCCCGTTTTTATTAAAATATATGCTGTCACTGCCCGTATGATTGAACACTCCGTCGAGCATAATCTCAATTCCGTATTTTTCGGCTTCCGAACAAAGCTTTTCAAGCGCCTCGTCACCGCCGAACATAATGTCCACGCTCATGTAATCTCCTGTGTCATACTTATGATTTGTTGCTGCGTCGAATACAGGAGACAAATATATCACACTCGTGCCGAGAGACGCAATATACGGCAGCTTTTCAATAATTCCGTAGAGATCTCCGCCGAAAAACACATTATTCGGAAGCGGATCACCGGGTTTCAGTGCAAATTGAGGTGTACCGCCGTTCCAATCGGAATCAATCCGCGCTCCTTCTTTTAATCCGCATTTTCCGCTGCGGCGAAATCTGTCAACAAATATGTGATAAATAATTCCCCGACCGTACGCACTGTGAGATGCCCCGTAAGACAAACTTTTTTTCTTATATATCAAAAGCTGACGTTCCCCGCAATTTTCGGCATCTTGTAATTCGCATACGCCCTCTCCGCCGAATTCACGGGCAAATCCGTCGCCGCATACGCGGTATTTATAATAAAACAACCCGAACGGCACTCGTACAAGCCCGCATGCAAGCTCTGCCGTGTCGATCTCTAAAGTGAATTTGTCAGAATTTTTGTCGCTTATTGTCATGGGAATAATTATCCACTTTACATCTCCTTCATATCCGTCCGAATGGATCATAAATTCCGCTGATTTTGCATTCCATTCTCCCGGTACATTCAGAGTAAAAACGAATTTTTCTCCGCTCTCAAGCGCGCCGAAAAGGGACGCGTCCCGTCCCTTTTCGATCTCATATTTACATTCAGTTACTTTATAGCCTTTAATTTCCATATATTCTCTGCATAATCCTTTATACTTCTGTCTGCGGCAAAATATCCCGCACCTGCGATATTGATAAGCGATTTACGGCTCCATGCCTTATCGTCTTTATAGTCCTTCATCATTCTGTCAAAAGTCGCAGTATATGAATCAAAATCGGCAAGACACATATACGGGTCTGCTACACCGTGCAAATAGAGCAAATAGCTTACAATAGATGAGAAATCATTATCGGCTAAAGTATTTTGTGAAAGGAAATCGATAGAGCGGCGAAGTCTTTCACTCTGCATATAATATTTAACCGATTCGTAGCCGCGTTTCCACAGTTCATCTACCTGACTGTCGGTAAGTCCGAAAATATAAATATTATCGTTGCCGACAGCATCTCGTATTTCAACATTCGCCCCGTCAAGCGTGCCGAGAGTCAGCGCTCCGTTAATCATGAATTTCATGCAGCCTGTTCCGCTGGCTTCCTTTCCTGCAAGCGATATCTGTTCGCTTATATCTGTAGCAGGCATTAAAAGCTCGGCTTCGCTTACATTGTAATCCTCAACATATACAACTCTGAGAATATCACGTGCGGCAGGATCACGTGCGATCTCTTCTCCGAGACTCCATATAAGCCTTATGATGCTCTTTGCCATATAATATCCGCTTGCAGCTTTTCCGCCGAATATGAATGTCGTAGGCATTATATCTGCATGAGGATTATTTTTAAGCTCGGTATAGAGCGACAGTATCTTCAAAACATTCAGAAGCTGTCTTTTATACTCGTGCATTCTTTTGACCTGCGTATCAAATACGGAATTTACGTCGAGCGCAATGCCTGTTTTACTGAAATAATGCTTTGAGAACGCAAGCTTGTTTTCATATTTAATTTCTTTCAGTTTATCAAGTACCGATGAGTCGTTTTGGAAAGATGCAAAGTCGGAAAGTTTTTCGGGATCTTTTCTGTAGTCCGTGCCAATGGTCTCATCAAGGAGGCTTGAAAGTCCGGGATTTGAATAACACAGCCAGCGTCTGTGAGCTATACCGTTGGTTACATTTGTAAATTTCTCAGGATATGCTTTATAAAAATCATGGAACACTGTTTTCTTCAGAATATCGGAATGGAGGGCTGAAACTCCGTTTACCGTATGAGATGCAGCAACGCTCAGATTAGCCATTCTGACCTGAGAATATGCAACGATCGACATTCTGGATATACGATCCCAATCTCCCGGATACATATTCCAAAGATCGGCGCACAGGCGGCGGTTGATTTCCTCGGTTATCATATATATTCTCGGAAGCTCAAGGCGGAAAAGCTCAACATTCCACGATTCAAGCGCCTCGGGAAGAACCGTATGGTTAGTATATGATACAACCTTTGTGACTGTATCCCATGCTTTTTCCCACGTATAGGAATAAATATCGATGAGTATTCTCATAAGCTCGGGAATACAGAGCGCCGGGTGAGTATCGTTTATATGAATTGCTGTTTTATCGGCGAAATTTTCAAGAGTTCCGTAAAGTGCAAGGTGATCGCTTATAATGTTCTGCAGAGAAGCCGACACCAAAAAGTACTGCTGTGACAGGCGAAGAAGCTTTCCTTCGTCATGGTCGTCAGACGGATAAAGCACCTTTGAAATTATTTCCGCGTTAGATGTTTCCTGCATAGCCTTGATATACTCGCCCTGTGAAATGAGACTCATATCAAAGCTTGTGGTATCTGCCGCACGCCAAAGTCTCAGGTTGTTCACAGCATCTGTATCTGAGCCTGATATAAACAAATCATACGGTATTGCGCGAACTTCGTTGCAGTTTTCATAAACTATATCGCATTTTCCGTCGTGCCATCTTTCATGAACCGTTCCGCCCATCCTGACAGTACAAGCCTTATCGGTACGGGGATTCAGCCAAACGTCTCCCTTTACCATCCAAGTATCGGGAAGCTCTACCTGATTTCCGTATATAAGCTTCTGCTTAAAGAATCCGTATTCATAGCATATGGAAAATCCCGTCGCAGGATAATCAAGCGTTGTAAGAGAATCCATAAAGCATGCGGCAAGGCGGCCGAGTCCTCCGTTTCCCAGTCCCGGATCGGGATCTATATCATATGCGTCCGCTATGTCAAACCCCATATCCGAAAGAACTTCTGAATATTCATCTGCTAGTCCGAGGTTGCCGAGTGCATTTTTCAGCGTCTTTCCGACAAGAAATTCCATGCAGAGATAATATACCCTTTTTGTTTTTTGCTGTCTCATTTTTTCACGGAATTCTCCCCTGTTTTCGGAAAGAATATCCTTAACGCTCATTACAACCGCACGGTAAATCTGATCCTTTGTTGCTTCATCGGAACGCACTCCGAAATATCGTATTAGCTTATCTTCGATAGATTCTCTGATCTCAGCCTTTGTCTGTGTGATATTACTCATTAGTTTGATTGTAACCGTACCTTTTCTTTAATTTTTATATTTTTGCCCTAACCTTCCGAAAGTAGCACCCGGATGTCGGCATTCAATAGTCAAGCATTGATTCATACAGTTGTGCATACTTCACGGCGGAAGCGTTCCATGAAAAATCTACGCTCATAACATTATGAACTATCTTATCCCAGCAATTTTTATCATAATATTTGCCTATCGCATATTTTATGACAGCCAGCATATCATGCGCGTTATAATTAGTAAAGGAGAATCCGTTGCCTTCTCCGGTATACTCATTAAACGGCTTGACAGTATCATAAAGTCCGCCCGTTTCTCTGACTATCGGAACATTTCCGTATCTTGAAGCGATCATTTGCGACAGTCCGCAAGGCTCGCTCTTTGACGGCATAAGGAACATATCTCCGCCTGCATAGAATTTCTTTGAAAGCGCTTTATTATATTCAAGTCTGACAGCAATTCTGTCAGGACGCCGCCACGCCATCTCACGGAAGAAGTTCTCATATTCAGGCTCCCCTGTGCCGAGCACGGCAAAGCATACGTTTGTCTGATCGAGTATGTCTCCCATGACACGGCGGACAAGATCAAAGCCTTTATGCCCTGTAAGACGCGACACCATTGTAATTATCGGTGCGCTCTCGTCTCCGCCGAATCCGCAGATAGAGCGAAGCTCTGCTTTATTCGCAGCTTTTCCCGATATATCGCGTACTGAATATTTTTTTACGATATCCGTATCCTTTGCAGGATTATAATATTCCGTATCAATTCCGTTGGTGATTCCCGTCAGCTTATCCCTTGAAGCACGAAGAATATGATGAAGTCCCGATGAATAGTATTCCGTCAAAATCTCATTTGAATACCTTTCACTTACAGTACTTACTTTATCTGCGCATACGATAGCGCCTTTGAGAAGATTTATCAGTCCGTTATATTCGACTGTTTGGCGATCGCTCGGACCGAGTGCAAACACATCTCCGAGCAGCGCCATGTCGTATTTACCCTGATATTCTATATTGTGTATTGTAAAGAGCACACGCACTTTTCCGAGCGGTCCGCGTCCTGCCGTTTGCTTAAGATAGATCACGGCAAGCGCACTCTGCCAGTCGTTGGCGTGCATAATATCGGGAATAAAACCCGTAACCTCCATAAGACGGATCACGGCTTTTCCGAAATATGCAAAGCGTTCTGCGTCGTCAAATTCGCCGTACAGACAATTTCTGGTAAAATAGTATTCATTATCAATAAAGTAGAAGGTTACACCCCCGCGTACCGTCTTCCAAATTCCGCAGTACTGCTCCCTCCATGATAGATGAACACTGCCTTCGTCAACAAGCTCAAACTTGTCGTCAATCATTGACTTTACTTTCGGATACATGGGTATCACTACCCTAACATCCGTTGTTTTTGTTCCCATCGCACGGCGTACCGCCGCAGGAAGAGATCCTACTACATCTGCAAGTCCGCCCGTTGATACAAACGGCAACGCCTCTGATGCTACATAAAGTATTTTCATAATTTTTCTCCGTTGATTTTATTATGGGACTCTGTCCCGCACTTCCGCTTGCTTTTTTGTAAAAAAGCAAGACCAAAAAACTTTAGGAAGAAATTTATTAATAAGTCATGCTATGCTTACATATCACTTTAGTTTGACAGCATGTCTGCGCTCATACTCATAAAATTTTTGAGAATAGTATATTATGGGGCGCTGCCCCATACCCCACTTGCTTTTTTGTAAAAAAGCAAGACCAAAAAACTTTAGAATGGGAAATTTTTATTAAGTACGGCGGACCATGCTTACATACACTGTAGCTTTGACAGCATGTCTTCGCTCAAACTCATAAAAAATTTTCTCAAAAATTTTGAGGGGGTATGGGGGAACTTTTATAAAAGTTTCCCCATCGTATTCTCCCCGTTCTCCTATACAGTACGGCGTTTTTCGATGCAGTAGGGCATTTCTTCTGTTCCTGAGAGTAGTCTGCCGTCTTTTATAAAGACGTTTTTATCGCTGACCACGCAGTTAATGTATGCTCCGTTGCCCACATAAGTGTCCTGCATCAGGATCGAGTTTCGCACTGTAGCATTTCGGCTTACTTTAACGCCGCGGAATATGATTGAATTTTCCACATTTCCTTCAATCACACAACCGTCTGCAATGAACGAATTTTTGGCAAGAGACGAGTTGCTGTAATGAGTCGGACCTGAATTTCTGATCTTAGTATAGATCGGTCTGCCTTTTACATTGAACAGGGAATCTCTTGCGTCTTCGTTTTTAACAAGCTCCATGTTATATTTGTAGTAATCGGCAAAAGATCGAATGCAGGCGAAATATCCGTCGTATCGCATAACGGCGAACTTGCGTGTTTTAATATTTTTCAGTATTACGTCTCTTGTCATGCTTGTATATCCGTGAGCTATTGCATCGTATACCGTTTGCTGAAGAAAAGCACGGTTTATAACGCATATATTCAAAGCCATATCGGCTTTGCCTGAGAATTTTTTTGGGTTAGCAAGAACATCTGTTGCAATACCGTCACCGTCGGACATGTATAGCACACTGTTTTCAGCAGATTTTTCATCAAGCTCTACAGATTTTACTGCCATTGTCATATCGGCTCCCGAATCGATATGAAATTTTATCAGCTCATTAAAATCAATATTGCAGATAACATCGCAGTCCGACATAACCACATAATCTGAAGTTATCCTGTCAATAATATAGCTTACGCTTTTAAGAGCTTCAAGACGGGAAGTATAAAGTCTATTTACGTTATTCGCATACGCCGTAATATACGGAGGAAGTATTTTGACACCTCCCGAACGGCGTGCAAGATCCCAATCCTTTCCACTGCCGACGTGATCCATCAGAGATTGATAGTTGTAGTGTGTAATAACGTTTATATCATATATATTTGAATTTACCATATTGGAAAGCGCGAAATCAATAAATCTGTACCTGCTTCCGAAGGGGACAGACGCAACTGTGCGTTTCTTTGTAAGCTCGGGCAGGTTAGTGTCGTGAATATTGGAAAAAATTAATCCTGTAACTGTCATTTCTATCTCCGTTCTGCCGAATGGCAAATAATTATGATTTGATAATATTTGATTTTAAATTTGTCCGACTTTTTTACTTTCGATCCATGCTCCGTTTACCATAGATCCGCTGGGTATATCATCTCCGTCATCGATTTTAATATCCGATCCGATGACGGTTATTTCCTCCTCGGGATTTCTCGTCCTGCCGATTACACAGCCGCGCCCAAGCTCACAGTTTTCATCAATTATACTGTAGTTGACGGTTGCTCCCTCTTTCACGGTAACGCCGCTCATTATAACCGAATCTTTGATATAAGCTCCGCGTTCAATTTTAACCCCGCTGAACAAAATTGAGTTTTCAACGATTCCTTCAATATCACATCCCTCGGTAATAAGCGAATTAGATATTTTGGCTTTTTCGCCTACGTGATGCGGCGGCATCGCAGCATTTCTTGAGTATATTTTCCAATTTTTATCTCTCAGGTCAAACTCGGGTTCGTCTCCGAGAAGATCCATATTTGCTTTCCAAAGCGAAGCTATCGTTCCTACGTCCTTCCAATAGCCTTCAAAGGGATAAGCATACATTTTGCATCCGTCGGCAAGCATTGCGGGAATTATATTTTTGCCGAAATCATTTGATGAATTCGGATCAGCTTCATCTGCGATAAGATATTTTTCAAGAAGCTCCCTGCCGAATATATAAATTCCCATTGACGCGTTTGTCGATTTCGGATGCGCAGGCTTTTCTTCAAATTCGAGTATCCTGCCGTCCTCATCAGTGTTCATGATTCCGAAGCGGCTTGCTTCTTCAAGGCTTACATTAAGCACGGCTATCGTGCAGTCCGCGCCGTTCTTTTTGTGCTCTCTCAGCATTGCCGCATAATCCATTTTGTATATGTGGTCGCCTGAGAGTACAAGCACATAATCAGGATCATACCTTCTTATAAAGTCAAGGTTCTGGTAAATTGCATTTGCGGTGCCTTTATACCAATCTGCTCCGTCTTTTCCCTGATACGGAGGCAAAACCATAACTCCGCTCTGCATTCTGTCGAGATCCCAGGGCTGTCCGTTTCCGATATATTCATTTAGTACAAGGGGTTGATACTGAGTCAGTACTCCGACAGTATATATGTGAGAATTAACGCAATTAGATAGCGGAAAATCGATAATGCGGTATTTCCCTCCGAACGGTACCGCGGGTTTCGCTGTTTTTTCGGTCAGTGCGTAAAGTCTGCTTCCCTGTCCTCCGGCAAGCAGCATTGCAACACATTGTTGTTTCTTATACATACCTTATGAACCTACCTTTAATTATTATTGTCTTGATTTAACTGATATTACGCGTGGGCGCCTATAAGGCGACTCCTATGATTCCTTGCTTTTCTCCCGAATAGCAAGGAGAAAATTTTTATTTACAGAATCTTACTGTTGTCTGAGTGAAACCCTTTAAATAGTCGAATCTGAAATCGGTATCAGGCTTTATTTGTGTTTTTTTCGCTTTTTTTCTTTGATTTTGCAGTCTTTGAGGCGGTTTTCTTAGCGGATGAATTTGTTTCTGCTTTTTTCGTATTTTTTGTTTTATCCTTTTTACTTTCTTCTTCAGAGCTTGTTTTTTTGTTTTTTTCCGTATCCTTTTTTGACGGAGATTTTGCATCTGTCTGTTTCTTTTTTGCCTTTGCGGGCAGACTTCCCGTACGGCGGAAAATAATTCCGCAAAGCGGCGGCAGAGTAAATGTCAGAGTCTCTCTATCATCGTCCTCCGTTACGGATTTTATCTCTTCGGTGCTTCCGATACCGCCGCCTCCGAATTCATACAGATCCGAATTGATAACAGGCGTGTATTTTCCTCGTTTTATCTTATCAAGCACAAATTTTTCACGCTTTACAGGAGAATAGTTTACAACTGTTACAAGTTCATTTCCTTTGATATCACGTCGTTTATACGCAACAACATTGATATCTGAACTGTTAGGATATATCCACTCAAAGCCGTCCCATGAATCGTCTATTTCCCAAAGCTCGGGGCTTGATACATATAGATTGTTGAGCGCTCTCACAAATCTCTGCATTTCGGTGTGTCTCGGATATTCCGTCATGAACCATTCAAGCTGATTTGCAAAATCCCATTCCCTAAACTGTGCGTATTCACATCCCATAAACATGAGCTTCTTACCCGGCATCGTCATCATATTTACAAGGAATGCTCTCATTCCGGAAAATTTGTCGTCATATGAGCCGAACATTTTATCAATCAAAGATTTCTTTCCGTGAACAACCTCGTCGTGTGACACGGGCAGAACAAAATTTTCGGAATAAGCGTACATCATCGGGAACGTCAGCTTATTATGTTCATACTGTCTGTAGATCGGATCGCTCGCCACGTATTCAAACATGTCGTTTGCCCAACCCATATTCCACTTGAAGTTAAAGCCGAGTCCTCCGTCAGAGGCAGGTTTTGTAACCATCGGCCATGCAGTTGACTCCTCGGCTATCATCAGCACATCGGGAATCTCTGCGAATACTGCACTGTTGAGTTTCTGAAAAAATGCGATTGCTTCAAGATTTTTATTGTCTCCGTTTACGTTGGGAGTCCACTCACCCGGTCCTCTGTCATAATCGAGGTAAAGCATCGAAGCCACGGCATCAACCCTGAGTCCGTCGATATGATATTCTTTCATCCAAAACAGCGCATTGGAAATTAGGAATGACTGTACCTCGCATCTGCCTACGTCGAAACATCTTGTTCCCCAGCCGCGGTGTTCCATTTTATCGGCACCCTGATATTCGTAAAGAGGCTCTCCGTCAAATTCAAAAAGTCCCGGTCTGTCCTTCGGAAAATGCGCAGGTACCCAATCGAGAATAACACCGATTCCCGTCTCGTGCATTTTATTTACAAAATATGCAAAATCTTCAGGTTTACCGAAGCGTGAGGTAGGCGCGTAATATGAGCTGATTTGATAACCCCATGAACCGTCAAAAGGATATTCCATAATAGGCATAAGCTCAATATGAGTGTACCCCATGTTCTTTACATAAGCTGATATTTCGTCTGCCGCCTCGCGGTACGACATATAATTTTTTCCGTCCGCAGTAGTTTCTCCGTTTCTTGTTTTCCATGATGCGAGATGAAGCTCATATATATTCATCGGAGCTGAGAAGAAGTGCCCCTTCTTTTTATCGCTTTCAAGACGAGCAGCGCGAGATTTCAGCCATTCTTCATCGCTCCATGAAAATTTATTAATATCATATACTATTGAAGCGCTGCTTCCAAGGGTCTCCGAACAGAACGCATACGGATCTGATTTGAGATATGTTTTACCGTCTCTGCCGGTAATCGAAAATTTATAAAACATGCCTTCAAACGACGTGTCATTTTCAATTGTAGTCTCCCAAACGCCGTCGTCTGTTACACGATTCATAGGCAGAGGCGTGTCCCATGTCGTAAAATCGGACGCAAGAGATACGCTTACCGCATTCGGAGCCCATGTTCTGAAAGAGCAGATATAATTGCCGTCCTTTGTATATTGATGTGCGCCGAGATAATCATAAGATTTGTAGTTTGTTCCCTCATGGAACAGGTAGGAGTCAAAGTTTCTTTTTTCCATGTTTTGGTCATGCCTTTCTGTGTTTTATACTACACCGGTTTTATACTTTAGGGGTATTTATGTATAATCAGCAAGGTCTGCTCTCATGCACTGCATACAGTCCCTGCTGTTTATGCGCCATGGGTGAAGACTGAGGAAAAAAATTTCTAACTAAAAAGACTAATTCACATATAATTATATATCGAACAGATGATATTTATGAGCAGATCCTGTCTACATTTTCACTCTTTCCGACAACAGATACCGTGTCGCCTTCGCGGAAAATATAATCA
The DNA here is from genome assembly GCA_022800625.1 of Clostridiales bacterium. Taxonomy (GTDB): domain Bacteria; phylum Bacillota; class Clostridia; order Oscillospirales; family CAG-272; genus RUG11130. The sequence continues at coordinate 5,299 of JAAWQR010000034.1, read as the reverse complement.
GGCTCCGGAGTTATATCAACTCTGCCGTTTTGATGCTTAACTGCTATTACGGTAACCTTATATTTTCTGCGTATATTCATTTCTGCGATAGAGCGCCCGATCCATGATGCGGGTACTGCAATTTCGGCTATTGAATAATCGTCGGAAAATTCAAAATAATCAAGCAATCCGTTTCGGCTGATAAGCGAAGCCAGTTTTTCTCCCGAATCCTTTTCGGGGAAAACAACCTTATCCGCGCCGACCTTCAATAGTATCGTGCGGTGCTTATCCGACATCGCCCTTGCGATAACGGTACGAACTGACAGTTCTTTTAAAATAAGCGTTATAAGCACGCTGTCGTTTGAGCCTGTGCCGGCTCCGTTGCCTGTGCAGACCACCGCGCAGTCACAGTCTGAAACTCCTGCGCCGCGCAGCACATTTTCATTTGTAGGCTCTCCTATCACGGCATTTGTAACCTTATCCGCTATGCTGTTTACAGCATCTGAATCATGGTCAATTACAGTGACCTGACATCCTCTTTCCATAAGAGAAAGAGCAAGAGACGTTCCGAATTTACCGAGTCCGATAACACAAAAACTTTTTTTCATATCTATTTTCCTTTAACTATTATTTCCGACTATGTACCATCATTTCATATTCAGCTCAGCCGACCGAAATATCAACCGAAGCATATTCAAAATTAGCAGAGCTGTCAGATGCTCGCCTCTTCATTGCATAAGCCAGCGTGAGGATTCCGAGCCTTCCTATAAACATCAGAAGCATTATACAAATTTCGGATGCTATCGGCAATACAGGCGTAACAGACAATGACAGTCCGACAGTAGCAGATGCCGAAACACATTCAAACAGAGATTCCATCAGCGGAATTCCCTGACCGATAAGAACGCTCACTGCCGCTAAGGTTATAGAAAGCTGTATCATGGCAAGAGCGAGAGCCTGACGTACAGTTTCCTGAGGAATGGTACGCTTCATGATAACGGTATTCCGTTTTCCGCGCATAACCGAAATGATAGCCGCGGCAAGTACAGCAAGAGTGGCGGTTTTAATACCTCCCGCAGTTGATCCTGAAGAACCGCCGACAAACATAAGAAACAGGAACATAAATTTTGTAATTTCCCGGGTTTGTCCGAGATCTGCTGCCGCAAAACCTGCTGTGCGTGTTGTTGCTGAATGAAATACCGAAGATACTATTTTTCCGCCGAACGACATGCCTCCCAAAGTTTGGGGATTATCATGTTCCGCTGCGAAAAATCCGAGCGTTCCGATAATCATCAAAGACAGCGTCACTGTAAGAACAAGTCTTGAATACACGCCGATTCGCTTACCGTACCGTATCTTTCCGTATATATCATTCCATACAACAAATCCGATACCGCCTATGACAATCAGAGCTGACAGCGTCAGAAGCACCGTCGGATCTTCTCCTAAAGCGGACATGCTTGAAAATTCGCCGCCGACGTTTCCGAGAATGTCAAATCCCGCGTTGCAGAATGCCGATACGGAATGAAATATGCTCATCCATAATCCGTGAAAAAATCCGAATTTCGGGATAAATCGAATTGACAGGATTACAGCTCCCGCAAGCTCGAAAATGAGCGTACCGAAGACGATTTTTCTGACCAGTTCCATAATTCCGCCTATTTTTCCGACGCCGAAAGAATTTGCAAGCGTCAGCCGTTCGGAAAGCGTTACCTTATGCCTTATTACCGAGAGCAGCATTACGGTTACCGACATAAATCCTACGCCGCCGAGCTGTATCATGGAAAGTATTACTGCCTGTCCGAAGAAACTCCAATGAAGTGCTGTGTCAACTCTTACAAGTCCCGTAACACATGTTGCGCTTACTGAAGTAAATGCAGCAGTTGCAGCGTCCGTGCTCTTTCCCGACGCACTTGCCGCAGGAAGCATCAAAAGCAGCGTACCTGCTATAATAATCAGTATAAAACCTGCGACTATTCTGCGCAAAGGAGACGCACCGTACGATTTAATTCTCGATTTTTTTTCCATTTGACCCTTTTTTCCTTATTTTTCTCCGAAAAGTGAAACGGCAACACCTGTCATTGTGCCGCCGTCAAAGAGCGAAGCGGATCATCCACAGCTATGGTAAATCTCCATAGCTTGCGGGCGTCCTCCCCTGCATAATCAATATTTATTCTTTCACTTGCGCAAATTTCCCCTGTGAGAGAATATCCAAGATCGCAAATATACATTTTGTCACCGTCAAGCGGAACAGCATTTAAAGCTTTATCTATACCAAGCGCACGGCATAGCTTGCCGGGACCGTCGGTGAGATGCCGCAAAGACACACTGCGGTTTGACGCCTTGCGTCTTCTCAGCATAGTGTCAACGCCCTCAAGCGGTATGAGTTCACGAATAAGAACTGCTTCCGGTATTTCTTTATCGTTTACAACAACATTCATACAGTAATACATGCCGTATATCAAATAGACATAAGATATGCCGCCCTCTGCATACATCGTTTCAGTGCGTGCAGTTCTTCTGCCTCCCCACGCATGTGATGCGCGGTCGATCTTTCCCATATACGCTTCGGTCTCAGAGATAATTCCGGAAGTCCGCACTCCGTCAAGCTCTGTCACCAGAACCTGCCCGAGTAGGGCACGAGCGGCGCTCACAGCATCGGTCCTATATTCACTTCTCAAAAGTTTATTTGCATAGTCAAACATTACAAACTCATTTCTATTGCTATGATACACGCCTTAAATATCAAAAACACAATGATTTATTTTATCAAAACTTTACCGTCAGCAATACGAACGTATCGAAGCAATAACTCGTCCGAGTACGGACAGGCTGTCAACAATGATAGGTTCCATAGTACTGTTCTGAGGCTGCAGGCGATAGTGACCTTTTTCCTTATAAAAAGTCTTAACTGTAGCTTCATCGTCAATGAGAGCTACTATGATCTCCCCGTTTTCGGCAACGGGTGTTCTTTCAACAATAACGATATCTCCGTCAAGAATACCGGCTTCTATCATACTTGTACCGATAACTCTTAGTGCGAAAAGCTCTCGCCCCGCAATCCCTTTTGAAAATGGATATGTTATGTAGCCGTCATGATTTTCAACAGCAAGGATAGGAAGACCTGCTGTAACGCGTCCGACAATCGGAATTTTCGTAAGTGAGCTACCCTCCGTCGGAGCCGTTCCTTCTACTCTGAGCGTTCTGCTCTTTCCGTTTTCCTTTTGTATATATCCTTTTTTTTCAAGACGTTCCAGATACATATGTACCGTAGATGTGCTCTTTATGTCAAGATCACGGCGTATATCGCGAATAGACGGCGAATAGCCGTTCTTGCCTATATTATCTTTTATATAATCGAGAATACGCTGTTCTTTTTCACTCAATGTAGACATTTTTTCTCCCGTTCCGCCGCGCTTTTTGCAGCACGCTTTCAAAAACATAAACGATATTTATGTGATATGTACGCAATAAACAGAGCTTTTGTCGTTTTTAAGATATTTACACGATAATTTATATCACTGATTACGTTTATATTATACCACATTTCTTTCAAAAAGTAAACACCCGTTCTGAAGTTTACATATTATTCACATCTAAGCCTTAATATTAAAATTATACTGTTTTTTTATTATTTTTTCATTTATTTTACGGAATTTTCTGATGTTCTGAAAAGCAGTATTGAAAATTGATGCCTTATATGGTAGAATTATTTTAACCGCAGGAGCGGCAAACAAAATTCTAAACAAAGGCAGGACATAAGATTGAAAAAAGTTAAACGCAGCATAATCATCGCAGCGATCATCGTAATCCTTGCTGCAATTGTAATTGCAGCATCGGTAACTGTAATTCCGTCGGGATGCAGCGGAGTTGTACTGACTTTCGGCAAGGCGTCGGAAAATGTTTTAAGCGAAGGACTTCATGTGCGTATACCGTTTGTGCAGGAAGTGGTAATCATCAGCAACAAGATACAGAAGCAGGAGGTCGAGGCGGCGGCCGTATCAAGAGACCTTCAGACGGTAAGCAGCAATATTGCGGTAAACTACCGTGTAATAGGAAGTGAGAGTGCAAATATTTACACAAATATCGGGCGTGACTATGAAGCTGTTATTCTGCTGCCTGCCGTACAGGAAAGCATGAAATCAGTCAGTGCGAAGTACACGGCTGAGGAACTGATAACAGAGAGAGCAAAGGTGGGAGAAGAGATCAAAGAAACATTGGTTGAAAAAGTATCGGAATACGGAATTTCGGTTGAAAAATTCAACATTGTGAACTTTGATTTTTCCGAAGAATTCAATGCAGCAATCGAGGCAAAGCAGGTTGCGGAGCAGAATCTGATAAAGACAAAGACGGAGCAGGAGCAGGCAATCGTTGTTGCGGAAGCTGAAGCTAAGGCGATACTTACAAGGGCTGAGGCTCAGGCAGACGCGAACAAAAAGCTCGCCGACAGCCTTACTCCTGAGGTTGTTGAATATGAGAAGATACAGAAATGGGACGGCAAGCTGCCTACTGTCACAGGCTCAGGCTCACTTCTTGACGTAAGCGGACTTATCGGCGAAGGCGAGTAAATTCATCTTACATCGGACAGTGCTCCGATTCATACAAAAACAGCTCTGCAAGCGATGAGAATGCAGAGCTGTTTTATAATTCTTAGTTTCTTTAGTTAAGCTAAATTTTCAGTGCCTGAGTAGCCGCTGTCATGAACTTTCTTTCGTGACTATGTTCTGCTACGCGGAATGTAGTAGCGTACATATCCGATTATCGCCATTTTTGTTCGTGCCTACGTTCCGCTATGCGGAAGTAGTGTGTGAATCCGTATATCGCACTTTTTTTCGTGAAAGAAAGCCGCATATTCACGCCTATGGCGTGAAATGGCGCAAAAAAAGCCTTCCGGGGCTGCGCCTCTACTTCCGCGTAGCGGAATGTAGGAGAAGCTCGCCCCCCGATTTGTGCTCCGCATAACTTCCGCGCAATCCGCGGCGATATTGCTTCGGTACTCGCCTGAAATGAAGTTTGCGGGGACATGGTGGCGGCTCACGGTCAAAATGCGGAAATTGCTCCGCAGTGGTTGTTAGTCTACAGCATGTATGCTGTTCAAAGAACGATACGTTAGGCTGTAAATTGAGCTTTGATAATCAAATAGAACTTTACTTAACGTAAATTATATCTTTCAATCCGTTCCGCTTGAATATATCAAATAAAATTTGTTTTGCACAAAGCATATTTTTCGCTCCGAGCCGCTTAAATATATCTTATTATGTAGCTCAAAGTTTTATATAGCTTAAAGCAAAATTTGCTCCGCAAAGCATAACTGTGCACC
>JAAWQR010000006.1 GCA_022800625.1 Clostridiales bacterium | reverse complement strand
GTTTCTCTCTCTTTCTCTCTCTGCACAGCCGCATCCACGTCTCTCTTCATTTCTTTCACGACAGCCGCAGTTTCTCTCTCTTTCTCTCTCTGCACAGCCACATCCACGTCTCTCTTCATTTCTCTCGCGACAACCGCAGCTTCTTTCTTTTTCCTTTTTTGCACAGCCACAGCCCTGTCGATTCTCACCTCTGCCAACGTCAATGTCATTACATCCACACATACCGTTGTCTTTCAAAATATTCCTGAGAAATTCAAGATCAATGCGGTCGCGCGGCGTCATGTTGTCATTTTTATTATCCATATAAACTAAACTATCCTTCCGTTTTTCTTTGTTCTGAGGAAAATATCCTCAATGATAATTATATGTTTATATTCAAAGTATCGACACTTACGCTTTTGATGACAGAAAGTATATAAAATGTCGCTTAATGTTATAGAAATTAGAATTATGTTTGTTTTTTTAATTACAGTATTGTAATCCTTAACAAATTATGATATAATTGTATAAGAATAATATATTTTCCCGAAAAAATGCAGTGTTACTGCAAATCTAACTTTTTCGGACTTGCGGCTCATATTTAAATCCGCAAATGAAAGATAACGTATATGAAAAAAACAGGATTATTTCAAAAACTGCGTTCCCCGATTGTTTTTCTGTTAATCGCGACAATCATGGTATTCTCACTGACATCAGTAGTCATTGCAGTCCCTTCAGACGATAATGTTGCGGAGTCCGCTGTAACTGAAAGTACTGATGAACTCGACATAGCTCTTTTGGATTCAAGTACAACTCCTGAGGAAGTAACAGAAGAAGAAACACCGAGTGAAAATCGATTTTACGCAACCCCCCTGTCGCTTCTACCTCCGGTAATTGCTATAGTTCTTGCCCTTATAACAAAAGAAGTTTACTCTTCACTTTTTGTAGGTATATTGGCAGGAGCTTTAATGACATCAGGCTTTAAGATTACAGGAACTCTTGACGTAATAATAAATGACGGCATGATAGGCGCTCTTCAAAGCTGTGCGGGAATATTCATTTTCTTAGTATTGCTCGGAATGCTTGTAGCGCTTATAAATAAAACCGGCGCTTCGGCAGCTTTTGGAAGATGGGCTGAAACACATATCAAAACACGTGCCGGAGCTATGCTTGCAACATTTATTCTCGGTATACTGATCTTCATTGACGACTATTTTAACTGTTTAACTGTCGGAAGCGTTATGAAACCCGTAACAGACTCGCATAAGATTTCGAGAGCAAAACTTTCTTATCTTATTGACGCAACGGCTGCTCCTGTTTGTATGATCGCTCCTATTTCTTCGTGGGCGGCAGCAGTTTCCGAATTTTCATCAGGAACCGGATATTCCGGACTTCAGCTTTTCATCAGAGCTATTCCTTACAACTTTTATTCACTTCTAACGTTTGTATTCATTCTCGGAATAATCTTAATGAAGTTCGATTACGGACCGATGAAAAAGCATGAGTTAAATGCTATAAACAACGGCGATCTTTTTACCACAGGTGAATTTGTCTCTGCCAATGCTTCAGAGAATACCGCTAAGAAAAAAGGCAAACTTATCGATCTTATAATCCCGATTGCCGTTCTTATAATTATTTGCGTTTACGCCCTTGTTTACGTCGGAGGAATCGGTTATGGCGTAGGATTCATTGACGCATTTGCAGGAACTGACGCAACAGTAGGATTGCCTTGGGGAGGAATAGTTGCAGTTATTTTCGCTGTAATCTATCTCATTCTCAGACGAACAATATCGTTTAAAGATGCTATGGAATGTCTGCCGAACGGCTTTAAAGCTATGGTTCCCGCTATAACAATTCTCACATTTGCTACAACGCTGAAAAACATCACAAGTCTTCTCGGTGCTGATGAATTTGTTAAAGAGCTTATGGATAACGCGGCCTCAGGGCTTTCATACTTCCTACCCGCTATCATATTCCTTGTAGCATGCTTCCTTGCATTTTCAACCGGAACGTCTTGGGGAACATTCGGTATTCTCATTCCGATCGTAGTAAATATCTTCCCTGCTTCAAGCGAGCTTCTTTATATAGGAATCTCTGCATGCCTTGCAGGTGCTGTATGCGGAGACCACATATCTCCTATATCGGATACCACTATCATGTCATCAGCCGGAGCTGAGTGCGACCATATCAATCATGTATCAACTCAAATTCCGTATGCGCTTACCGTAGCTGCAATTTCGTTTGTATCCTACATCATCGCGGCATTCGTTAAATCATGGTATATTACGCTTCCGATCAGCATACTTCTTACAATCGGAACTCTCTTTGTGATAAAAAATATAACCAAAGAGAAAAACTGATATAAAATTATCTATACATAAAAAGCCGTTTCAGCAATGTTAACTGAGACGGCTTTTTCACTATAACTTTTGTGATTTTTGACAGATCCGAGATATACAGTACGATATTTTAAATCCGAAATAGATCAGTAAATAAAGGGAAAAGTAAGAGAACGCTGCGGAGCAGCGTTCTCTTACTTTTCAAGCGGCTATAAAAAAGATATTTTTTACATTTTGGATGAGGGATTTGAACCCTCGTTGTAATATTCCCTTGCCCGCTCTAAAATTTCAGTTATACACTGTGATTTGTACTCGGTGTATTCAATAGGTGAATATTTATATTTATCCGATGCTTCAATTTTGATTCTCTTGTATTTTTCAAAGGCATCTTTGTTAATTCTCAAGTAATCGCGGAACATCAATTCATCTATTACATGGGGATTATCTTGTTCATAACAATGAACATGTTCAATATGATTGATTCCATCGCAAGCAAACTTTTGAAAATATCTTCTGCCGGTTACACCATTCTCACCTTTTGGTACATAACCGGCGCAGATCATTTTTGTATTATATTCATCAACCTTCGAAATATTTTTTACAATAACCATAACATCAATAATAGGTTTTGCAGGCATGCCTTCAACAGCAGTTGAACCAAAATGTTGAATATCTACTTCAATGTTTTTGAATATTCTCGAAAGTAGCGAATGTATCTTTCTGTATCTCTTGTTCCAATCGTAGTTATATGGAATTACAATCATTTCTCGTTTCATATTTTATCTCTATAGAATTAAATTTAACAACATTCCTGTGTGATTATTGCGCCATATGCCATATTCGGAAGCACCACCGTTTTCTTCCTCTCTCTTTCGGTGGAAAACATGCTGCCGACATTTTTTCTTTTCGCCGAAATCCTGCGAGTTCGAATTTCTTCTATTTTCAGGAAACTAAAAATGACCCATCCTTTTTGATGAGTCATTTCGGTTTATCCCGCCCTGAGGGAGTCGAACCCACGACCATCGGAATCGGAATCCGGTACTCTATCCATCTGAGCTAAGGGCGGATTATTTTGTTTACCTGAATAGTATACCACAAAATTATCATTCAGTAAATAGATTATATAAAATTTCATTTATATTTTTGTAGAACCGTAAAAAGTGGAAGAATATTTTCCGAAGACCCAAATCCTCTTTTATTTTCCTCCGCTTTCAGAACTGAACTCTATTTAATTTTCAGGAACACGATCTGCATTAAGATATATAACCTCGACATGTCTCACCGTCAGTTTCGGTAAGATAACCGCATACAACTTTTCCGACAAGCTCATCAGTCTTTTCAATTGAGGTCGGCAAGTCAAGCTCAATTTCGACATAGTGTTCCGAATGACCGATAACTCGTCCGTTTTTTATCTGCTCCGCAAGCACGCGCACAGGAGTATTTTTATGACTCCCCACATATTCTTCAAGCAAGGAGCGTTTTATCTCTTGCTGCTTTTTCTCTAAAATATGAAGCCTGCGGCTTTTTTCTTCGTTTGAGAGCTGACACTCCATCTCAGCCGCTTCAGTTCCCTCTCGCGGTGAATACGGAAAAATATGCAGGTGCAAAAACTTCGTTTTTTCTATAAATTCTACGGTTTCCCCGAACTCCTCCTCGCTTTCGCCGGGGAATCCAACGATTATATCCGCACTAAGCATTACGTTGGGAATTGACTGACGGATCCGATCTATACAATCGCGGAGCATATCCGCGTTATATTTTCTTCTCATCCGAGCGAGTACCGGCGATGAGCCGCTCTGCACAGACAGATGAAAATGAGGAAGCACCTGCGGTACTTTTGAAATTCTTTCAACAAATGAAGAATTCATAACCGTAGGATCGAGAGAGCCCATACCAATTCTCTCAAAGCCGATTACTCCCATTTCTTCAATGACCGAAGCAAGTGATTCACCGTAATATCTGTCACGCCCGAAATCTGAGCCGTATGACGCGGCTTCTATACCAGTCAGAATAACCTCAAGACAGCCTGCCGCATGCAGTGCTCTTCCCTCTTTCGATATAACATCGGCGGCTTTTGAGCGAACTCTGCCGCGCGCTTTCGGAATAATACAATACGAACATTTATTGTTGCATCCGTCCTCAATTTTTATATAGGAGCGTACGCGCTGCGGTTCTGTCAGTGTCATATTATCAAATTGAGCCTCCGATACATCCGACACTGCGATATCGGGAGCTTTGTTTTCTGTGAGAATGGAGTGCGCAATAGACGGTATATCCGATTTTGATGCGTTGCCGACTATACATTTTACGCCGTCTATCTCTTCAATTTTAGCTCTGCCCGTTTCAGCATAGCAACCGGTTACCACAACGACAGATCCCGGACTGACAGACGCCGCACGCCTTATCATCTGGCGAGACTTTCTATCGCTCTCACTTGTAACGGTGCATGTGTTGATAACGGTAACATCGGCAGGTGTGCCGAACGATACTTTAGCATATCCCATCTTTGAAAAGGACTGTAAGAGAGCGTCTGTCTCATACTGATTCACCCTGCAACCGAGCGCCGCCGCTGAAACCGTATATGCAGTCTTCCCCGACACAGCATCGCATTTCCTGAATATATGCAGACATGCACCGTGCACATCTCCTTCAGATTTAACGATCAGCACATTTTCGCCGACTGACACGATGTCAGTTATATCCGCACTGTACGGCGGATACAGAATTCTTTTGACCTCAATTCCGTTAAGTATAACATCGCAAAATGCTCCGTCAAACAAATCAACAGAAATATAGCATTTCATATCATCCGAAAAAGGAATATCAACTGTATTTTCACCCTGCTTCAGAGAAATGATCTCAGATACTTTGAGAGGTACGCTCTGCGGTTTTTCCGAAAATTCATCAGAATTCATACCGATAACGCAAATTCCATAGGAAGCTATATGAATTGATTTATACGGCTCATCTATAGTTCCGTCAGGAACGATCTCAGTTTTATTTCCGCTTTCAGGATCAAAAGTATATGCACGTTTTCCGAGATCGATTTTAAAATTCAGATTTACAGCCTTATCGAAGCGATTAAGTAATATAAGAAATTCGCATCCGCTTTTTATCGTTTCAAGCTTAGTGACCTTCCCTGCGCATTCTTTGTCAAAATCCGAAATTTTCACGTGCTTTTTTGCATAATCACCAAACGAGCTGCCGATATACATTTTTCCTCCCTGTACGGGAAGCTCGCCGAGCTTTTTAACATCAAGCGGCGACATTCTGATACGCGGATCAACAAATACCGTACTGTATGCAAATTTATCAATCAGTACTTTTCCGTTATGAATATGAGCACGCTCCGTCAACTGCTTTAAAGAGACAAAATTAAATTTTATCCCCATAGCAGTCAGTTTTGAAGCTCCCGAATACGGTATCATACCGTTATCGCAAAGCACAGCAACGTCGCTCATACAGCCGCACGATGTTCCGAGAGATGACAGACGTTTGATATAGGTAAACATCTGACGCATATCTTCTCGTCTGACGCCGATATCATTAAGGTGAGAGCGTAAAACAAATCCGTCGGTGAGAAAAATCAAAGCGCATGAAGCAGACACGGCAAGCATTACCTCTTTCATAAGCGAATCTGCATCCATAGAATTACATTTATATCCTGCCCCCGTAAATCCTTCTCCGCGCGCCATATCGGCAAGGCATTTGATACTGAACCATATGCTGTCACCGTCAGTTTTGACCGAGTCAAATCCCTCGTCTGAGAAGATCGGCAATGTAAAGCTTGATGACATATCACTTATAAATTCATACGGCACTTCACCTGTAAGAGAAAGCGAATTTTTTCCGCACCACTCGGAAAGAGGATTGCAAAAGCTTTCGTTTAAAAGTTCGGCAAGCGCCTTTTTATATATTCTAAGACCTTCTTTATAATGGCGGCTTGGGCGCTTTGGCTGATTATCCGAAAGGAGAGAAACAAGTATGATATCCGTTCCGCCGAGAGCGTGAAAGCGCTCTATCATATCATATGTCCAATAAATACAGTCGGAGCTTACATATCGATTTATCCTGTCGGTTTTAAACCCTACAAGCGACCCTGCCGACACTTCGCGGAACCTCTCAAAAAATATCTCAAATGCACCGACAAGAATTTCCGCAGTGTTGCACTCGAGAAGATCGATTCCATCAGTTTCAGCGCTCAGACTTATATACATTTTTCTGTTCTCAGCGGCTGCCGCCCTGTCGGAAGGAGATATCGACCCGGCATTTTCGAGCACACCGTCTTTGTATCTTACATTAAGCTCTGATACAAGTTCTTCTCCGACGCCGTAACTATCTACAGGAGAATCCGATATTTTCAGAATATGCGAACATGACATGGGATTGCATGCGCGAAGCATGGTATCAGTCATTCCTGTATACGCTGTAACTATCGATTCATGTATAAATACAAGCATATGTCTGTATGAGGCAGCGGCAAACAGAGCGTCAAGCACAGCTTCGCTTACCTTGCAGTCTTCATCAACCGTAATAAGCAATGTATCGCAGCCGAGGCTTCTCAGCTCCTTTATATGCACTTCTATCTCATCTACACTCACATCTGTAATATCAAAAGGCACAACAGGTGCATGAACTGCACCCGGATGCGCCCATATATCACTCAATATATTAAACATTATTATTAGTTCCTATCTGTGCGTTAAATAACATGTGGCAAAATACCACATTATATTATACATTATTATTTGCATCGTTTCAACAGTATTTTTATTATCGGACAAAGATAAAGAAAGACAGGAGATTCCGAAAATCCCCTGCCACTCGACATGTTTATTTTATTCCTCAACAGCTGATGTTGCCGCGTCGAAGATATCCGTAACCTCTTTAGAAGGCTTCGGACCTATCAGTGAAACTGCAACTGCTGCGATAAGACAAACTATAAATCCGGGAACGATTTCATATATACCCGTTTTTTCAGAGAGGAAATTAAGCCAAAGTACGTCAGTCACAATACCCGTTATAATTCCAGTTATTGCTCCTGCATATGTAAGTCTTCTCCAGAAAAGCGAGAGAAGGATAACAGGTCCGAACGCCGCGCCGAAGCCTGCCCACGCGTTTCCGACAAGATCCATAATTCCTCCGCAGTTCGGATTAGCAGCTATAAAATAAGCAACGACCGCAACTATGATAACGACACATCTGCCTATCCAAAGTTCTTCTTTATCAGACGCCTTACGTCTGAATACCGTTTTATAGATATCGCTTGTAAATGATGATGAGGCTACAAGAAGCTGTGAATCAGCGGTACTCATAGCAGCTGCAAGGATGGCTGAAAGCAGCACACCTGCTATGAACGGAGGGAACAGATCGTTTGAAAGCACAATAAACACTGTTTCCTGCGTTCCGTTCGCTATAAGCTCAGGATGAAGAAGTCTTCCGAAAAGAGCTATAAGAATAGCCGCTCCAAGTGAAAGCACTACCCAAACTGAAGCTACAGTAGCTGATTTCTTAACCATCGACGCTTTTCGGATACCCATAAAGCGAACAAGAATATGAGGCATTCCGAAGTATCCGAGTCCCCATGCAAGTCCTGAGATTATATCCTGGGGAGTAGCCGAAAACGGATTTGAAACAAAGTAATTCGCCGTTCCCTCGAATCCGCTGTTGATCGCCCCAAAATCAAGATTCTTTGTGAAAAGTATGATTATCGGAACAGCAAGAATTGCAACAAGCATCATAATTCCCTGGAAAAAGTCCGTATAACAAACAGCCTTAAAACCGCCGAGGAAAGTATATGAAATGAGAATTACCGCAAATATAAACATCGCAAGATTCGGCTTGTCCGCGAGAGACGGAAGTACATCGATGAAAAGCTCTTTGCCTGCCGCAAAAGCGGATGCGACATAGAGAGTGAAACAGATAAGAAATACTACAGCACACACGATACGCAGAGCTGGATTCTTTGACGCAAACCTGTTTGACAGATACTCGGGAATTGTAATAGAGTCTCCCGCCGCAACGGAAAATCTGCGAAGTCGCCGAGCAACCAAGATCCAGTTGGCAATCGTTCCGAGAGCAAGACCGATACCTATCCACATTTTACCGAAACCGAATGCCACGATACTGCCCGGGAAACCCATAAGCAGCCAGCCGCTCATGTCTGATGCCTGAGCGCTCATAGCAGTGACCCACGGTCCCATTGAGCGTCCGCCGAGAAAGTAATCCTTAGAGCTTGCACTCTTCGTGCGCAGGAAGAAATATACTCCGATTCCAAGCACCACTGCAAAATAAAGAATAAATGCAAAAAGCTTCATTGAGTCCTCCTTAAGAAGCTGAAAATATTGTCATCTGTACAGTCATACAGATGTTACAAAAATATTATAAAACAAAAAACGACAGAACGCAACATAAACCGAGGTACAGAACGAATTCTATACCTCAGTCGTTATAAATAAATATTTTATCTTTATTTTAAGGGGAATTCAGAAAGAATAAAATAAAGAATGCTCCTGATACTTTACCATAAAAATGTGTAAACAATATATGAATTCACTTTTTTGCACGCAAAGCTGAAAGAAAAATTGGCATAATTCGCGCGGCATATTCGGAAAGCGAATAGCTGCCGCCCGATATGCACCAATCATAAATGATCGCCCTTTCGCACATTGCGTACAAATGAACCGTATCCTTAGCAGTGCGTGTTGTATCAAGCTTGCCGTTCTCTCTGCCGCGAAGTATTATCTTATTAAGCAGCTTATAATAATACCTGTTATAGTCTAGAAGTTCTTTCCCCCCTCGCGGCATGAGCTGAGCGGAATAAAGGCGAGAGAGAAGCGAGAAATCAATATTATCCTCAATCATCACAAACAGCTCGTGATTTAAATAAAGCAAAATATCTATCGGATCATCTTCAATGTTGATATTTTTTTCGATCTCGGCATATTTCTCATCAAAAAGATATGCAAGAGATCCGAGAAGCTCGTCCTTGCTGTTGAAATAATGATAAAATGATCCTTTGGAGGTTGCCGACTCTCTGACGATATCTTCGATCTTAGTTTCATCAAAACCTCGTTCATAAAAAAGCCTCCATGCGGCGTCAACTATTCTTCCTTTTGTAGTCTTACTCATATTATCTCCACTCCGAATCAGGCTACTGCCTTGACGTTTCACGCTCAAAATAGTATTTTTTGTTATGCGTGCAAATACTCTGAATAACTCCGAGAGCAATATACATGGCTAGCATTGACGATCCTCCGTATGAAAAGAACGGAAGCGTGATTCCGACAACGGGAAGCATAGCAAGGCACATCCCGATGTTTTCAAGCGTCTGAGCTATGAGCACAGCCGCAACTCCCACGCATATAAGCGACGCATAGTCCTTTCGGGTTCTGCGAGAAAGCACCAAAAGGCGAATTATCAACGCAGCCATAAGGACAATATATGTAAGCGTTCCGAAGAATCCGAGCTTCTCCGCAAGCACACAGAACAGAAAGTCTGAGTGAGCTGCGGGAACTTTCCCGAACTGAGTGCCTCCTTTTATCCCTGCTCCCGTAAATCCGCCCGAGATAATGGCTTTTTTACTCATCAGCGCCTGATATCCGAAATCTTCAGGATCAAGCTCGGGATTGAATCCGACTATGATACGGTTTTGCTGATAAACTTTAAGCTTTCCCCATAATATCGGGCTTACTAAAACGACAATGAGGGCGGCGGCAGCAAAATACCAAAGTGACAGTCCGGCTGCAAACAGTATCGCCGCTACTATAAACATATAAACAAGAACCGTACCGAGGTCGCCGGTTATCATAATAAGTCCGAGTATGATTCCTGCATGAACCATCAAAATCGCAACATTTTTTATTTTGTTTATTTCATCTCTCAGGCGGTCAACGTGCCTTGAAAAAGTGATTATAAACGTTATTTTTACAAACTCCGCAGGCTGAATACTGAAAGGTAACCCTTTTATCGTTATCCAGTTTTTATTGGTGGAACTTGACGAATTTAGGTTCAGAACTATCGTAAGGAGCATCAGCGCCACCGATACCGCAAAGAATACAAGCTCAAATTTGGAGCATACCTCATCATAATCAAGGAGAGATATTCCAATCATCAATATGATACCGAGAGAAGCGGAAACACACTGTATAATAACTTTCTGGTGTCCGCCCTTAAACACGTCCGAACCGCCCCAAAGCACAAGAATACTGAGCGCTGTCATGGCAATAGCTGTCAGTGCCACCGTCTTGTCCATTTTTTTCAGCTTATCCCTCAGGGATACGGAAAATTCTTTCATAACTTGTCCGAGCCTTTACTGAAATTTGTTACTATGCTCTGCCTCATGCACGTTTCAGCTTTGCATATGTTGCCATCAATCGCTTTGTTCCCGCGCTTTCAAATACGATCTCGTATAGAATATCTCCGCCCATAGGTTTTACGGAAAGTATAACGCCTGAGCCGAAAACAGGGTGCTTTATGCTGTCACCTGCCTTAAACTTTTCAATACTGCCCGTGCTTTGACGCTGCGGTATTGGCGTACTGCGTGTTGCTTCGACAAGTCCTGCGGCTCTCGCGCCCGATTTTACCTTATTTGCTTCTCTGACGGCATAATCTGCCTTTCGCGGGGCAAAAGATCTTGCGCTTATGTTTCCGTCGTCTGCCCTTTCAACAAGAGCCTGAGGAATCTCCGCTGCAAAGCGGGAGAGCATATTGTACTGAGTCCTTCCGTTCAGCATTCTGTCATTTACGTGAGTTATGTAAAGATTGCGCTTTGCACGCGTTATCGCAACATATGCAAGACGGCGTTCTTCCTCAATTTCATCGGGATTCATAACAGTCATGTAGCTAGGAAATATATTTTCTTCCATTCCGGGAAGGAATACAACAGGAAACTCAAGTCCCTTTGCGCTGTGAATCGTCATGAGAACAACAGCATCCGCTTCTTCATCGTACTTATCGATATCTGAAACAAGCGCAACTTCCTCAAGAAATTCGAGCAGATTCGGATCATCTGCGCTGTCCTCATACTGAACAGCCGCCGATATAAGCTCTTCAAGGTTGCTCTGTCTCTCTTCCCTCTCGTTTTTCTCCTTAATTTCATCGATCATAGCGCCGTATCCAGTGATATCGATAACCCGTCGAATAAGATCGGAAACGCACATTCTTGAAGCGTCTTCCCTGAGCGAATCTATAAGATATGCAAAATCTCTCATTGAATTTGCAGCTCCTGTGGATATTGCCGTATACTGACGCGCATTTTTCATGAATTCAAGTATAGAAAATCCAGTTTCATATGCGAGAGTCTCGGCAATACCGAAAGATTTGTCCCCGATGCCGCGTCTCGGCACGTTGATTATTCTTGAAAGCCTAATATCATCAAGCGGATTATTTATAACCTGAAGATATGATACGATATCCTTAACCTCCATTCGGTCGAAGAATCGCATACCGCCGAGCATTCTGTATGGAATTCCGCTCTTTGCAAAAGCCTGCTCGATAACGCGCGACTGTGTATTCATTCGGTAAAGCACAGCAAAATCACAGAATTTGTTCTTTTTGTCTCTTACTCTTGCCGTGATCTCATCGGAGAGATATCTCGACTCATCATTCTGCGTGCGCAGATTTTTTATTACGATTTTGTCGCCCCTCTCACCGCTTGTCCACAGAGTTTTTCCGAGCCTTCCCGAGTTATTTGAAATAACTGCGTTCGCAGCTTCAAGAATGGTTGACGTTGAGCGGTAGTTCTCTTCAAGCTTTATTACCTTGGTATTATCGTAATTTTTATCGAAATTCAAAATGTTCTCAATTACCGCTCCGCGGAATTTATATATACTCTGATCATCGTCTCCGACTACCATAATGTTGCGGTAAAAGTCAGAGAGCAGCAGCGTCAGCTTCAGCTGTGCGTAATTTGTATCTTGATACTCGTCCACACAAACATATCTGTATGTATGCTGTAATTTTTCACGCACCTCTGAGTCTGTTTCTATCAATTCTACTGTTCTCATAATAATGTCGTCAAAATCAAAAAGATTCTGGCTTTTCAGCCGTTTGGCATACAGATCATAAACTTCTGCCGTGCGGCGAAGCTTTATATCAGTTCCTGCCTCTCGCAACAGATCCTCAGGCGTCATAAGCTTATCTTTTGCACGGCTGATCTCATTTTGTATCGACTTTACGGGAAACGTTTTTTCATCGATGTTCAGCTTCTTCATACACTCCGACAGCTCTTTCTTGCTGTCGGTCATGTCGCAAATTCCAAATCCCTGTGCATATCCGATCCTCTCACCCCAGCGTCTTAAAATGCGAACGCATATTGAATGAAAAGTTCCCGTACGGATTTCTCTGACTTCATCGCTGTCTTCTCCGAAAACTCCGGAAATTCGCGTTTTTATCTCGTTTGCAGCCTTATTTGTAAAGGTTATGCCCATAACCGACCATGCGGGTGCAGGATTCACACGAAAACGCATCAGAAACTCGCCAAGCTCATCATGAGAAAGCGAAAGCGCATCTCGCATGGATAAAATATCCGATTCACTGACATCAGGCGGTGTCAGTGTCGAATAGTACGCGTTTCCGTATCTGATTATATGCGATATTCTGTTTACGAGGACGGTTGTTTTTCCGCTTCCCGCTCCTGCAAGAATAAGAAGAGGACCGTTTACGGTATACACTGCCTCGCGCTGCTTATCATTCAGTTTTTCATAATATTTATCAAAGAGCTGTTTCTTTAAAGATAGATATTCTTCGTTTTGTATCATTAGTATTTCCTCATCGTTTGTTATAGAGATATTTTATCATGTTTTTCTCTTCTTTTCAATATTAAAATGCTAACAGCTGCGCTTCTTATAATTATTTTAAAGATTTAGGTCGAAAATCAAGCTGCAAAAAGGATGGGTGAAATTCGCTTAATGAATCTGCACCCATCCACAGCATTTTTGCCTAATATTTTTCTATAAGATTTTTTCTAATACCACTGCAGCAGTTGATTCTGCTGCTAAGAAAATGCGAAAAACGTATGCTCAGCTTCTTTTTTTCAGTCTGAATACAAGTCTAGCAAGCGCCGGACCGTTAAACGGAATCAAAGGATACAAATAGCTGCGCTTTCCGTTTACGGTTTTGTTTGTCGCTACAAGAATTATTGATATAATAATTCCTGCGGCAAAGCCCCACACATCGAAAAAGGCTGTCAGGGCAAGCAGCAGCATACGCATATATTTAAACGCATATCCAAGCTCATAGCTCGACTGCGTAAAGTTAGCTATTGCTACAAACGCCATATAAAGTATGACATCGGGAGAGAGCCAGCCGACAGTCACGGCAAAATCTCCGAGAAGCAAACCTCCGACAACAGACAGAGAATTTGACAGTATATTAGGCGTATTAAGCGAAGCCAGCTTCAAGCCGTCAAGTGCAAATTCGGTAAGAAACAACTGCCATATGATGGGCAAAGCGCCGGGATCGTCCGGGACAATGAATAAAAGCCATTCCGGAATTATGCTTGGATGGCGCAAAAGAAGATACCACACCGGCGTCAACAAGACAGTAAACCAAAAGATCACATGTCTCAGCAGTCTGAGATAAGTTCCCGTGAGCGGCGGGAAATAATAGTCGTCTGTTTCCTGTAAGAAATCAAATACCGAAGTCGGAAAAATCATCGCTTCCGGACTGTTATCACATATGAGGATTATCCCGCCCTCAAGTATCGTTGCAGCGGCGGCATCGGGACGTTCCGTTGCCCTAATCTTCGGAAACGGATTGTACCATCTGTCATGTATCAAAGATTCAGCTACGCTCTGATGTCCGAGTACCAAAGAGTCGGTATCAAGATTTTCAAGCTTTTTTGTAAGTTCTTTTACATACTTCAGATCTGCCCTGTCCGCCATATAGCATAAAGCCATATCGGTTCTAGTTTCACGCCCTGCGTTTACATATTTTACAGTAAACTGTGTATCTCTGATACGGCGGCGGATCATGGCTGTATTGAATATCAAGGTCTCAACAAAGCCGTCTCGGCTGCCGCGCATTACGCGGTCGTTTTCAGGCTCCTCCGTGTTTCTCGCAGGATAGGTTCTCGCATCTATTATTATTGCATTAGGTCCAAATCCTTCGCAGAAAAATGCCGTACAGCCGCTCATGACATTGAGTATAAGATCATCAATCGAATCTGTAACAGTAACCTCAACGCTCGGAATCGACGACGCTGCAAATTCTGCCGCTGCATTAGCGCTTCCATCGCCGAAATCCTTGAGTGTAACGAGATAAAGCATCAGCTTTTGCATCATTTCCGCTTTTACGAATCCGTCGATATAGTACATTACAATATCATTATCAGCTATCTTCATTTCGCGCTTTATGATATCAAAGTTTTCCTCTACGCGAAGAACGGAATCCATAAGCGCAATATCATCGTTCATGTTTCCCGTGACCTTAGCTTTTTTTATATCCAAAACAAATCACTCCTGACAAACAATTTTTAATATTATTTATCAGGAGTGAAAATTTTATTCAGTTTTACTTATTATGGCGGAACTTTTCTTTATGCCCGTCTGCATTTTTGAAAAACTGATACAGAAAGCACGGTATCATTCCATTATATAGCTTGCGTATTTTATCTGCACGCCGTCCGAAAAGCTTCGGAAACATCTCATTCGGAGTAAGTATATAAAACTGCCATTTGTCCAGTGTTTTAAAATGCTCTCCCATTTGCCTGTAAAGTTCTGTGACCTCAGCTTCGGTGAGAAGTCTTTCACCATACGGCGGATTTGTTACTATTGTTCCTCGCCTGTTCTCGGTTGTAATATCAAATGCGTTCACAGCTTCAAATCTGACCGATTTTTCAACTCCCGCACGGCGAGCCGATTCTTCCGCGATCCTTACGCAGTTTTTATCTATATCGGAACCGTATGCTTCAAACACAGAATCGCGTATAATACTCTCTCTTGCTTCTTCTCTTGCCGAAGTCCATGTCTCACTTGGAAATAAGGAGAATTTTTCTGCTGCAAAGCATCTGTTTAACCCCGGAGCTATATTATTCATCATCATAGCTCCTTCAATAGCTATGGTTCCCGAGCCGCAAAACGGATCTCTGAGAAGAACATTTTCCCGCGGACGAGAAAGTTTTACGATAGCTGCGGCAAGCGTTTCGCGCAAAGGAGCTGCCACCGTTTCGGGCCGATATCCCCTTTTATGGAGCGGTGTGCCTGACAATTCTATCATAAGCATAACTCTGTCCTTTAAAATGAAGAACTCAAGCCTTTTGCGTACTCCGTTCTCGGGCAGAATATTTACTCCGTATGCCTTTCCGAGTCTTACGGAAACGGCTTTCTTGATAATCCTTTGGCAGTCTGTCACTGAAAAGAGCGTGCTTCTTACTGAATGACCGCTTACAGGGTATTCATCGGTTTTATCAAAGTATTCCTCAAGCGGCAGATCGCGGGTTTTCTCGAAAAGCTCAGCAAATGAATATGCGCTGAACATTCCTATAAGCAAATAAATCCGCTCAGCAAATCTGAGGTTGATATTACATCTTGCCGCGGCTTCTGCGCCGCCTTCAAAAATTATTCTGCCGTCTATAGTTTCAATTCGGTGATAACCAAGCCTATCAATTTCTTCGCCGAGCAGTCCTTCAAGTCCGAAAAGACAAGTGGCAACATATTTATAATTCAAATAAATTCTCCTTAACCGCAATATAACTGTATCAAATTACAGCCGTTAGTGCTCTGACGTTCTTTCGGGCAGAGCCTTATCCTTTGATCTGTCTCTCTTCAGAGTAAATGTGAATTTACACCATTTTCCCTGCTCACTTTCAGCCTTTATTGATTCATCATGAGCCATGATTATAGTTTTAGTTATATACAGTCCGAGTCCCACTCCTGTTTTGTCAAGTCCGCGGCTCTTATCGCTCTTATAGAATCTGTCAAAGACATACGGCAGGTCTTCTTTTGATATTCCTACGCCCTCATTATAAACGCTGACTTCTATTTTTTGATCAATTGCCCTCACTTCGATTATATATTCCCCCTCATCATAAGAAAATTTAATGGCATTGTCGAGAAGATTATATATAACCTGATGTATTGCGTCAGTGTCTCCAATAGCATACATATTGTCGTTGTCGCATCTGAAATCAACATTCAATCGCTTTGCTTCTATACGCTGTTCCGAAGATATCAGAACCTGTCGGCACATTTCGCATACATCAAACGGAATCATATTGAACTTACGCTCTCCTGCCTGAATTTTTGTAATATCAAGCAACGTCATTACAAGACGCGAGAGCCGTCTGACCTCAGAAGCAATTACACCAAGATAATATTCATGCTTTTCGGGAGGAATAGCACCGTCAAGTATTCCGTCTATAAATCCCGAAATCGTTGTCATCGGAGTCCTCAGATCGTGCGAAACATTGGCAAGGAACAGCCGTCTCATTTCTTCATTGCTTTCAAGGGAAGCCGCCATATTGTTAAAGGCTGTTGCAAGCTCAGCAACCTCGTCATTTCCCCTCACTGGAACTCTCACATCAAACTTTCCCTTTCCGAACTGCTTTGCAGCGCGGCTCATAGCGCGAATCGGAGAAATAAGGCGTTCGCTTATGCAATATACCGCAACAAGAACGGCAAGCATCAGCCACAGTGTTGACATAATTATTGCTCTGACCGTTCCGTCGAGAAGATCATTCATGCCCGAACTTACAGTACATGCGCTGACAACCCCTACAAAATTTCCTCCGAAATATACGGGAACCGAATATACTGTATATTTTTCATCGAACATACCGCCGAGAGTTGAAATTTCGTCATAACTGCCTGAGGTTTTTAAATGCTCAAGGTGAGATTCGGAAATACTGTATCTCTCTTCATCATTTGTAAAAATACCGTCGTCTCCGCCGTACTTGAGTGAAGAAGCTCCGCCTCCGGTCAGAATGATTTCTCCGCTTTCATCACTTACAAATACAACAAATTCGTCAACATTTACGCTCATTGCATTTATAACACGGCGAAGAGTTGTTGAATATATTCCGACATAAGACCTGAGATTCGGAAGAGAGCTTTGACTCATTCCGTCCTCAATACATTCAAGTACATATGAAGTCGTACTTTCCAAAGTAGATATTTTCACGTCCGTATTATAAGTATTGATGATAGAAGCTATAATCGAAGTAAGTATAATCATACAAACAATATTTATCAGCATGAACGCACTTACATATTTTGCAAATATACTTTTAAACATCGGCTATCTCCGTATATTAAGATAAATAAATATAAAAATGTCGCCCTGCGGCAATTGGTGATGACAAGAAAATTTTCTGTGCCTCAAAGCACAAATACCGCTGCGGATAAATCCGCAACGGTCATTTGCTGATTTCAGCTGTTACTGTATGTGTTCAAATTTATATCCGACACCCCAAACTGTTTTGAGAGACCACTTATCAGACACTCCCTCAAGCTTTTCGCGAAGTCTCTTTACGTGAACATCAACAGTTCTTGAGTCGCCGAGATAATCAAATCCCCATACTTTATCAAGAAGCTGATCGCGTGTGAATACTCTGTTGAAGTTTGAAGCTAAGAAGTAAAGCAACTCAAGCTCCTTAGGCGGAATATCAACGGGTTTTCCGTTGAGCTTTAATTCATATTTCTGAAGGCTGATCTCAATGTTTTCAAACTTAACAACTTCATCCTCGCTCTGAGTATCATGAGCAGAATAACGTCTGAGCACCGCTTTTATACGTGCCGAAAGCTCTTTCATATCAAAAGGCTTTACAACAAAATCGTCCGCTCCGAGTTCAAGCCCCAAAACTTTATCAAATACGTCGCCTTTTGCAGTAATCATAATGACAGGCTTTGATGAAACCTCGCGTATCTCGCGGCAAACCTGCCAGCCGTCTTTCTTCGGCAGCATAATGTCAAGAAGAACCAAATCAGGCTCGTACATCTTAAAGTAGCTGACACCCTCGGCTCCGTCATTTGCAGACTTAACCTCATATCCTTCATTTTCAAAATAAAGTCTCAGTAAGTCGCAGATATTCTGATCATCGTCTACAACAAGAATTTTTGTTCCCATAGCTTTGTATCCCCCTTGATTTCAAGCAATTTCAATATTATTATACAATATATGACGAGTTTTGTCAAACACTTTCGATATTTTTCTGTAAATTTAAAAATTCTTAAAATATCTGATTAGTTTAAGTCTGAAAATGCTCTAACTTATACCAAAAAATCTCACAGCATTCCCGCGCGTAATCTCTGCGCATTCAGATTCGCTTATACCTCTCAGCTCAGCTAACGCACGAACCGTATATGCAATGTATCCCGGATAATTCATCTTACCTCGGTGGGGCGTCGGCGGAAGGTACGGAGAATCCGTTTCAACCAAAAGCCTGTCCTGCGGCACGATCTTCGCCGCCTCTTTAACTTTTGCGGCATTTTTGTATGTAACAGGACCGCTGAAGGAAATATACCAGCCAAGATCAGTGATCTGACGCGCCATCTCCGCGCTCCCGCTGAAGCTGTGAAGAACTCCACATACGGTCGGATAGCGTTTGATAATATCCATTACTTCTCCGTGTGCCTCCCTGTCATGGATCACGACATGGACAGATTTCCGCTCTGCAATCTTCATCTGTTCTTCAAAAGCATATAACTGGACTTCTCTATCTGTATTGTCATAGTGATAGTCAAGTCCAATCTCACCGAGAGCTACGCACTTCGGATGAGAGAGCATGGCTTCAATTTCAGCAAGCGCCGAGTCAAGCTTATCCCCTAAATACTGTGCGTCTGACGGATGTATTCCGACTGCGGCATGTATAAACGGATATTTCTCGGCAAGCGCAAGAGAAATGCGCGAGTTTTCGGGATTTGTACCGATATTTACGATGCCGCAGACTCCTCCTTCAAGTGAAGCTTTCACAGCACCGTCTGTGCCTCCGTCGAATTCATTCACAAAGCGGGCATCGTCCAGATGAGCATGCGAATCGAAATATTTTATTTGTTCCATTGTTATGTATATGTCTTTCTTTTGATTTATGAGCTTCGGCGGCGGAAAACTTCCGCCGCCGAAACAGAAAGTGAATTCAATAATAAATCACGGCGTTAAATCCGTTTTATTTTATATCGCTTATATCATAACCTGCCTGTTTCATTAAATCAAGCAAATTATCACGCAGCTTACATTTAAGCTCTCCGTATTTTTCCTCACTGAATTCGTATTCAGGCGTATATCTCATCTCTTTGGGGTAGCTGAAAGGAGGTCCGAACTTATATTCATCCGATTCCCATTCGTAACGCGGCTGTATATGTGTGTGCAAATAGTTGTCAAGATTCATAAGGGTTTCATAATTGATTCTAAGCGGAGCACATGTTTTTATTATTGCGTCGCCGATGAGAGTCATATCTGTAAGATACTGTGCTCTTTCTTCCAGTGACAGTGCATTCAGTGAATCCGCCTGCGGATATCCGAGCAGAATACAATATCCGGGCAAAAACTGATTGTCGGCGATAACTGCAAATCCGCTCTTCATTTTTACAAGCAAAGTCGGATTTTCTCCTATGACACATGAACCTATTCTGTCTGTTTTATAGTCGATCATAACACTCTCCTTTTTTCAGTCCCTTTGCAGAATCAAACAAGCTTACTGATTTATCTGATCTTTGAGCCGAGCGGTGTTTCATCGGGAAGGAATATAACATTGATCTTGTCTTCACCTGACGCAAGTATCATTCCTTCAGAATCAACTCCGCAAAGCTTCGCAGGAGCTAAATTTGAAACAAGCACGATCTTTTTTCCGATAAGATCTGACGGTTCATAATATGCCGCAATTCCCGACACTACCTGTCTCTGCTCAAATCCGAGATCAACTTTAAGCTTTAGCAGCTTTTTCGCCTTTTTGATCTTTTCACACTCGAATATCTTAGCACATCTCAGTTCAACGCGTGCAAAATCATCAATAGTTATCTGAGGAAGATGCTCTGTATCTTCGGTTACGCTCTCGCATGCCGACGCTTTCATTTCAGCTTCTCTTTCGGATTCGATTTCCGCCATAAATTTTTCTTCATCGATTCGTGAGAAAAGCGGCTCGGGATTTCCGACACTGTCGCCCGATTTCAGATTTCCGAATGTCAATACAGATTCATAACCGCACACGTCAGAGCCTATCTGAGCCATGATTTTCTCAGCTGAAGCGGGAATCACGGGAGACAGGAGAACCGTGCAGATTCTGATAGCCTCGAGAAGATTATAAAGAACCGTACCGAGTCTGCCCTTCATGCTTTCATCCTTTGCAAGCGTCCACGGCGTTGTCTCATCTATATATTTATTTGCACGTTTGAGAGCGGTAAACACCTCGGACAGTGCATCGGCTATATGGAAGCTGTCCATCATGGACGAATATTTCTCTGCCGCCGTCAAAACTGTATTTTTGAGGTCAGCGTCAAGCTCTGTTTCCTCTCGCGAGCTCGGGATTACGCCGTCAAAATATTTTTTGGTCATTGCAACTGTACGGTTGACGAGATTTCCGAGATTGTTTGCAAGGTCGGTGTTAAACCTGTTAAGGATCGCTTCATATGTGACCGAACCGTCGTTTGCATACGGCATCTCGGCAAGAGCATAATATCTCACGCCGTCAACGCCGATCTTATCAGAAAGAGCGTCGGCATATACAACATTACCCTTAGATTTTGACATTTTATCCTGACCGAAGTTGAACCACGGATGACCGAATATTTTTTTCGGCAGGGGCAGATCAAGCGACATTAAGAATATCGGCCAATAGATCGAATGGAATCTCATGATATCTTTACCGATTACATGGACATCAGCAGGCCAATTCTTTTTGAAAAGCTCAGGCTGTTCCTCATTGCACGGATCATATCCGAGAGCAGTAATATAGTTAGTAAGCGCATCAAGCCAAACATATATTACGTGCTCCTGATCGAAATCAACGGGGATTCCCCATTTAAAGCTCGTTCTGGAAATACAGAGATCCTGAAGTCCCGGCTTCAAAAAGTTATTTATCATCTCTTTTTTACGGGATTCCGGCTCGATAAATCCGGGAGTTTCTTCAATATATTTGATAAGTCTGTCGGCATATTTGCTCATTCTGAAGAAATACGCCTTTTCGCTTGTCTTTGCAACAGGTCTGCCGCAGTCGGGGCATTTGCCGTCAACAAGCTGGCTTTCTGTAAAGAAGGATTCACACGGAGTGCAGTACAGTCCCTCGTATTCTCCGAGATAAATATCGCCTTTGTCGTACATTTTTTTGAAAATATGCTTGACGGCTTCTTCATGGTGAGCATCGGTCGTTCTGATAAAATGATCGTATGTTGTATTCATCTTATCCCACACGCCGCGAACCTCACCTGCGATATTGTCTACATATTCCTTCGGCGTAATACCTGCTTCCTCAGCTTTCAACTCGATTTTCTGACCGTGTTCATCGGTTCCCGTGCAAAAGAAAACATCGTATCCGCGAAGTCTCTTATATCGTGCAACAGCATCTGTCATGATTACCTCATAGGTATTTCCGAAATGAGGCTTCGTTGAAGCATAGGCTATCGCCGTTGTTATATAAAATTTTTCTTTCATAATTCATACATTCCTTTCCGATTTATCAAATATAAGCGTTATTATTCCGTAACTTTTTCACCTGCCGCCCAAACTTCAAGCAAATTCATATCTTCCTTTGAATCAAGAATCAGGAAGTCGGCTCTCTTCCCCTCGGATATTGATCCGCAAATGTTATCTATACCTACCATTGAAGCAGGATTCAGCGTCGCTGTCGGAATCGCTTCTTCGAGAGTTACAGAGCAAAAACGCATATAATTTTTAAGAGCACAAAAAAGGTCAAGCGTGCTTCCTGCAAGTGCTCCGTCTACGTTGACAGCGCGTCCGTTCTTTACAAAAACTTTCTGTCCTGCTATTGCATATTCGCCGTCATCACTGCCTGCCGCTTCCATAGAATCCGTTATCAGTACAAGCTTATCTTTTGGTTTCATGCGGCGCAGCATATCTACCATTGCAGGATGAACATGCTCACCGTCACAGATAATCTCACTGTATGCTCTGTCGCACATCATTGAAGCTGCGGCATTTCCCGGCTCCCTGTGATGTATCGGCCGCATTGCGTTAAAGGTATGCGTAAAGGAGACAGCACCCTTGTCAACAGCAGACATCGCCTGCTCATACGTCGCATCGCTGTGCGCAAGACCGAGCGTTGCTCCCCGTGATAGAACAGCATTATAAAAGCTGTCATCCGCAAGCTCTAAAGCCGCCGAAACATGGACGGGCGCCGGCATCATTTTATCTATAAGCGCTCCTGCCTCAGAGCCGTCGAGGGGAGCGAGAAGCTCCGTTGCATGCGCACCGCGCCTTGAAGGATTCAAATATCTGCCTTCAAGATGAACTCCCGCGATCGTTGCCATACCGCTCTTTTCCACTCTGGAGCTTCCGATAGCTGCGGCGGAAGCCTCAAGCGACTCCGGTGTTGCGGACGCGAGAGTTGCCATAACGGTAGTCGTTCCCTTTGCCGCATAAGAGAGTCTCATCTCTTTTACATCGTCTGACGTTACGTTATTAAAATCATGGCCTGCACGTCCGTGAGTGTGAACGTCAACAAGCCCGGGAATCACATATTTACCGCTGAGATCAACCTTCACGGTATCTTCCTGACACGGTATATTTTCTCCGACTGACATAATCTTTGTTCCGCTTGTCAGAATATCTGCTTTTATAAATCTTCTCGTCTCCGCCATATAGACAGATCCGCCGCAAAATAAGTGCTTAATAATAATCGCCCCCGTTTTTTGACAGTGCTGATGCTGATCCAAGTATCGGCGCGTCATATTTTCATATATAATAAATTATAACAGATTATGCGGAAAATTACAATAAATACCGCATGTTTTGTGCTCACTGTTTCAAGATTCATCTGCATGTGAAACGTAGGATTTATATACCTCGCTTTTGGTTATTCCGCGCTCCCGTGCAGCCTTTTTCATCGCTTCCATTCTGTCAAGTCCCGACTTTATAAGTGAATTTACGTGCTCTGTTATATCTTCAGGATAATCAAAACTCTGAATTTCTTTTTTTCCCTCAACAACAAGAACATATTCTCCGCGAGGAACAGCGTTTTCGTAATACTTTATCGCATCGGAAATTGTAGTGCGCATAACTTCTTCATTAAGCTTTGTTATCTCGCGGCAGAGTGAGATTTTACGCTCTCCGAAATAATTAAGTAAGTCAGCAAGCGTTCCACGCAGTCTGTGCGGAGCTTCATATATTATTATCGTTCGTTTTTCTTCTGCAAGCTCTGAAAGTCTTTCGCGTCTTTCATTTTTAGGTGTTCCTATAAAGCCTTCAAAAGTAAACCTGCCTGTCGGAAGAGCAGAAAGCGTCAGGGCGCAGATTGCGGCGCATGCTCCGGGAATCGAAGTCACGGGAATACCGCGCTCGGCGCACAGACAGACAAGATCCTCTCCGGGATCACTTATTGCAGGGGT
Source organism: Clostridiales bacterium (assembly GCA_022800625.1). GTDB lineage: Bacteria > Bacillota > Clostridia > Oscillospirales > CAG-272 > RUG11130. The sequence goes on along the minus strand of JAAWQR010000006.1, from coordinate 57,384 downwards.
ACCGGCATCCGTTACAAGAGCACAGCTTTCTCCTCGCTCAAGTCTTTCCGCGATCATCTCGCCTCGTTCGCGCTTATTATGCTCAAAGTAGCTTACCATACTCTTTGAGATCCCGAATCTTGAAAGCATAACGCCTGTGTTTCTTGTATCCTCAGCCGCTATAAAATCAACTTCGGAGAGAACCTTGAGCGCACGCTCTGATATATCGGAAAGATTCCCGACAGGCGTTGCAACAAGATAAAGAGTACCTCCGACTATCTCATTTTTTTCTTTTTTCGGCAATTTTTTCTTCGGATAACTCATTTATAACCGCACCTTTCTTTGGCTTCAAAACAAATGCTCAAGCGAAAATTCGGAATATATCCGCTCCATATCTTCCGTATATTCTCTCGTTCCGCTTTTATATATGATAAGAGGACGGCTGATCTTTACCGAAGGCGCTCCGTCACGCCTCCCCTCGACAAGAATGAGGGACGGCGGAGAGCAGACATCGGGATACACAAAAACAAGCCGTTTCGGCTCTATCCGCACGTCTCGCATAGCACATATCAGTTCCGCTAAACGCTCGGGACGGTATACGGCGTAAAACATGCCGCCGCTTTTCAAAAGTCTTGCAGCCGCTGCGCAAAAGTCACTTATCGTTCCGTACACCTCGCGCCTTGCAATATTTTTCTCAGCAGACGGATTTTCTCTTCCGCTTGACGCTCTCATATACGGAGGATTTGTAAGTACTGCTGCAAGCTCTCCTTCAGTGTCGCAAGAGCTTATCTCTCGCACATCCGAATTTTTAACACTTATCATATCCGAAAGTGAATTCAAAGCTATATTTCTCTCGCACAGAGAGGCATATTCTTTTTGAAGTTCAACAGAATAAATGTGTGAATACTTTTTTCTCACGGCGCACAAAAGCGAAATCACTCCCGTGCCTGCACCGAGATCAGCTGCCTGCCCCGACGGAAATTTTTTTGCGAATGCAGCAAGCAAATATGCGTCCGTACCAAAGGTAAGCCCCGCAAGACGCTGAATAAGTGTAAGCGATTCGTTTATCTTATCAAGTCGTTCCGTCTCGGGATCGAAAATTTTATTTTGTTCATGTAGATTTTCTGTCAATGCAAATCCCTCATCCTTGTTACCTTTCATTTCGGCAGCATCAATTTAATATCAGTTATTTATGTACAGATACCTGAATAATAAACCGAATGCTATCGTTCCGACATATATTTCCGAATTTCGTCAGAAGTCAGCTTTCTTATCTGCGTATTTGCATATTCTTTGTATTCTTCAACAATAAAAATAGGCTTCATATCTTCACGGCAGACTTTACCTTTGTTCTTTTTTAAATACATCCGAAGATCCTCACTGTCTGCAAAAATCTTATATGAAAGTCTGCCGTTTTCACTTTTCAACTCGTATATACCGCATGGCTTTTTCACAGTATAATCAGCGCTCCGCAAATACAGCTTTGCAATTTCTAATGATTTGAACGGAAAATTCCATCTTTGTAATCCCCGTTTCGGATCACACTCAATGCAGATACAGCGTCCGCAAGTTCCGCATATATATTGTGTGTGATTCTGCAAGCAATCTACGGGATTTATTAATGGGGTTGCCCGTCTTTGACTTGTATAACATTCCGAACACATATAATATTCACTCCATTTGCAGAATTCCGATATATCGGCGGTATTACAGTTCCCGCCGATTACTTATGATAAAGACAAAGGCGAAGAAAACTCCGCCTTTGTCTTTATCATAAAAATATAAGTATGATTACTCAGCCGCGGGAGCGTCAACAGGACATACACCTGCGCAAGCGCCGCACTCGAGGCACTCATCAGCGTTAATTACATACTTACCGTCCTGCTCGGAAATGCACTCTACAGGACACTCGGCAGCACATGCGCCGCAAGCGATACAAGCATCGGAAATTTTGTAAGCCATTTTATTCACCTCCATAAGAATTATCAAACAAGAATACAGCGTAATAAAAACTGCGCCGCAGCTTGAAAAGCAAGATAAATTTCTGAGTAAGACAAAAATGAACACAAATCGTCATACCGCAGCATTTTCATGCTCCACTCTATTTTATCACAGTATACCGAAAAAATAAAGAGGTTTTCAAAAATAATTGTTATTCTTTCTTTTGGAGCACCTTAACGTCATTTCTGTCGAAAACCTTCACTGTTTCGTTTTTTCCGTCGCTGAATTTAACCTTAACAAGTCCTGTCAAAAGATTAGAGTCGGTCACAACACCAGCACCCTCTGAGGTTGATACCTTAGCTCCGATCTTCGGCGTTATGGCTCTCTCCTTCTCATATGCTTCGTGCTCGTATCTCAGGCAGCACATAAGCCTGCCGCACGTGCCTGATATTTTGGCTGAATTCAGCGACAAATTCTGCTCCTTAGCCATTTTTATCGACACCTGAACAAAATCGGACAGAAATGATGAGCAACAGAACGGTCTGCCGCATATACCGATACCTCCAAGCATTTTCGCTTCATCGCGAATGCCGATTTGGCGCAGTTCGATTCTTGTCCTGAAAAGCGAAGCGAGGTCTTTTACAAGCTCACGGAAATCAACTCGGCTATCCGCCGTAAAATAAAACATTAGCTTACTGTTGTCAAAGGTGTATTCCGCTTCGATAAGCTTCATGTCAAGTCCGTGTTCTTCAATCTTTTTACGGCAGATCTCAAGAGCCTGCTTTTCAAGCTCCCTGTTCTTTTTGAACTGCTCTGTGTCACTATCCGAAGCTTTTCGTATAACACGTCTGAGCGGCTGAACTATATCATTCGCAAAAAGAAATTTGTTTCCCTCCGTAACAAAGCCGTATTCTATGCCTCGCGCGGTTTCAACGATCACACGATCCCCCGCCGCAACTGTATATCCTTCGGGAGCAAAATAATATGTCTTCCCGTTCTCTTTGAATTTTACACCTATTATTTCAACCTTTTTATCAGTGTTCAAATTCATTCCGGACTCGTTTTTTTCATTATTATTCATTTATATCTCCGTTTCTTTTACTGCGCAAAAACTGTCAGCTGTTTTTAATTTGATTCACCTTGAGCGACAAATCTGTAAATACAGTTTTCGGCGAAACATTTGAGTTAAGTCTGAAAATTGCATTTAAAATTTCGTTATGTATACCGATCAGACGCCTGAGTGTTAAAGCAGAAGCGTAATCTGCCGCCTCATCGCAAAGAGGAAAAAAACGCATGTCAGTTTCACCCGATCTCTTTTGTGCAATTATATCGCGCACTGCGTTATCGGCACATATAAGTATAAGCCGCGCGCTGTCCGATGACTTGGGAATACTCCCGTATACATGCTTAACTATATCAGCGGCACTCCCGCGCAGCAATACGGAAATAAGGCTTTCCGCCGCATCCCGGCACTTTACTGTTTCAGAAGCAGAATCGTCTTCGCGAGTCAGCTCTTCTATCATACCGAGAGCGCCGCCCGATATTGAAATAATTCCTCTGAATTTTCTCAAATTGTTTTTTTCAAGCTCTTCCCCACCTGAAAGACCTCTCAGATATTCCGCAGAATGTACGTCGTCAAAAAGCTCGCATCTCACAGTCATCGCACGGCTTCTGACAGTTTCAAGGAGGCGCGACGAATCCTCGCAAAGAAGAATAAATACCGCAAAGCTCGGCGGTTCTTCAAGAGTAAGAAGAAGCGCGTTTTGTGCCTGCACCGTCATTTTATCCGCCGATTCTATGATATATGTACGATTATCAGAATCATTCGGAGTCGTATAAAGTCCCGAACGAATCTCTCGTATCGCTTCAACTCCGATAGTAGAGCGCTCTCCGACTCCTATCTTCACAACATCGGGTGATACATTATTCAAAATCTTATGACAGTTTTTGCACTCGCCGCACGGAAGAGGAAAATCCTCATCATACCTGTGCTCGCATGAAAGCGACGCCGCAATGAGACGTGCGATAGTTTTTTTACCTGATCCGTGAGGTCCTTCAATTATATACGCATGGGAATGAGTACCTAAAGATATATCTCGTCCTATGTGATCTTTTATTATTCTGTTGCCGATAAGCGTCGGAAACAATTCTCTCATCTTTATCCCATGCCTTTCTTAATACTTAACCGAAGGTGCAATTGGCATTTGCATTTTTATTAGACAATAATTTTTTCATTTGCGCCGCCATTGGCGGCACATCGGAATTATCATTTTTATTATATCACAACAGACGTTCAATTGCAATAATCAAGACTCGGAGTGCAGAAACTGGCTGTTATACAGCTCAGCATATGCGCCGCCTCTTTCAAGCAGTTCTTCATGCTTTCCCGTCTCCAATATATGTCCGTCTTTCATCATGATAATTATATCGGCATTTTTGACAGTCGTCAGTCTGTGAGCAACCACAAAGCTCGTTCTTCCCTGTGTAAGCTTATCAAACGCCTCCTGTATCATGGCTTCTGTTCTTATATCTATCGAAGATGTCGCCTCGTCAAGTATAAGTATCGGCGGCATACATAGCATTACTCTGGCTATTGATATAAGCTGCCGCTGTCCCTGCGACAGATTGCCGCTCTCCTCGCCGATCACGGTATCATATCCGTCAGGCAGTCGTTTGATAAACGAATCGGCATGTACTGCCCGCGCTGCCGCTTCTATCTCATCTCTGTCAGCTTCTTTTTTCCCGAGCGCAATATTCTCAGCGACAGTTCCCTCTTTTATCCACGTTTCCTGCAAGACCATTCCGTAATTTTTTCTAAGCTCATGACGCGTCATATCTCTTATATCAACTCCGTCAATTTTAATTGATCCGCCGTCTATATCATAAAAGCGCATCAAAAGATTGATGAGTGTCGTTTTTCCGCATCCTGTAGGACCTACGATCGCTGTTTTCTGCCCGGGTTTTACGTGAAGATTGAAGTTTTCGATAAGGGAACGATCTTTATCGTATGAAAAAGATACGTTTTCAATATCAACCTGACCATATCTCTGAGAATCAGATTTTGTTTTTATATTATCATTTCTGTCATACGCATCCTTTTCGCTCGGAGTGTCTATAAGCTCAAAAATTCTTGCGGCACATGCAAGTGCGTTCTGAAATTCAGTAATAACTCCCGATATTTCGTTAAACGGCTTCGTATACTGATTTGCATATCCGAGAAAGCATGTCACACCGCCGACCGTAATTCCGCCCCCCATAGAGGATATAGCTCCTGTAAGAGCTACAAGAGCATATATCACTCCGTTCAAAAAACGGGTAGCGGGATTAACGATAGAAGAATAAAACGTAGCGTCAACAGAGCATTTTGAAAGCTTTTCATTTGCACTGTCGAACTTATCCGTCATGCGTTCCTGAACGTTAAAAGCTTTAACAGTTTTTTCGGAAGAAATAGTTTCATCCGTTATCGCAGTCAGCTCCTCCCTTGCCTCCGCCTGAGCTCGGAAAAGCCTGAATGTGCGCGAAGCTATAAACTTAGACACAAGCATCGAAGCAGGCGTCAGAACGACTACGATCAATGCTATTTTAAAATCAATAACCAGCATAAAGATGAGCGTACCGATTATAGTAAGCACACCTGTAAACAATTGGGTAAAACCCATTAAAAGACCGTCGGAAAAGGTGTCAACGTCGGCAATGATCCGACTGAGAGTCACACCGTATCCGTTTGTATCCGTATATGAAACAGGAAGCTCCTGAAGCTTTGCAAATGCCTCGCGGCGCATTCTGCACACGATTCCGTATGTCATACGGTTATTAATCACGCCGATCAGCCACTGACACAGCGCCGTCACAGCTACTGCCGATCCGATTATCAGAAGTATCCTTGCAATCCCCTTAAAATCTACCTGTCCCTTTCCTATTATCAGATCTATCGCATTTCCGACAAGTCGCGGTACAAAAAGAGTCAGCGTAACTGCAGCAAATGTTAAAATCAGTGAAGTAACAAGACCTGCGGTATACGGCTTAATATATTTCATAAGCCGCGGAATGCTTCCGTTTTTAGGGATTCTTTCCTTATTGCTCATAAACATGTCTGCCCCTTCCTTCTGACTTTGCTCCAGCTCCCTGAGTTTTTTTCTTCTCCCTGAACTGAAGATCGTGAATTTCACGATATGCCGCACAGCTTTGATACAGTTCTTCATGTGTTCCGATGCCGACAGCGCGTCCGTTTTCAAGCACTATTATGCGATCAGCTCCCATAATCGAAGATGTACGCTGAGACACGATAAATGTCGTATGCTTATACGGAAGTTCTGCAAGTGAGCTTCTCAGAGCAGAATCCGTCGCATAGTCGAGAGCAGAAGAGCTGTCGTCAAGAATAAGTATATCAGGATCTCCGACAAGCGCTCTGGCAATCGTGAGTCTCTGACGCTGACCGCCCGAAAAGTTGCGTCCCGACTGATCTACAAAGCCGTCAAGCGCACCTTTTTTTCCTTCAATAACACTTTTTGCTTGAGCTGTTTTTGCCGCCGACATAATTTCTTCGTCTGAGGCTTCGGCGTCACGGAATTTGAGATTTTCACGTATCGTACCACGGAACAACACAGCTTTCTGAGGAACAATACCGAATTTTTGTCTGAGAGAATTTAAAGACAGCTCCTTTACATTTTTTCCGTCAACCAAAACTTCTCCGTCAGTGCATTCATAGAATGCGGGAATCAAATTTACAAGCGTAGTCTTTCCGCTGCCCGTCGCGCCGATAATTCCGACCGTTTCTCCGGGATACACCGAAAAGGATATATCGCTCAGCGAATTTTCCGAGTTCCCGTCATATTTAAAAGATACATTTCTGAACTCGACCTTCGGGGCTTTCCCATCAACAGAAGTCACGCATTCATAACCGCTCGTTCTCTCTGACGGAGATTCTTCAAGTATAGATGAGATACGTCCGGCACACGCCGCTGATTTAGTTACGGTAATAATAAGATTTGCAAGCTTGATAAGTTCTGTAAGAATCTGCGTCATGTAATTATACATCGCGACAAGCTCTCCTCGGCTTATATAGCCTGAATTCACTCTGAGGGCGCCTATATGAATCAAATATATAACGGATATATTTACAATAACGTATGTCACGGGATTCATCAGAGCCGATATTCTGCCGACGAATTTCTGGCACTTTTTCAGCTCATCGGAAGCCTTCTCAAAGGATTCGGTCTCCTCCCTCTCCTTGCAGAAACCGCGCAGAATCCGCACTCCCGTCAGGTTTTCGCGCGTATGCAAGGTCACACGGTCAAGAGATGACTGAACCTTTCTGTAGAGAGGAATTGAGATAATCATGATTCCGAACACCACAACGGACAGAGCGGGTATCATCACAGCAAAAACCGATGCGCTCGCCGCATCGACTGTAAAAGCCATAATCATAGCTCCGAAAACAATAAACGGCGCGCGTAATATCAGGCGAAGAGTAAGATTTACCCCCGTCTGCACCTGTCCGATATCCGAGGTCATACGTGTAATAAGTGTAGAAGTTCCGATACGGTCAAGCTCAGAGTACGGCATTGACTGAATTTTAGAAAACATAGCGTGTCTTATTTTTGACGCAAATCCTACAGACGCTCTTGCCGCATAAAGCTGACCGAGCACTGATGCCGCAAGGCCTACAAAGCTGAGCAGTGCCAGTACCAAGCACATTTTTATAACATATCCTGTGTCTCCGCTGCCGATTCCGCTGTCAATTATCTTTGCTACAACAAGCGGAACAAAAAGCTCAAAAGAAGCTTCAAGCAGCTTAAAAGTCGGACTGAGGATACTTTCTTTTATATGTCCGCGCATATAGCGCAAAAGTTTAATCATTATCCGATACACTCTTTCCCGATTTTTTAATGCGCTCATTCCTTATAGGCACATTACCGTATAATTATACCACTTGTCTGTACTTTGAGTCAATACCGTCAGATGTATTAAAGCTTTTCACAGTTGTCATAACTTATAAAATAACATTGATTTTTGCATTATGTATTGACAAAAGCGAATAATTCATATATAATGACATATGTAATGATTTTATAAAGATTATAAGATTCGGAGGAATCATACAGTGAAAAAAATTAAAATTACAGCTTTTATACTTTTAATCGCTATATCATGCACCGCTCTTCTTTCATGCGGAAGTGTTGTAGCAGTAGATGACGTTAGGTTTACCGCCGTTACGCAGGATACGTCAGGTAAGCAAACCTTATTAAAAGGCGCTGTTACAGGCGAAGTCAAGGGAACAAAAGAAGCTCCGCCGACCGTTCTCGACGCAGTTGTTGCCATTCTTGAGCAGAATGAAATAAAATATAAACTCTCTTCTGACGGAACTTCAATAGTATCTATTGCCGGAAAATCAGAAACAACAAGAGCAGGATATACATATGTATGGGAATACACCATCAACGGAGAGACTCCCGATAAACAGAGAGCGCATGAGATTGAAGTAAAAGAGGGCGACGTCATCGTTTACTATCTCATACCTCAGAAGGACGAGAGTTCTTCCGACACAACAACTGATACGCCTGACGGAGCAGATACCGAGGCAGCAAGCGACACAAGCAGCGAGAGCTGATATTCAGAAATAATCATAACAAAAAAAGCAAGGCTTCGGCAAAATACCGAAAGCTTTGCTTTTTTGATGCTTGTTAATAAGCGGTAATCTTAAATCTCGACCATCTGTTTTTCATAAAACTTTATAAGCAACGAATTTTGAGAAAAAGTATTGCATATCGGAAAAATCTGTGATATAATAAATAAGTCTATGACAAATACAGGACAGTCCTCTGCCAAGCTCAGCACGAATGTCCGCATATCAAAAGGAGGAGTCGAAATGAATAAGATCGACGCTTTTGCAAGTGAGTATCTGAAGGAAACCGTTCCCCAGTTTAACATAGGTGACACGGTTAGAATTCACAACAAGATCAAAGAGGGTACAAGAGAAAGAATCCAGATGTTTGAAGGAACTGTTATCGCACGTCACGGCGGCGGAGTTTCCGAGACATTTACGGTTCGCCGCGTAGCTTACGGCTGCGGTGTTGAGAAAACTTTCCCCCTCCACTCTCCCCATGTTGTTCAGGTTGACGTTATCAGACGCGGTAAAGTAAGACGTTCAAAGCTTTACTATCTGCGCGACAGAGTCGGTAAGAGTTCTAAAGTCAAAGAGCTTATCTGAGGCTGATAAAAAAGGATTTGTGCATGTTCATATGCATAAATCCTTTTTTCTTTGCATTTTCTCTTACTTACTTCAACTTTCAAGCTGGCGTCCGAGAAATCCCGCCGCCGTTTGTATAAGCTTTGTTTCAATATCAGATGATACGCACTCTCCGTCTTTCTCAGAATACTTCAGAGAAACAACGCAGCCCATAATATCTCCCTCAGTTATAATCGGCATCATACAGCTTACAACACTGCTGCCGCCGTCTACAAGATAAATTTCGCTCTCCGAATCAGCTGTATAAAGATTTCTCGTTCCCATTGCTGCTTCAAGTTCATGAGAGAGCTTTCTGTCGTTATATTCTTTTTTGGGTATTCCCGCACACGCGATAACAGCATCTCTGTCGCATATAGCAACAAACAAACCGCAGGTTTTATGAAGTGTATCCGCGTACTGAGCGGCAAATTCGGCAAGCTCTCCTATCGGAGAGTATTTTTTGAATATTACTTCCCCTTCTCTGTCCGTATATATTTCAAGAGGGTCTCCCTCGCGTATACGCATAGTTCTTCTGATCTCTTTCGGAATGACAATTCTGCCGAGATCGTCGATTCGTCTTACGATTCCTGTAGCTTTCATATATAAAAATCTCCTTGTTTTATAAATTGCCAATACTATTGTTTGTAAAACAAGAAGATTTATACTGTACGAATACGGAAATTTTTACAATCAATAAGTAAGTTTTATTTGCTTATATATTTTTGTTTCTGTATTTCACCTTGACACACAAATAAAAAGCATGTATAATTTATTTAAAATTCAAGTCAAAGGAACATTCATATGGCTAAAGGCTTTGTTTTTGACGTACAATCTTTCTCAGTTCACGACGGTCCCGGAATCAGGACAACCGTTTTTATGGGAGGATGTTCTCTTAAATGTCTGTGGTGTCATAATCCCGAAGGAATGAGCGCTGTACCGAAGCTGAGATATGACAGTTCTCTTTGTATTATGTGCGGAGAGTGTCAGAATATATGTGACTGTCACAGCATATCGGAAGCTTATCACGCGGTAAACAGAACCGTATGCTCAAACTGCGGAAAATGTACAAATGTATGTCCGACGGATGCTCTGTCGATCTGCGGAGCGCTCATGACGGAAGATGAAATTCTTACAAAGCTCATTCGTGATATGCCGTTTTACGGAAAAAACGGAGGAGTTACATTTTCGGGCGGCGAACCGCTTCTTCAAGCTGATTTCATTTGTGAATGTATGAAAAAATGTAAAAAGCTCGAGATTACAACCGCTGTCGATACATGCGGAAACGTGCCGCGCGAGGATATTGACAGGGTTCTACCTTATACTGATTTCTTTTTATACGATATTAAAGCCGTTACTGAAGAGATTCACATAAAAGGCACGGGAACGTCTAACAAATCTATCCTTGAGAACTGTCGGTATTTGTCAGATATCGGAATCAAGCTGCATGTCAGGATTCCCCTCATCGGAAGCTTTAATGCTGATGAGTCGGAGATCAGAAACATATCCGCTTTTTTGTCATCACTGAAAACTCCTCCCGAATCAGTAACGATGATTCCGTATCATTCATTAGGACGCGAGAAATACGGAATGTTCGGAATGAACCTTCCGAAAAATGACGGATTTCATGTAAGCTGTGATGACATAGAGCATTTAAAAAATATTATGCGTGAATGCGGTATGCCGGATTCGCAAAAATAAATCTATTTAGACTTGAACTGCCGTTTAGCGGCAAAATGGAGATTATTATGAGTGACAGAATAAAAATACTTCGCGAAAATATGCTTAAAGCAAAGCACTCATCCGCGCGTGAAGAAATTGACAGTTCGATATCTTTTGCCGAGCTTCCTCTATCTCTCCCGGAAAGACGAGCCGCCGCAATTTCTTATATATTTGAAAATATGCCGATTTATATCGGTGAACATGAGCTGATAGTCGGCTCTCGCACTCTGCTCTCGCGTGTGGATAATCCTGAATGCGATCCTTCAGTTACGCCTGACGGAAAATCACTTCTTGACCTTAATACTATGCCGCAATACATAAACGACAACGACAGAAAAAAGTTTCGGGGATTTGATCTGCCGAACAATAGTCAGCTCCATAATGTAGCGGATTATTCCATACTTCTGAAGAACGGCATTAAAGTAATCATTGAGCGAGCCGAAACAGCGGAAAGAAAAGCGAAAAGTGTTTTTAGAGCCGAATATGCAAGAGCTATGGCGGCGGTTTACAGAGCTTTTTCAAAGCTCATTATGCGGTATTCCGAAAAAGCCTCCGAGATGGCTGAATATGAAAACGACGAGTGCAGAAAAGCAGAGCTTAAAAGAATTTCTGAAATTTGCCGTCATATTTCAACTGAACCTCCGCGTGATTATTATGAAGCCGCGCAGCTCTTTTGGCTTGCCCACATTGGCGTTCTGTGCGACAATTTCAGAGGAATGTCTTACGGCAGAGTCGATAGCTTTCTGTACCCGTTCTATGATAAAAACAAGCATAATGAAATAGAGGAGATAACAGCTTGTCTGCTGATAAAATTTTCAGATTCATGCGATCTGTATCACTATCAAATGGGGCAGTATAATTCTCAGCACAATATTACGCTGGGCGGAGTACTGCCGAACGGAGACAATGCCGTAAATGAGCTGACGTACATCTTTATCGATTCACTTGACAAGGTTCGCCTTGAAGAACCCGAAGTCGCATGCAGAATAAACAGCAAGAATCCTCCTGAATTTTTAGACCGTCTCTCAAAGCTATCGGAAAGCGGACTTAACACTCTTGCATACTACAACGACGATAAATTCATCGAAAATCTCACAAACGCAGGAATTCCTCCCGAAGATGCGCGCGACTACGCGTTTGATTTGTGTCAGGATATTATGATACCCGGACGATGTCAGATATTCAGAAGCGGCGACGTAAATCTTACAAAAATTCTGCTGAAAACCCTCGAAAAAGCCAAAGACAACTGCACTTTTGAGGAATTTATTGCCCTATATGAAAGAGATATCTCAGCCGCAGTTGACCTTGAGATCAATTCATATAACAAATTTGAAAAGGTGGTTCTGCGATTTGCCGATGGTGACACGGAAGAATTTTATTCGGCCGATATAACCGAACCGCATATCAGAGCTGCCGCTGCAAGTCTAATGTCGCCTTTGTCTTTTACATCAGCTATGATCGAAGGTGCACTCGACATCGGCGGGGACATTGATCTGATCGACTATAGGCTAAAACAAAAAGGACTTATGATATCAGGACTTACGGTTGCCGTAAATTCTCTGTCCGCACTCAGAAAGCGAGTGTTTGACGAAAAAAGATATTCTCTGTCTGAGATTAGAGAAGCTCTTGATAAAAATTTTGAAGGATTTGAAGTCATGCGACACTCTTTGCTCAGTGCACCGAAATGGGGGAATGACGATGACTGCGCAGATTTGCCCGGAATCAGGATCATGGAACATGCAGCTAAAGAAATCTCAAAGCGTTTTACTTTCAGCGGTGTGCGCCACCTCAGTGGCTTCCATCAGCCGCATCCTGTTTTCGCAGGCTGGAATACTCCTGCAACGCCCGACGGAAGATTTTCAGGTACTCCTATCCCCGTATCCCTCAGTCCTGCCGCAGGTACGATGAAAAACGGTCCGATTTCTGCAATGCGTTCTGCCGCGAAGCTCTCACCCGAGATGTCGGAATGGAACAACTGCCTTATGCTTGAGTACTCAAGTTCTGTTTTTGAGGGAACAGACGGCGTCCTTGCAAGCTTAACAAGATCCTATTTTGATATAGGCGGTATGCAGCACCAGCCGAACAGTGTAAGCGCAGAGGATCTGCTTGACGCTCAGAAAAATCCGGATGCTCATCGCGATCTGATAATCCGCATGTGGGGCGTCAGCGCCAGATTTGTAACTCTTTCCCGCGAAGTTCAGGATGAATTTATTTCAAGACTGAGGTAAAAATTAAGATAAAAGACAAGTCTCACCGTTTCCGGTGAGACTTATTTCAGCTTATCAATAACAAATATTACTGCTTACGCAAAATCCAATACTACGGATTCCTTATCCTTTATTCTTTATCTAAACAAACTTACTCTGTCTATTACCTCTTCCTCAGATAGCTGTTCCGGCAGTTTAGCCGCCGAAGTACCGGGCCTTGCGGAGAAACCGTGACAGTATATCCAATCGAAGTTCATACTGTTGCAAAAGTCGATCGTATCCTGCAATTCGTCGCATGTTTCAGACGGAAATCCTACTATTACAGATGTGCCTATCTTAAAATCCTTCGGCGCCAAAGCTTTAAGTTCGCATAGCATTTCTTTAGTTTCATTTATATTGTAACGTCTGTTCATCAAACCTAAAACCCGGTCATTTCCCGACTGAATGGGAATATACAGATTAGAAAGTCTCTTCTGCAGGCATAACGTCTTTACAGGTTCATAAATCACCTTGAGAAATACAGGATTGATGTCTGTAAGTTCTAATGTAAATTGCTCTTCAACCGACGTCGCTTCGGTACAGTCCTTTCATCATATAAATGTTCGGTCGGTCAAATGTATCTAATTTACGCGGCATATTAAATATTCGATCCAGCTTATAATATGCCTTCGGACTGAAAATCGGTCCGCCGAACTCTTTAGCTACACGTTCGGGATTGATTTCGGGAACACATCAGCCTAATATTATTTGTGCGCCGGGTTTCATCCCTGCTTTTATTTTTTCAAGCATCTTAAACGTAAAATCCTCATGCATCTGTGTTACTCCGCATGTGATTAAAATTATTATATCAGCTGTTTTATCCACATGATAATGATTATTTGATAAACTGTATCCGTTTTCGATCAGCCAATTTTTGACCTGTTCAAGTTCCAACACTCTTCGATCACAGCTTATTATTATTTGAATTTTTTGTGACATATACAACTCCTATATAAGTAATTTAATTTAATGATAAAACTCGTAAGATAAACAGAACAAAAATGCTGAATCATTTACAATTTTATTATAACATACCATTTTTGAAAAACAAGTATTTTTTGCCATATTACCGCATTATTGATATTTTCAGCCAAAAAAAACGAGCTTCGCCGAAATCGACGAAGCCTATTCTGTTTAAATATAAATTATTAATGAAGAAGATCAAATCTCATTAGAATTGTAGCGACCTCAGCACGAGTGCCTGTAGCAATCGGTGCAATCTGTCCGTCCTTCCCCGTTATGATTCCCAAAGAGTTTGTCCATGCTATAGCGTTAACGGCATAATCGGAAATTGTGCCCGCATCCGGGAAATAAGACAAATCCGCACTTCCCGACACATTATATCCCATGTATTTTTCAGCATACCTGTAAAGTATGACCGCCATATCCTGACGTTTGATATTTCCATTCGGATCAAATGAAGCGGGCGAAGTTCCGTTGATAATTCCGTTTTCGTAAGCCCACGCCACTGCAGGCAAATACCATTCTGCTCTCCTGTCAAGATCGTCAAACGGAACATTGGCGTTTGATTCAGGGTTCCCTGCTATCCGCCAAAGAACCGTCGCAAACTGAGCACGCGTCATATTTTCAGATGGGGAAAATTTTCCGTCTCCTTTACCGTTCATAAGATCGTTTGTCAAAACATAATCGACCGACGGTTTATACCAATCAGCCGCAAGATCGTCAAATATAAGCGAACTGTTTTGAAGTTTCGGCACATCATGATCTTCTCTATCTCCGCATGTCTTACATATACGGTATCTGAGACCGCATTTATCCCTTGTCGGATAAACCTCAACTGTATAATCCTCACCGTATATATGACCGAGCGATGCTGTTTCACTGTCAGTATAGCTGTCTCCGCACTTAATACATGTATGAGTTGTGTATCCCTGTTCGGTACAAGTCGGAGAAACTGTTATATCTGTATATTTATGCACATGCTCAATTTTATCTAATACTTTCTCCTCGGTCTTTCCGCAAACAGAACATTGACGCTGAATCAAACCTTCATTCTTTTCAGTCGGTTCTGTAACAGTTATCCATTCACACCATCTGTGCTCTCCTAATGCAGTGCTGCGATTATCTCTTTTGCCGCAAATTTTGCAGATTCGTTGTTCAATCCCTTTATTTTTGCAGTTTGCTTCTTTTATTAGCTGCCACTCTCCGTAAACATGTTTATGATCGGGATCAAAATCACTGTCAGCCATTGGATAGAGATTAAAGAATTCATCTGTCAAAAATTCGGGATTTCTATAATGATTTCCAAACGTTCTTTCAGTTCTCAAAAAATACTTATAATCAAAACCCGCCTGACAGTATACTGCATCCCACGTTGTGTCAATATTATAATATTTTTCCCCGAGCCTTACGATATTCCAACCGTGAGGCTCTTCGTTTCCGATGCCTGAAATATATCTTGCATCAATGCCCGCCTCCAAAGCAAGCCTATATAGTAAAACAGCGTATCCCTGACATACTGCTTTTCTGTCAATAAGTGCAGCATACGCCGTATGCTTTAAAAGATAGTCCGAATCATTTAAATTATCATAATCATATGCGATATTCTCGCACATCCAATTATAAATCTTTTCAAGCTTTTCATAATCACTTTTGTCTTCAATGTCAAGCTCATTAATCAAATCTTCAACTGCTCTGTCGACTTCTTTTTCCTGCCCTCCGGTAGTGTAATATTTAAAATTATATCCGATATTGAAATAATAATTCTCTCCGAGTATTTTATAACTGATACTGTAACTGCATGATCCGTACTGAAAAGCGATATAATCACCCTCATTCGGAACACCGGAATGTTCAAGAGTTTTATTAATCAGATCATGTGCAAGCTGCTTCATATCATTGGTTGAAACTATTTTATCAGCTTTATATTTAAGCCTTACATCGATTTGACTTTTACGCTCCTTCATTTCATTCAGCAGATGAGCCGTCGAAGCATTAAAATCCACATATTCGGACAAATCGATAGATTCCCGAACCCCTGAAGTCTTTAGAGCCTCGCTGTGCTCTATAACGCTTTCATACTGCGGATTTATAAAGAATCCGTCAATAGGATCACTGAAGATAACATCAATAATGTTACTTTGACTTACAAGCTCTGTTTCTGAAGTTATGCCGATTTTGTTAAAAAGTCCGCGGCTGTTTGCTCTGACAGTTACAGCTGTATTTCCTGCAAGCATACCGGCACAAATAATCAGGGACAGATTTTTCTTAAAAAAATTATTCATGGGAAAATCCTTATAAAGTGTATTTCAGCTGTCAAGCTGTTGAGATGTTTTATTAATTATATCACTTTGCTATTTAGCTTTCAACTTAATTCTATTTGAAATTTTTAAAATCTGCAAATCGTTGATTTTGTTGGAGTCTTTATCAGAGAGTAAACTGCCTGATAACTACGAAGAACAATAAAAAATAGCGAAGAATCGTCTTAATTCTACGCTATTTTTACTGCTTAATATAAAAATGCTCAAATGTCAAGATTAAAAATGCACACCGATGGACTTTGTTTCTTCGTCTGATAATCGACAGACTTATATTATTTCAGCTTTTCCTGTACCTTGTCCGGCAAATCGTTATAATCGATTTCTTCCCATTTATGTACTCCGAGAGATCTTACCTCAAGAGACAAGTATGCCCCTTCTCTGAGTTCTCTTGATGTTTTAAATGTAAGCTCTCTCTTCTTTCCGTTTTCCGCATAACAGTCAATCTTATATTCATACTTCATATCGCTGCTTGCAGGCAATTCCCTTATCTTTGAATTATCAATCTGAGTATAATAATACTTATCATAATTCTGCATATAGCAAAGTCCTCCTGCCACAGCAAACACTGCTATAAGCGCGGCAACGCAAATGCTCAGTGATTTTTTCTTCATAAATTTAATTACTCCTTTTTGTGATTTGATTCTTCTGCTGTTATTATACTGCCGCCGAAATTTTATTTCCATAGAATCATCTTACATTTGCAGTGAAATTACTTACAGTTTTGTTAGAATGGATCTATCACATTAAATCTGTGATACAATAACCATCCTATTTCAGTTGCTGTCTTAAAAATCACTTTTTAATAGTGACTTTAAATTCAAATTATGGTATAATATACGCAGGAAAGTTTGTTTTACATATGCCGCACTGCGGTACGGCAATTCATATTAAAATTTTAATGACGGATGATTTTAATAATGGGGAGGTCTCTGAAATGGACAGAAGCGGGATTTTGAAATATTTTAAGGATCCCCCTACTCTGAAAACAGATCGTCTTATATTGCGAAAACTTGAAAAAAACGACGCTTCCGATATGTACGAATACGCGTCAGATCCAAAGGTCACCAAATACCTTCTTTGGGAACCTCATATCAACTTAAAATATACTTCAAAATATTTATCATATATTCAATCCCGTTATCGTGCGGGAGAATTTTATGATTGGGCGGTAACACTGAAAAACGAAAAAATGATAGGCACCTGCGGATTTACTTCATTTAATTTCAACAATAACTCGGCTGAAGTCGGGTATGTATTAAATCCGGCGTTTTGGCATCGCGGAATCGCAAGAGAAGCACTGTGCGAAGTTCTGCGTTTTGGATTTTTAGTTCTTGAGTTAAACAGAATCGAAGCAAAATATATGTATGAAAACACCGACAGTCTAAATGTAATGAAGAGTGTCGGCATGAGCTTTGAAGGAATCTCCCGCAATGCGGTTTACAAGAAAGGTAGATATGTTTCAGTTGGCACATGCGCGATTTTAAGTGAAGATATTGAAGCGCAAAAGCTTTTATTCGGTAATAGGCGCTGAACATTTTTCATAGTATATTATCAGTTAATTTTTGACTATATGTGCCGTACTTTCGGCGCAGAACGGAGAATACTATGAAAATCGAGCCTAAATCACCCGTTGTAATTACAGCAAGCTATCTTCTTTTCGGAGTTATGCTTCTATCCTCCGCCGTATTTCTCGGAAATCGTGCGGGACGCGCATACAGCGCGGAAACAGTTGTTCCGGACTCTGAATATGAAAATGCAATCGTTCAAAACACCGATGCACTTCAAAACGAATTTTCCTCTGCCGCAAGTGAGTCTCCATCTGAAACTCCGCTTGTAAACGCTCATAACGGCCTGCTTATAATCGATGCGGGGCACGGAGGAGAAGACGGCGGAGCATCGTCCGCGGACGGTCTTATCGAAAAAGAGCTGAACCTTGCGATATCCGACGACATCGCATCACTGTGTGTCCTGTTCGGAGTTCCCTACAAAATGACACGCGAGGACGACCGTCTGCTTTATGACCGCTATAACGAATATACCGACTATAAAGGACGAAAAAAATCTCTTGATCTGAAAAACAGGCTTCGCTTCACAGAAGAATCGGGCGGAAGCATGTTTCTAAGCATCCATATGAACAAATTCACCGATCCGAAGTACAGCGGACTTCAGGTTTACTATTCACCGAATTCCGATGACAGCAGAGCTTTAGCCGAGGTTATGCAAAATTATGTTAAACTGCATCTGCAAAAAGATAATGACAGGCAGTCAAAAAAAGCAACGTCGTCAATATACCTGCTAAATAAAATGAAGATACCGTCACTCCTTGTAGAATGCGGATTTCTTTCAAATGCGGACGAGTGCAAGTGTCTTGCAGAGCCTGCATACAGGGCATCTCTTGCATGCACGGTATTTTCTCCAATACTTGAGTATTTCGTAAGAAATAACGCAGTTTAGGACGGAAACAAAAAGAAAGGATAAGTAAGTCGGGACAGCAAGCGCTCAAAAACGTATATTTTCTGTTTGGCACTTACAAAAATATAAATAAAAATGAAAGCTCCGAAAAGTATTTACGTCTGCAAAGAGTGCGATTACCAAAGTCCGAAATGGCTCGGAAGGTGTCCGTCGTGCGGAGAATGGAACTCATTTGAAGAAGAAACATACACATCCCCTGTAAAGGCGTCAGCCGCCGTATCTGCTATCACGGGTGTTTCAGGCGAGCGTGCCGTGCCGTTCCGTGAGCTTGACATTCCGAAATATATGAGAGTTCCGACAGGTATAAGCGAGTTTGACCGCGTACTCGGCGGCGGAATTGTAACAGGTTCTGCTGTGCTACTTGCAGGAGCGCCTGGAATAGGTAAATCAACGCTTTTGATGCAGCTTTGCGGCAGACTCGGAGACAGTTCAAAAATTCTGTATGTATCAGGCGAAGAATCACGCTCTCAGCTAAAGCTCCGCGCTGAACGGCTCGGCGTAAATCCGGATAAAATGTATGTTCAAAACGAAGTACTCATTGAAAACATTTTGAAGGAATATCAAAGCGTATCGCCTGATATTATCATAATAGACTCCATTCAAACCCTCGTTTGTCAGTCCGTTGCCTCAGGAGCCGGCAGCGTGACTCAGGTCAGGGAATGTGCTTCAAGACTTATTGCTCGAGCAAAATCGGACGGTGTGTCGCTTATTATCGTCGGACACATAAACAAGGAGGGCGGCATTGCAGGACCGAAAGTGCTAGAGCACATGGTAGACGCAGTTCTCTCTTTTGAAGGAGAGAGAAGTCAAGCGCACCGGATAGTCAGAGCCATAAAAAACCGATTCGGAAGTACAAATGAAATCGGAGTTTTTGATATGACCGGAGGAGGTCTTATTTCCGTTGACAATCCGTCCGCAATGCTTCTTGAAGGACGGCCGGAGGGCGTTTCGGGAAGCTGCGCCGCATGTATACTTGAAGGCACACGCCCGATCATCGCGGAAGTGCAGGCATTGGTTACACCCACATCGTACCCGACTCCCAGAAGAACAGCCGACGGAATAGACTACAACCGAATGTGCCTGATACTTGCGGTAATTGAAAAACGGCTCGGACTCCGTTTTTCAACCTACGATGTATTTCTCAATGTAGTCGGAGGAATGAGAATAGACGATCCGTCCGCTGACGCTGCTATAATTTTAGCTCTTATTTCCTCTCTGAAGGACATACCCGTTCCGATGGAACTTATAGTTATGGGAGAAATCGGGCTTGCGGGAGAATTTCGCTCAGTTCCGTCAATAGATCTGAGAATATCAGAAGCATCAAGACTCGGTTTTTCTCAGATAGCAGTCCCCGACAGGCAGAAAAGCGCATCTTACGGCGTAACAGGAATGCGCGGCATCTATGATGCGCTTCGCATTCTTGCAAAATCTCAGCAGGATAGTGAAAATAAGCAGTAAATATACACACAGAACAAGTGTTATGAGCAGCTTTTTTTTATCAAAATGACAAAGTTGTCAAAAAGACGCGTCAAGTTACAAATATGTGTAGAAAAAAAAAGAATATCGGTGTAAAATAGTAAGGTATGAATAATACCTTTGAAAGGATGAAGATTCAGAGTGAATAACGTATACACGAGTCCGCTTTGTTCAAGATATGCAAGCGATGAAATGAAGTATATTTTCTCTGCGGACAAGAAGTTTACAACATGGAGAAAGCTGTGGGTTGCTCTGGCAGAGAGCGAGCGTGAGCTTGGAATTGACATTAAAGAAGAACAAATCGAAGAAATGCGCGCCAACATTTCAAACATTGATTACGACAAGGCTAAAGTTTATGAAAGCGAAGTGCGTCATGATGTAATGGCACACGTAAAAACATACGGCGACGCATGTCCGAGTGCGCACGGAATAATTCATCTCGGCGCTACATCATGCTATGTCGGAGATAACACCGACATAATCATTATGAAAGAAGCGCTGGTGAGAGTCCGTTCTCTGCTTATCAGCTGTATATCAGCCGTTGCAGATTTTGCAGAGAAGCATAAGAATCTTCCCTGCCTTGCGTATACGCATTTTCAAGCGGCTCAGCCGACTACGATGGGCAAGAGAGCAACGCTTTGGTTACAGGATCTTACATCTGACCTCGAAGCTGTTGAATTCCAGATAAACGCCCTAAAGCTTCTCGGTTGCAAGGGTACGACGGGAACAGGCGCAAGCTTCCTTGAGCTGTTCGACGGAGATCATGAAAAGGTAAAAAAACTTGACCGTCTTATCGCAGAAAAAATGGGATTTGATGCTTGCTACCCTGTTTCGGGACAAACATATTCCAGAAAAGTTGACTACAACGTTCTTTCTGCTCTGTGCGGTATAGCTCAAAGCGCTGCAAAGTTCTCCAACGATATCAGACTTCTCTCGCATCTTAAAGAGTTTGACGAACCGTTTGAGGACAAGCAGATAGGATCGTCGGCAATGGCCTACAAGCGCAATCCTATGAGAAGCGAGAGGATCGCTTCCCTTTCAAGATACATTATGGTAGATGTTCTGAATCCTGCGCTCACCGCATCAGCTCAGTGGTTTGAGAGAACTCTTGACGACTCGGCAAACAAACGTATTTCAGTTCCCGAAGCGTTCCTTGCTACCGACGCCGTTTTGTCTCTCTACATCAACGTTATATCGGGAGGAACTGTTTATCCGAAAGTAATAGAGCGTCATCTTGACGAAGAAATACCGTTCATGGCTACCGAGAACATTCTCATGTACTGTACAAAGAACGGCGGCGACCGTCAGGAGCTTCATGAGGCTATAAGAGAGCATTCCGTAGCTACGGCAAAGCAAATAAAGCTGAACGGCTGCGAAAACGATCTGCTTGAAAGAATTCTGAACGACAAGAGATTTAACCTGACGGAAAGTGAGCTTGCTCCTCTGATAAAGAAGGAGAACTTCATCGGTCGCGCGCCTGAGCAGACGGAAGAATTCTTAAACGATGTTGTTCGTCCGATTCTTGCAAAATATGCGGACACTGAAAAAGTCACCGTATCGATAAAAGTTTAACTATAAGCTTGCGCTCTTTCATTGAAAAGCGTAAAACCGTTACAAAATATAAATAAATATTGGGTAGGTAATATAATGATAACAGCAGTAGTCGGAACAAACTGGGGAGATGAAGGCAAAGGCCGTATGGTCGATCTCCTCGCAAACAAATATGATGTCGTTGTCAGATATCAGGGCGGCAACAATGCCGGTCATACCGTAATCAACGACAGAGGAGAATTTATTCTCAATCTTCTCCCGTCAGGAATACTCAGAGATGAAACCGTAAATGTAATGGGTCCCGGAATGGTTATCGACATCGAGCACCTGACAGGTGAGATCGGTAGACTTCGTGAAAAAGGTATCGAAATTACTCCCGATCATCTCAAGATCAGCGACCGCGCTATAATCTGTATGCCGTATCACAAGCTTCTTGACTGCCTTGAAGAGGACAGACTCGGTAAGAACAGCTATGGCTCAACACGCCGCGGTATTTCTCCCGTATACTCGGACAAGTATATGAAAAAGGCATTCCGTATGGGCGATCTTTTCGATATGAACGCTTTAAAAGAAAGAATGGAAGGAATTATCGAGTGGAAAAACCTGACCGTAAAGAACGGATACGGATCTGAAGCTCTCACCCCCGAAGCAAATATCTCATGGCTTGAAAAGTTCGGTCTTCCCCTCCTAAACTATGTTTGCGATACGACAGAATATCTCACAGATGCTGTAAATGCAGGCAAATCAGTTATGTTTGAAGCTCAGCTCGGCGCACTCAGAGACATTGACTTCGGTATATATCCGTTTACATCGGCTTCTTCGACAATTTCGGCTTACGCGCCTATCGGAGCAGGTATTCCTCACATAAAACTTGATGAGACTATCGGAATAATGAAAGCTTACTCAAGCTGTGTAGGTGCAGGACCTTTCACATGCGAGTTGTTCGGCAAGGAAGGCGATGAACTTCGCGAAGCAGGCGGAGAATACGGAGCCGCTACAGGCAGACCGAGACGTGTCGGCGGATTTGATATTCCCGCTTCAAAGTATGGAGCCATGATTCAGGGTGCTGACTGCATAGCGCTTACAAAAATGGACGTTCTCTCTTATTTTGACAAGATCCCCGTTTGCACAAAGTATTCGGTAGACGGCGTGGAAACAGACAAGTTCATGGTTGGCTCAAAGCTTGATCGTGCAAAGCCTGTATATGAATATGTTGACGGTTGGAAAACAGATATTTCGAGTTGCCGTAATTTTGAGGATCTTCCCGAAAACGCGCAGAAATATGTAAAGTACATTGAAAATGCGATAGGCTGCAAGGTTAAATATATCTCCGTCGGTCCTGACAGAGATGCGTATATTGAGATGTGAGAAATCACAAATAACTAAAATTAAAGAACACAGCAGATGCTTTAAAGTTTCTGCTGTGTTTTTGTATATAAAACAAAGAAGCTCCCTATTAATTTAAGATTGCGTTTGCAGCTATTGTGTGCTATAATTATAATAGTTTTCACCTTACAAAAACTTATAACGGAACAATTTGAAGAAACAGATAGATGGATTTCTCATATGATTGAGATATACAGCAAATGCTTGATCTGCTTCGCAGATCTGTGACTGTATGTATACAGGTCTGATTACAAGTAACTTTGATATATACATCTGCATAAGTCGTGATTTCAAGAGGTACATGTGGTATATGCGTGTGAAACGAAAAAATATAATATTTATTCTTACTCTCATTGCGATCATTTTTGCAGTGTTAATCATTTGGATCGTTTGGAGCAACAAAGCCCTTGAACTTAATCAATTCACGGTAAAAAGCAACAGACTTCCTGAAGAATTTAACGGGTATCGGATAGCGCAGATTTCTGATCTGCATAACAGTGAAACGGGTAAGGATAATAAAAAACTTATTTCCGTACTCAGCGAAGCGAAGCCTGATATAATAGCAATTACGGGAGACATGATAGACTCACGCAGAACCGATATAACTGTCGCTTTGCAATTTGCCGAAAAAGCAATGGAGATAGCTCCCTGCTACTATGTGAGCGGAAATCACGAATCCCGTGTATCTGAATATGAAGATTTTAAAAAATCACTGATCGAACTCGGAGTAGTTATTCTTGCAGACGACATTGTCAGCATTGAAACAGGCGGAAAAACAATTACACTTCTTGGCGTTGATGATCCCGCCTTCAAAACAGACTATCTATTCGGAGACTCTGATGCAGTCATGACAAGCAAATTGCAAAAAATGACGAAAGATAATGATGATTCCTACACGGTACTGCTTTCTCACAGACCGGAGCTGTTTGATGTTTATGTAAAAAGCGAAATTGATTTAGTACTAAGCGGACATGCACACGGCGGGCAGTTCAGACTGCCCTTCATTGGTGGTTTGGCAGCACCCAATCAGGGACTGTTTCCTAAATATGATGCGGGAATCTATTCTGAAGAGAATACAAATATGATAGTCAGCAGAGGTATAGGAAACAGTATTATTCCCTTTCGTGTCAATAACCGTCCCGAAGTTGTTTTAATAGAACTTCTTTCAGTTCGCATGAGAACCGTTTAGTATCATTGAGGAAATAGAGTGAAAGATACGATACTGCAGGAATATAGTGCATCTATTTCACGCCCAAATTCACCGACTTCACAGATTTATTTGTGAAGTGGAAAAATGGATATATTCCCATTTTTGTCTGCTTCGCAGACCCGCGCGTGTATAACACGTTGAATTTAATGAACTATTTGTGCCGCCGCTGTGGCGGCGGAATGGAGATTAACATGAAAATCACAGTAATACACGGGCAAAGCCATAAAGGTTCTACATACCATATTGCACATAGCTTGGCAGAAAAGCTGAACGGTGATATAACTGAAATATTTCTGCCGAGGGATTTTGACGAATTCTGTGTCGGATGCACCGCCTGCTTCACAGAATCGGAAATGAGATGTCCACATTATGAAAAGCTTTTCCCCATTACAAAAGCTATCGATGATGTGGATGTACTGATACTCGCAAGTCCCGTATATGTGTATCACACAACAGGAGCGATGAAAGCTCTGCTTGATCATTACGGCTGGCGATGGATGGTGCATCGTCCCGAGGAAAAAATGTTTTCAAAGCAAGCCGTCTGCATTTCCACTGCCGCAGGAGCCGGGATAAAAAGCACCAATCGTGATATGTCTGACAGTGCCTTTTGGTGGGGAATCGCGAAAAAATATACATACGGCATCGCTGTGGCGGAGGTCTCATGGGAACGTGTAAGCGAACAGAAAAAACTGAAAATAGATAAGAAGCTGTTCGATTTGGCACAAAAAATTCTGAAAAAGCAAAAACATCTCAAGCCGTCTGTAAAAACTAAGCTCTTTTTCACTGTAATGCGTGTGATGCAGAAGCACGGCTGGAATAAAGCCGACATGGATTATTGGAAAGATAAAGGCTGGACGGATAAAAAACGCCCGTGGAAAAAATGATATAAAAAACTTAAATTTGAGACATGATATATTGCAGTCACTATTAAATAAATTCATGGCATTACCGATAAAATTGGTAATGCTTGTTTTTATCTCATAAAAATTTTCCCCTCTGACTGATTTCTTTATTTAATGCCGCACATAGATCCTATACAGAAAAGCAAAGCTTCTTCTTGATATTTATAAGGTTTTCGATTATAATGGTATTATGAGTAAAAACTCGGAAATTCGGAGATTTTTAAACCATGATCTATACATATCAATACGCGTCCCCTTTAGGAAAAATCATATTTGCATCTGACGGCAGATCGCTTACAGGACTTTGGTTTGACGGACAGAAGTATTTTGACGCTTCCTTAATCAAAGAAGCCGAAGAGGTGAGGTTGCCTGTATTTGACGAAACCGTATGTTGGCTTGACACATACTTCAGCGGAAGATCGCCTGATTTTACACCAAAGTTGAACCCTGATGGAACTCCGTTTCGCAAGTCGGTTTGGGATATTCTCTTGACAATACCATTCGGTAAAACTATGACTTACGGTGAAATTGCTGATAAAATTGCCGCGCAAACGGGAATTCGTAAAATGTCTGCGCAGGCTGTCGGAGGTGCTGTAGGGCATAATCCTATCTCGATTATTATTCCCTGTCACCGCGTTATAGGCTCAGACGGCAATCTGACAGGATATGCCGGCGGAATCGATATAAAAACCTACCTTCTTAAAATAGAAAAGTCCCTGTAATGGGACTTTTGTTTTCGTCTGAGGACATCACTTCCAGCGTTGCCGTAAAAATTTATGTTGTTTTAAGACCAAAGCCGAAAAAAACGTACTTATAAGTGAAAGCGCTTTTGAATCAAATAAAGGGGAGGTGAACAATGTGGATGACCTAAAAATTATTGAACTTTATTTTAAAAGAAATGAGCAGGCGATCAAGGAAACGGATACAAAGTACGGAAAGCTTTGCCGCAGTATTGCTTATAATATTCTGAACAATTCTGAAGATTCCGAAGAATGTGTTAATGATACTTACGTTGGCATATGGAATGCAATACCGCCCGCAAGACCAAATAACCTTATGGCATTTATCTGCAAGATTGCAAGAAATCTGTCGCTGAGACGGTTGGAATTTATGAAGCGGGAGAAACGATCGGCAGATATGCTTGTATCATTAGAGGAGCTTGAAACTGTTTTGCCGGATGAAAAATGCGCTGTCGACATGAGCGATGATGATATCGGAAAGCTGATCAGCAGCTTTCTTCGCAGTCAAAAAGAAGAGAGCAGAAACGTCTTTATACGAAAATATTATTTCTTCGATTCTATCACAGAAATTGCAAAGCGCTATTCTTTTACCGAAAGTAAGGTAAAGAACATGTTGTTCTATACCCGAAACAAACTAAAAGATTATCTGATAAAGGAGGGCGTTGAAATATGAAAGTGCCGAAAATTATAAAGGCTGTCGGGTACATTGACGATGATCTAATTACTGCCGCCGCAGAGAGCGGGCGGAGATCAAGGCGCTTCAATCTGCTCAAATGTGGTACTGTTGCAGCTTGCTTTGCTGTGCTGATAATTGCGGGAACGGCAATACTTCCGTCATTTTTCAAGGAAAGTACTACCAGTCACAATAAATACAAGTATTTTATATCCGGGGAAGAAGCCGATATAGAATGGCCTTGGGAGTATAAAACTGCCTCAGAAAAATATACTGCCGTATACTACAACGGCAAAGAGTACGCCATTAAGCTGATGAATCCTGTTTCGGAGGATGTGCTCTCCGAGGAGCTTGGTTACTGTGATGCGGAAGGTACTGACTCATATACCGATCGAAAATATACCGAAACCTTTAAAGTATACAAGATCAATGATGTATCTGAGGAAAAACTTATTGCTGCAGGCAAAGACGGTGCGTATTATGTATATGCGTATAACGATGCGTCAAGGCCTCTCTCTCTTGGAGAAATGATGGAGCTTTATGGATTACCTCAAAATCTCAAGCTAAATGATTTTACGGTATGTAAAGGATTTGATGAAGCGGGCAATTTTCGCATAAGTGATGACTCGTATATTTTAGATATTCTTTCTGAATGCAAGGATGCCGCACTGTGTGATGAATTTGATTCTTTTGAGAGAAACGATCGCAGTTATCTTTCCTTCACAGTGACGTCTGATGCCTTGGGAGTATATAAGAGAGTAGTTTGTATTTCCGAGGACGGTTATTTTACAACTAACATCTTCGATTTCAGCTATACCTATTTCATTGGTAAGGATGCCGCAGGAAAGATCATTGATTATGCTAAAAATAATTCTGTTGAGATTGAATTTAATCCGTATACATCAACAGTATCGGGAACTCTTACCGAAATCGGCGATGGCTATGTGTTAATTGATGACAGCATCCTCTGCACAAATAAAGAAGACAGAACTATATATAAAGTTTACACCAATGATATGAGAATAAAAAGATGTATCGAATGCACCGGCATTACGGTTGGTGATACTGTCGCTGTAAATTATGACGGTGAAATTTCCGAAGCAAATGAAATCAGCAGAGCGTATTCGATGTATAAAGGAACACTTGTTGACGGTGACATTGCCATACCGGAATAACCAGACAACCACACATTTCAAAAGCATAAATAAAGGACTTTCGTCTTTCACAACATCATATAAGTAAGTTTTTATATAAGTATACGGTATAACTCGATAAAATGAATTACATCATATACTTGTTTGCGGAAATTATCAATACAGTTGCTTTCTTATTATGGGTATAAACACATTATCGCAGTTCCCGAAAACAAGAACTGCGATAAGCTTTAACTATTTCTAAATATAGCTATTAAAATTCTTTTCTATTAATTCATAATCTACAGAAGATTGAAGTCGACCAAGCTGATCTTTCCAAGAATCGATATTAGTCCGCACCTTTTGAAAACCAAGAAATTCATAAACATGCTGTGCTCGTGTATTCTCCAAATTGGTGTCGAGAACAATTTTGGAATAACCGTTTTGAAACAGCCATCCAATCAGCATACTTAAAACCTTTCTGCCGACGCCGCGATTTTGACAATCGGTTTCGCAAATTTTTATGCCAATTTCTGCAACGCCGTCACTAATATTACGGTAATTGCACTCACCTATTAGACGGTCGCTTTCCTCAATAACCATACGGCCGTTTCCGAGTTCTTCGATGACTTTTTTCTCGGTCGTTCCCAAGCCATTAGGAAAGCCCGCATGTGCCATCACAGTTCCGTCATTCCACCACATGACAAGATATTTTACATCTGAAACGTCTGCTTGTCGGATCGTTAAGTTTTTATATTGTATTCTCATGATTTTCCTCACAAACAACAGATAATTCGCACTAACTCTTTTAGTTGCGTTTCAAATTACTCCCTTAGCGGCTTAGTATTAAGCAAAGCGTCTTTATTATATACCAACGGCTGTCTCAAAAGAGACAGCCGTTGGTATAGTTTTATTATTACTCAGCCTTACCTGTGAGTCTTGCGATCTCACCTGCAAAGTCATCCTCGCGCTTCTCAAGACCTTCGCCCTTCTCAAAGCACCAGAAACCGTTAAGAGCGATCTTACCGCCGAATTCTTTAGCAGCAGCTTCAACATACTTGCCTACTGTCATTGAATCATCCTTTACGTAAGCCTGCTCTGTGAGACAGTTCTTCTCATAGAACTTGTTGATTCTGCCTGTAACCATCTTCTCAATGATCTGCTCAGGCTTCTTAGCATTTGCAGGATCGTTCTTGATCTGAGTCATAAGGATTTCTTTCTCCTCAGCGATATCCTTCTCGGGAACAGATTCCTTATTGAGATAAAGAACGGGCATTGCAGCAACCTGAAGAGCAACATTCTTTGCAAAATCAGCAAAGCCTGCATTGCTGGTTGCAGCCTCATCAGCATCAAAGCCGATGATAACGCCTGTTGAACCCTTACCGTGAATGTATGTTGAGAATGTACCCTCAACGATAACAAAACGGCGGATATTCATGTTCTCACCGATAGTGAAGATCATGTCCTTAACCTTGCCTTCAACTGTGAAGTCTGTGTCAAGGTACTGAAGAGGAAGAAGCTCTTCAATGTTCGCAGGCTTCTTGTCAAGGATAGTCTTGAGAATTCCGCGAACGAACTCCTTAAAGGACTCGTTCTTTGCAACGAAGTCTGTCTCGGCATTGACCTCGATCATTGCCGCAGTCTTACCGTCGTCGCTTACCATAATATCAACTACACCCTCAGCTGCGATTCTTTCAGCCTTTTTGCCTGCAACAGCAAGTCCTCTTTCTCTGAGAACCTTTACTGCTTCGTCAAAGTCACCGTTCGCCTCTGTGAGAGCCTTCTTGCATTCCATCATACCGCATCCGGTCTTTGCTCTGAGATCGGATACCATTTTAGCTGTAATAGCCATCTATATTTACCATACCTTTCTTTATTAGTTTACCGCCGCCCGATTTCTTCTGACGTGCGCTTCCGTTTAACTCGGAATACCGGATTACTCAGCGTCCTCAGCTTCAGCTTCTGCCTCTGCTGCCTCAGCCTCTTCCATCTGCTCGCCCTGACGGCTCTCGAGAACTGCGTCTGCAAGAACTGATGCATAGAGACGGATAGCGCGGATAGCGTCGTCATTTCCGGGGATTACATAATCAGCATCATCGGGATCGCAGTTGGTATCAACGATAGCGATTACCGGGATACCGAGTTTCTTAGCCTCAAGAACTGCGTTGTGTTCCTTGCGGGGATCAACTATAAAGATAGCAGACGGAAGTCCGCCCATTTCCTTGATACCACCGAGATTGCGCTCAAGATTGAACATCTCCTTCTGGAGAGCTGCAACTTCCTTTTTAGGAAGCATATCAAAAGTGCCGTCCTCCTGCATCTTTTCAAGCTTACGGAGTCTGTCAATAGACATTTTAATGGTCTTGTAGTTTGTAAGCATACCGCCGAGCCATCTTACATTTACATAGTACATACCGCATCTTTCAGCTTCCTCACGGATAGCATCAGCAGCCTGCTTCTTTGCACCTACGAAAAGAATCTTTCCGCCGTCAGCAGCAGTGTCGCGTACAAAATTGTAAGCTTCTTCAAACTTTTTGATAGTCTTCTGAAGATCGATAATGTAGAGACCGTTACGCTCTGTAAAGATGTACTCAGCCATTTTCGGGTTCCAGCGTCTTGTATGATGTCCGAAATGAACACCTGCTTCAAGAAGCTGTTTGATTGATACAATAGACATTTTTATGTCCTCCTTCGGTTTTTCCACCACAGCATTTTTTCTGTGACCGAATAAACGGCACCGACAGAAAGCTTTCTGCTGTGTGTGTGATAAAAATATTACTGCATTTTTGCATGCTTTACCATTATACCACAGATTTCTTGTTGTGGCAATACTTTTTTCAAAGAAGTCAAGATAATTTCTGATTTAACTCTTATGCGTGCAGTTACAGCAAAACAGCAGGTCATTGCAAAAGATTCATCTGATCTGCTGCCCCCATATTATGTTTATTTAATTCCGTTATCGAGAAGTCTTTTCAGCGTTGGATAAATATATTCCGCAATTCGCATGTGTCCGAGATCCGTCGGGTGAACCTCATCAACGCAGCAGCACTCTCGGTCTATTTCACCGAACATAAGCTCCCCGTCGATAAAGTACGTATTCTTATCCCCTCTTGCACGTGCTCTTACAAATGTTTCTCTTACGACCTCACGTCTCGCTATGCTGTCGGGAATATTTGAGTCATAACAGGGACGGCTCATCAGCACTATAGGAGTATTCGCATTTTTCTCACGAAGTCTGAGAAAAAACGGTTCATGTGTTTCACGAAGAAATTCAGGATTCGGAGCATTAAAGTCGTAGTCCATGATTATTATTCTGAAATTATCCTCGCTGATAATATCTGCCATCGGAAGTTCCCCTTTTGCACTTCCCGAAAAGCCATACTCAAATTCACATGTATTGTAATTTTCGGGAGCAGCGCAGCCGAGGTAGCGTATACTTTCAAGCGAACCATCAAATACATCTAATCCGACAGACCCTGCAATCGATATGCACTTGTCGGGTAAATCCTGATGAACAGAAGTTCTGACAACAAGCTCCTTTGAATCGGTTCTAAATCTGATTCGACCTCCCATACATGTTCTTGCGCGTCCGCAGACATCTGCGCTGACGAGTGAGGATTTGCTGTCAGGAAGTCTCTGATAAATGCTATTTTGGGGATCTATGACTTTAAGTCCGTATATTTTTATCGGTTCTTCCGTGAATTTTGTAAAATACATCTGTAAACCTTCTTTGCTCATATTTTAGTTTGATTTGATATGTTATCTACTTTAATAGAATTCTCGATAGATTCAATAGTTTTTAAAAAAGTCTTAACTATCTCGCTGTTAGGAAACTGATCTAAAGCTTTTAAGTAATAATCTTTTGTTTTTCTACCGTCTCCTATCTGAGAATAGCAAAATGCTATATTCACAAGCGCCATCTCACTGTATGAAATTTTGCTGCTTGAAAGCATGGTAATAAACCGATATCTGTCAATCCAAGCATGCTTTGAAAAAAATGAATAGCTTTTTTGAAACTCGTCTATAGCCAACTCGTATTTATCGTCTCTTATTAAAATCATTCCCTTCCTATGATTATGTGTCAAGGATAATCTTAATGTAAAAGAAACAATCAAATATGTAAGGCATGTAAGATAAGCTGCAAGAAATTTAGATTCTATAAAAGTAAAATAAACAACACCTAAAAAAGCCATAAACAACATCTGAGGTATAATAGAAATCCATGCAATTTGCCGTACAGTAGGTTTACCTGATACCATAAAAATACTCCTTTTTAAATCAATAAGCCGCAAATTTAACTTTGCGGCTTGTATTGCGAGTACAGAAGCCACATTCTCCCACGAGGAGAATGTCGCCCACACAGTCTTCGGAATCCGGTACTCTATTTATTTGAGCCGAATACGAATATTTATTTCCAGTAATAGTATATCATAAAACTCCGTTTCAGTAAATAGTATTTTTTATTATCAGTATACATAGAAATTTATAATAAAATTCAACAGAATCAATAATATATCTTTATTTGACGCTGATCGCAATTATTTTAATATAACAAAAAGTCTTGAAAACACTTTAATATATAAGGGATTTCAAGACTTTTTTTGTTATGGAGACAGCTGGGTTCGAACCAGCGACCTCTTGCATGTCAAGCAAGCACTCTAACCAACTGAGCTATGCCTCCGTACATGTTGTTTTTTTATTATATCACAAATCTATCGGAATTTCAATATACTTCACGAAATTTATTTGCGTGAAAAATACGAATCTGTAAAAACATATCCGTATTTTCCCGCTTTATCTAATTATATTCCGACCAATACACATACTGTACGCACTGCAAATGCACAAATCCATGCAATCGCACACTGCAAGACAACAACCGATACCGCCCACTTACCGCCAAGCTCACGTTTTACTGCGGCTATTGCAGCAATACACGGTGTATACAGCAGGCAGAAAATAAGAAGAGATACCGCAGCAGAAGGAGCAAGTAAATAAGTAATTCCGGATGCGCCCACAAGCACAGTCAAAGTAGAAACAACACTTTCCTTCGCCATAAATCCCGCGATAAGCGCTGTTGATATTCGCCAGTCTCCAAAACCGAGCGGAGCAAAGATTGGTGAGATAAATCCTGCGATTTTTGCAAGAATGCTATCACTTGAGTCGCTTACAATATTAAGCCTGAAATCAAAAGTTTGTAAGAACCACACAACGATTGATGCTATAAATATAACGGTAAACGCTCTCTCCAAAAAATCTTTGGCTTTGTCCCAAAGCAAGTGTACTACATTTTTAATTCCTGGCATCCTGTAGTTGGGAAGCTCCATTACAAACGGAACAGCTTCACCGCGAAATGCGGTTCTCTTGGATATAAGCGCCGTAATTATTCCGACGGCTATGCCTGTAAAATATATTCCTACCATTATCAGTCCGCTGTATTTCGGAAAAAACGCTGCCGTGAAAAAACCGTATATCGGAAGCTTAGCAGTACAGCTCATAAACGGAGTCAGCATTATCGTCATTTTACGGTCTCTCTCTGAGGGAAGTGTACGGCTTGCCATGATTCCCGGTACCGTACATCCGAATCCTATGAGCATAGGCACTATGCTTCTTCCCGACAATCCGATTTTTCTCAGCAGCTTATCGGTGACAAATGCGACTCTTGCCATATATCCGCTGTCCTCAAGCAACGATAAAAAGAGGAACAGGATAATAATGATCGGAATAAAGCTGAGTATGCTTCCGACTCCGCCGAATATTCCGTCCACAATCAAAGAGCAAAGAACAGTATTTACATTCCATGCTTCAAGAGATGATTCTACGATTTGGCTCAAGCTGCCAATTCCCATTTCCAATAAGCCTTGAAGCCATGCTCCTATTACATTAAATGTCAGCCAAAAGATAAGCGCCATTATGCAAATAAACGACGGTATAGCTGTATATTTTCCCGTAAGCAACTTATCGATCATTCGGCTTCTTTTGTGCTCGCGGCTTTCGCTCGGTTTTACAACCATATTGTCGCAAAGCTTCATGATAAATGAAAATCTCATATCAGCAATGGCGGCTGCGCGGTCAAGTCCGCGTTCATTTTCCATCTGAGATATGATGTGCTCTATCATATCGAGTTCATTTTGAGACAAATTTAACGCGTCAAATATCATTTTGTCGCCTTCAACAAGCTTTGTTGCCGCAAATCTAAGAGGAATTCCGGCGTTCCGCGCATGATCCTCAATGAGGTGCATAATTCCGTGCAGACACCTATGTACAGCTCCGCCGTGATCACTGCTGCCGCAAAAATCACTCCTTCCGGGACGTTCCTGATACTGAGCTACATGAATCGCATGATCTACAAGTTCGCGCACACCTTCATTTTTTGATGCGGATATCGGAACTACGGGAATTCCGAGCGCTTCTTCCATTTCGTTTATAAGTATTGTACCGCCGTTTCCGCGTACCTCATCCATCATGTTCAGCGCAAGCACCATGGGTATATCAAGTTCCATCAACTGCATTGTAAGATAAAGATTTCTCTCAATATTGGTAGCGTCGACAATGTTTATGATTCCTTTAGGCTTTTCATCAATAATAAATTGTCTTGTGACGATTTCTTCGTTGCTGTAAGGCGACATTGAATAAATTCCCGGCAGATCGGTGATCTCCGTATTATCGTGCTCCTTTATTTTGCCGCTTTTTCTGTCAACTGTTACCCCGGGAAAATTTCCTACATGCTGATTTGCGCCTGTAAGCTGATTAAAAAGCGTGGTTTTTCCGCAGTTTTGATTTCCGGCAAGAGCGAATGTGAGTTTTTCTTCCGCAGGAAGGGGATGCTCGTCAGCTTTAACATGATATCTGCCTCCCTCTCCGAGTCCCGGATGATCATGAGTTTCTCGCATACGGATATTTTTCTTTTCAGCATTGCTTTGGCTGCTGTCCGATTTAAATATCTCGATTTTTTCTGCATCTGCCAAACGAAGCGTAAGTTCATATCCGTGTATTTTAAGCTCCATAGGATCGCCCATCGGCGCATATTTTACAAGTGTAACCTCGACTCCGGGAATAACGCCCATATCAAGGAAATGTTGTCTGAGCGCTCCTTCACCGCCAACAGAAAGCACCGTCGCACTCTGGCCTATTTTCAGCTCTTTCAGTGTCATTTGTTTCTCCGATCCGCCGATTTCGGCGTGGTTTATCTGTACAAAGCAAATCAGAAGATCAAATTTGCATATTGGATTTTATACATAGATTAGCATACTCTAACTTCGTCTTTTTGTCAATAGGAGAATATAAAATTATGTGATTTTTTACATACCTGAATTGTATTCAAATATTACGGAAAGAAAAGACGAGCTATACCTTATATTCATTTCAGCTTCTCTTTTTCGGATGTTAAAAAAGAGACCGCCGACAAAAACGCAACAGTCTCTCTTATTGATATATATTTATTCGTCAAAGTCTCCAAGATCGCCCATATCTCCGAGGTCACCAAGGTCTCCGTACGGATTTTCGCTGTACTCGTCAAGGTCAGCAGGAGCTGTAATTTCAACTTTCTCACCTATATTGTTGTATTTAGCCGTCATGTCGATTGCTGCAGAATATTCTCCGAGGCTTTCATCACTCATCTTCATATCAAACTTAAAATTATATTCCGAGCAGTAGCCGTTTTTATCAATAATGTAATAACCGGAAGCTGATGAAAAATTTAAGTTGTCAGAACTGTCAGCTTCTGAATTTGTATATTCTCCGAGCAGTTCACCGAGTTTATCTTTAATTTTATCAGTATTCAACGAAACCGTGCACTTATATTCGCCGTCAACAGCTTCGGATGAAAAATCCGTAACTGTCTCATCATTCAAATCAAAATCCGGGATCTCAACAGCAGCAGATGAAAGAGCTTCTATTTCAGAGGTTTCCGTTTTTGTTTTCATTCCTGCATAATCGGTATATGTGTATCCGTCAGCATAATACATAGATGTCGTGCTTGACTCTGTGCCCATCGTTGCCGTAATGTTTGAAAGAAATTTTACAAGCTTGCCATCCTCTTTGGCAACTTTAACGTTTCCGCTGAAATCACTGTCGATTGTCATACCTGATATGCTCATTTTCATATTCATCGTTACGTCAGTGTCTGTTCCTTCAAGAGCCTCTGTCTTCTTTACAGCAGAGTTTAACTCCTCAAGTGTCGGAGCTTTCTGCCCGCATGAAGAAAAGAGCGCAAGTGAAAGTACGCCTGCAAGCGCAAGTGAGATGATTCTTTTCATTTTCAATTACCTCGTGTAATAAAATTATTTTTTGAACGAAGAAAATAAAATTCGTCCAACTGATTTATCATTTAAATTATACACTATTTAATATCAAATTGTCAATGACTTTTAAAATTTTGTTTATTTTAATTGCTAAAAATCAGCTTTCGGTATTCAGTTACTTTAATTAAATCGTGTATAGGTGAATTTATCTTTTATTATCAGTCAAAAATATACACGAATAAATCTACAGCAAAGGAAGGCAACATTTTGAAAAATGAAAAAATAAGAGCCGTGCAGTACGGATGCGGAAAAATGAGCCGATATCTTATCAGGTATATGATAGAGCACGGAATTGAAATCGTCGGCGCGATTGACAACGACGATAATCTCGTAGGCCACGACATCGGCGAGATAGCAGATCTCGGATACAAAACAGGAATTTTAGTCTCGAAAAATGCAGAAGGAATTCTCGATGCCACAACTCCCGATATCGCAGTATTAACTTTGTTCAGCTTCATGAGTGAGATGGAACCGCACATTGAAGCTTGTGTCAGTCGCGGAATCAATGTCATCACAACCTGCGAGGAGGCAATTTACCCGTGGAATACATCTCCCGTAAATGCAAGCAGACTTGACAAAATGGCAAAAGAAAATTGCTGCACTGTTACAGGCTCGGGAATGCAGGACATTTTCTGGATAAATATGATCTCCTGTATTGCAGGAGGAATTCAGAAAATTGACCGAATCGAAGGTTCTGTAAGCTACAATGTCGAGGACTACGGAATCGCACTTGCAGAAGCTCACGGCGCGGGACTCAGCACCGAAGAATTTGAAAAAACGATAGCGCATCCCAAAATACTTGAACCGAGCTATGTGTGGAACTCTACCGAAGCCTTATGCAATAAAATGGGGTGGACAGTTAAGTCGATAACTCAGGAATGCCTGCCGTACACTGCGGATCATGATATTTATTCCGAAACTCTCGGAAGATCAATTGCCGCGGGAGACTGTATAGGCATGAATGCTCTTGTAAAGGCTCAGACATATCAGGGAACAGAGCTTGAAATAGGCTGTATCGGCAAGGTTTACGAAAAAGGCGAGGGTGATATGTGTGATTTTAAAATTACCGGCGAGCCCGACACATCTTTCAGTGTTTCAAAACCGGCAACTGTAGAGCACACATGCGCTACTATCGTAAACCGTATTCCCGATGTAATATCTGCGCCGCCCGGATATATTACGTCGGAAAAGCTGCCGTATGCAGAATATCTGTCGCATCCCGCTCATCTATATTTAAAATAAATCGAAAAAGAAAGGAATATTTATCATGGATTTCAAAAACAGCGTAACAAAAGATAACCTTATGAGAGCATTTGCGGGAGAGAGTCAGGCAAGAAACCGCTACACTTTTGCCGCTTCTCAGGCAAGGCGTGAAAATTTATATGTGATAGAGTGCATATTTAACTACACGGCAGGTCAGGAAAAGGAGCACGCGGAGATTTTTTACGACCACCTGAGGGAGCTTGCGGGAGAAAATATTCATATAGACGGCGGATACCCCATAGATATTGCGCCGACAACAGCAGAGCTTCTCCGAATGGCTCAGCATAATGAATATGAAGAGCATGATCCTGTATATAAGGCGTTTGCGGAAACCGCAAAGGCGGAAGGATTTCCGCAGGTGGCGGCGTCATTCAGCATGATTGCGGATATTGAAAAAACTCACGGAAACCGTTTCGGAAGATTTGCGGATTTTCTTGAAAGCGGCAAGCTGTTTGTCTCGGACGTTAAAACTTCATGGATTTGCCTTAACTGCGGTCATATACTGAGCGCCGAAGCAGCGCCCGCTTCCTGTCCTGTCTGCCACCATGACAGAGGATATTTTATGCGCCTTGAACTATCTCCTTTTGAAGGCTCATGCGGCTGATAATAAGCTAAAGAACAGGCAGGGTTGTCACCTGCCTGTTCTCTATTACAGCACATATTCGGTTATACAATCGTACCAATGTACAAAGGTTTTTCCGTTTACCGTAAGTCTCTCATTATCGGGAAGAAGCTCGCTCCATTTCTTTTTGTAGCGGTTTATTGCCCAATCATTGCGGTTGAATCTGCGCCAAAGAATCGTTTTGCCGTTTTTGTCCAAAAACTGTTCCGAAACCACGCCGCAGTCGTATGTTTCTATATCCATTACGCATACTGTATCATATATTTTACCGTTAATTGTCAGCTCATATCTGCCTACAATATCAAGCAAAAAATCTTTATTAGCGGATGTAACAATACTGTCTTCTCTGCTTATATCTCCCTTTGGTGAAAGGTTTGTTTCGTTACCGCAGTTGTTTTCACCGAATCCCCAATTAGGAATAAATTCTTCTCCGTCAAGGAAGGTAATATAGTTCCTCACATCTCCGTCATTTCGGAGTGTTGCCAAATAACGGCAGTGAGTATCTGTGAGCTGTGCGACAAAAGTGCGATCGATCACGTCATTTTTATCCGAATAAGAAGCTTCTTTCGCGGTCAGCTCCACACCTTCAATACCATGTACCTTCGCCTTGCCCGTAACTTTCATATCAAACACACGGCTGCACTTTCGAGAAGGAATATCATACATTCCCCATGTAAGT
Organism: Clostridiales bacterium; assembly: GCA_022800625.1. Taxonomy (GTDB): domain Bacteria; phylum Bacillota; class Clostridia; order Oscillospirales; family CAG-272; genus RUG11130. The sequence continues at coordinate 18,580 of JAAWQR010000006.1, read as the reverse complement.
TTTTCGCCAAGCTTCGGAACAAGAAACCATCCCATAAGTTCTTCCCATTTTACCGAAAACGGCGCTCTGTCAGTTTTCTCGATTTTATATTCTGGTATAAATTCAGGCATTCTATTCATTTTATTTTCTCCTTTCGGCATATCCTTAAAATACGGATATTTGTTTTTAAAATTTTGTTTTGCAGTATGAAGTCTGCTCTTAACCGTTCCGAGCGGGACATTCAAACACTTTGCAATCTCTGCTTGTGGCAGCTCTTTCCAAAAATACAGATAAAGAATTTGCTTATCTCTATCTCTGAGCGATACTAATGTATCTTTTACTACGGATATTTCAGAAATACCGTGTCTGCTGTAAGACAATTCCCTTTCTGATATTTCTTCGAGGGGAATTTCCATCAACAATGCTTTTTTACGATAATAATCATTGCATTTATTTCTTGCAATACTTATTATCCAAGATTTGAAACAATCTTCATTCTTCAACCCATGAAAATTTCGGTATGCCGCAATATATACATCCTGCAAAACATCGTCAGCGTCAACCTTTGAGCCTATACGAAACCTGACAAATCGTTCCACAGCACATCGGTTGATCTCTAAAAGCTCTTCAAAGCGCTCCAATTTATCACCTCCCTGATTTTATGAATTCTAAAACCGGTTTCACTTATACAGACGTAAAAACATATCAAAAGGTTCATTTTATATGAAAATATGAGGACTAATTTTTTATATTCATTCTGTCCTATTATATACGCTATCAAAATTATACAGTTAATTTTCTTACTTTTCAAGCTCATATCAAACCTCAAATGCAGGATAACAAAATAAAATCCCCGAAATTCCTTGATTTTTTCCCTACGTTGTATTATAATAATATTCAGAGGGAGCTTGTGTTACAGGCTGAGAGGAAGGTAGCGTAACCTTCGACCTGAAACCTGATTTGGGTAATGCCAACGTAGGTATACTTAAAATATACACTTGCGGAAGATTGCCATTTAGGTAATCTTCCGTTTTATTATACAGGAGTGCTTATGGTAAAAATAAACGGGCGCGAAGAATCCGTCGACTGTATGACGGTCGCAGAATATCTAAAAGGGACTGCATACGATACACGTCGTATCGCATTTGAGCGCAACGGTGATATTGTACCGAAATCGGCATATGACAACACTGTGCTTGAGAACGGAGACGTGATAGAGATTGTCAGCTTTGTCGGAGGCGGCTGATATGTCACGGAGTAGGTTATGAAAAATATTAAACTGACAAAAAATGATATATACCGTGCGCTTGAAGAAAGACAGGGGAAAACTTTGACAGAAGCGCTCTCGCACGCTCGAGTCGCGATATGCGGACTTGGCGGACTTGGGTCAAATGTTGCAGTAATGCTTGCCAGAGCCGGAGTCGGCTCTCTCCATCTTATTGATTTCGATGCGGTGGACATTACAAATTTGAACAGACAGAACTACACTGTGCAGCAGCTCGGAAGATACAAAACCGATGCGCTGTGCGAATATTTGTTGTCTGTCGCTCCGTTTTGCAACATAAAGAGCGAAATTGTTAAACTAAATGAAGAAAACATCTGCGATATTTTGTGTGATGACTCCATAATATGCGAGGCTTTTGATTCTGCGGAGACAAAAGCTATGCTTGTCGACTTGATAATCGAAAAATATCCCGAAAAATACATCGTCTCGGGATCGGGTATGGCAGGAATAGGCTCGGCAAATAAAATGCAGACAAGACGCGTCGGAAAAAGACTTTATATCTGCGGTGATGAGATAAGCGACGCATACGAAGAGACGGCGCTTCTGTCAAGCAGAGTCATGCTCTGCGCCGCTCATGAAGCACATATGATAATACGTCTTATCGCAGGCGAATACAACGTGTAAAAATGATTTTTAACTGAGAGATGTCAGAAGTCTGAAAATAAAATGCGCAGGAATCGCATGTTATCTGATTTCAGACACGATTTGTGCCTTTCGCCCTGCAAATTTTGCTGGGCAAAATTTGCAGTAGGCACAGGGCAAATTTCGCCTGCGGCGAAAGCGACACAAATAACCACTTTAGCGCCATATGCGTTAAAGTGTAGAAAGGCATGGGTATAAACATGAATACAAATGATAAGCTTATAGTCGGCGGACACGAATTTAACTCACGGTTTATTTTAGGTTCGGGAAAATATTCTCTGAACCTTATTGAGTCTGCCGTGAGAGATGCGGGAGCTGAGATCATCACTCTTGCAGTCCGCCGGGCAAATACAAGAGATCAGGAAAATATCATCGACTATATTCCGAAAGGCGTTACTCTCCTTCCGAACACATCAGGCGCGCGCGACGCTTCGGAAGCGGTACGCATAGCAAGACTTGCACGTGAGCTTGGCTGCGGAGATTTTGTAAAGATCGAGATCATGCGCGACACAAAATATCTGCTTCCCGATAATGCCGAAACTGTCAAAGCAACAGAGATTCTCGCAAATGAAGGCTTTGTTGTTATGCCGTACATGTATCCTGATCTGAATACCGCGCGCGACCTCGTCTCGGCAGGAGCCGCAGCAGTAATGCCGCTTGCTTCTCCGATCGGATCAAATAAAGGTCTTGCGACTCGTGATTTTATCGAAATACTTATAAATGAGATTGAGCTTCCGATTATCGTTGATGCAGGAATCGGACGACCGTCGCAGGCTTGTGAGGCTATGGAAATGGGAGCCGCGGCAATCATGGCAAATACGGCTTTAGCTACCGCAGGAAATCTTCCCCTTATGGCTTCGGCATTCCGACAGGCGATAGAAGCCGGACGCAGCGCTTATCTTTCGGGACTCGGCCGCGTGCTCGAACGCGGAGGTTCGTCATCAGATCCTCTCACAGGATTTTTGAGAGACTGACCGGCGGTACAAGTAAAAGAAAGGCACTGATTTATGGAAAACAATTTTTTTATTGATTCGGATAATCTGTCTGATGCGGCTCTTGCAAAAAAGCACCGTCTTGAAAATGATCCTGCATCAAGGCGCGATATTACGGAATATCTGCCCGGAATGGAGAAAATAGAGTCCGACATCTGTGAAAAGGTCATGAGCATCGCAGATTCTTATAATTCAGAAGAATTCACCGCACGCGATGTAACGGCTGCTCTGTCACATGATACATGCACCGTTCGCGATTTTATGGCTCTGCTCTCCCCTGCAGCCGAACCGTTTTTAGAAAAGATGGCGCAGCGTGCAAGCATTGAAACAAAGCGTCACTTCGGTAATACGGTATATCTGTTTACACCGCTTTATCTTGCCAATTACTGCGAAAATTACTGCGTATACTGCGGATTTAACTGCTACAACAGCATCAAGCGAATGAAGCTTACATCGGAGCAGATCGAGCACGAGATGAAAGTTATAGCCGATTCGGGAATGGAAGAAATCCTGCTTCTGACAGGCGAAAGCCGCAGCATGAGCAGTGTCGAGTATATCGGAGAAGCTTGCCGCATGGCGCGTAAATATTTCAGGCTTGTAGGTCTTGAAATTTATCCCGTAAATACTGATGAATACAAATATCTTCACGAATGCGGTGCGGACTACGTTACGGTATTTCAGGAAACTTATGACAAAGACGCGTATGAGAAGCTCCATCTGTACGGGCACAAAAGAGTTTGGCCGTATCGATTTGAAGCTCAGGAACGGGCGCTTATGGCAGGAATGCGAGGCGTTGCATTCTCCGCTCTTCTCGGACTTTCCGATTTCAGACGCGACGCTCTTGCAAGCGCGCTGCATTTGTACTTCCTGCAAAAAAAATATCCTCATGCCGAGATGTCTCTCTCATGTCCGAGACTGCGTCCTATTGTAAACAACGACAAAATAAATCCGCGTGATGTTCACGAAAAACAGCTTTGTCAGATAATTTGCGCATACCGTATATTTTTGCCGTTCGCGGGAATCACTGTATCAACGCGGGAATCCGCCGAATTTCGCCGCGGAATCGTAAAAATTGCCGCAACAAAAGTTTCAGCGGGAGTTTCCACGGGAATCGGCGACCATGAAAGCAAATATACGGGAAAGGACTCAGGAAAGGATGATGCGACAGGAGATGAACAGTTTGAGATAAACGATACAAGGAGCCTTGATGAAATGTACAAGGATATCGCATCGGACGGACTTCAGCCTGTGCTTAACGATTACCTTTATGTTTGATATTATTTGCATAACCAATCGAAAGCTTTGCGTCGAGAATTTTTTAACAAGGATTAAAAGAATCGCAAAATCCGAACCTCGTGCCGTGATTCTCAGAGAAAAGGATCTTTCACCCGATGAATACAGGAATCTTGAACTTGAAGTCATGAAAATATGCAAAGAGCATAGTGTTGACTGTATCCTGCACAGCTACAGTGCCCTCGCAACTGAGATCGGATGTGACAAGCTTCACATGCCGCTGCCGCTCCTTTGCAAGATGACAGACTCGGAGCGAAAAAGCTTTAAGGTTCTCGGTGCATCGTGTCACAGTGTCAACGATGCTAAAAAAGCGTATTCGCTCGGCTGCACATACATTACGGCAGGGCATGTATTTGAAACCGACTGCAAAAAGGGACTTGAACCTCGCGGACTTGAATTTTTAAGCTCTGTATCAAGCAGTGTTCCGATACCGGTATACGCTATAGGAGGTATTACGCCCGAAAGACTCTTTCTTGTAAGGGAAGCAGGTGCGGCGGGCGCGTGCATTATGAGCTCGCTTATGACGTGTGACAGTCCCGAAGATTATCTTATGAAATTCAAAAAACAGAATTTCACTTAACGGAGTAAATTATGACTAATGAAGAAATTCTGAAAATTGCTCTTAGTCAATCTGCCATTGACTGCAATTGCTCGCCTGATGATTTTCTGATGGCGGATAATAAAATTGTTCTGTCTCAAAAGCATGAAAAGGCTCGGGTTTATCTTAATCTTCCCTTTGAGTGCGATTTGGTATCATACGGCAATAATATCGTTGCTCAAACCTCTCCCGAGCTTATCGATATTGTAACAAAGTATGTTAATACGTATAAGACGGAACATTGTTTTGAAACGCCCAATATGAATGTTCTGAACGAGGAGATTGCTGAATACGGCTTGAAAATATGCTTTATGGCGGAATATTTTCTCCCCGACATAAAACTGCTTCGCCATATTCCCTGCAAGTTTGAAACAAGACTGCTGCAAAAAGGAGAATTCGATGAACTATACACAGCCGATTGGAGAAACGCCCTGTGCAGTGATAGAAAAGAATATGACATACTTTGTGTAGGTGCATATGACAAAGATCGGCTGATAGGTCTTGCAGGCTGTTCGGCAGACTGCGAATCAATGTATCAGATCGGTATTGACGTTTTGCCTGAATATCGAAGGCTGGGCATTGCGGCTTCTCTGACGAGCGCTTTAGCCATTGAAATACTGAAGCTCGGAAAAGTTCCGTTTTACTGCGCCGCATGGTCAAATATTAAATCTGTGCGCAATGCTATAAAATGTTCTTTCCGTCCCGCTTGGGTTGAAATGACAGCAAGAAAATGTGACTTCGTTGACAGAATGAATAAAGTTGAATAATAAGATTACTACTGCACGGAGATTTTTATTATGAAAAGTAAGAATAATACATCTCAATTGATTGCCGAAATGCTGAAATCATCAGACGGATATTTATCGGGAGAGGTCATCGCAAGGACACTTGGTATCAGCCGCGCTGCCGTCGGAAAAGCTATCTCTGTGCTGAGGGAGAACGGCTTTGAGATTGAAGCCGTAACAAACCGCGGATATCGGTTAGTTTCGGAAAAATATATGTCAGCTCCGGCAATTCAAAGATATTTGAAGCATGATCTGCCGAATCCCAATGTGTTCCGCTCTGTTACTTCTACAAATATCCTTGTGAAAGAAGCGGCAGAAAACGGAGCACCCGAAGGATATACGGTAATCGCCGACATGCAGAGCGCAGGCAAGGGACGGGGAGGCAAAAGCTTTTTTTCTCCCGACGGAACAGGGCTGTACATGAGTATTCTCCTTCGCCCGCAAATGTCAGCCTCAGAATCGCTTTACATCACGGCATGTGCCGCAGTCAGCACGGCTGAAGCAATTGAAGGCGTCTTAGGACGTGAAGTTTCTGTAAAATGGGTAAACGACCTTTTCTCAGGCGGACTGAAAGTTTGCGGAATTTTAACCGAAGCGTCTTTTGACATGGAAAGCGGAGGACTTTCTTACGCCGTACTCGGAATCGGAATAAATGTTTTTGAGCCAAAAAACGGATTCGGAGATCTTTCGGGCATTGCAGGAGCTATACTTCCCTATTCGGAAAACAGCGCTGACATAAAATGCCGACTTGCCGCCGCGATAATTGATAAATTCTTCTATTATTACGAACACCTAAGCGACAAATCCTATTTTAGCGAATATAAAAAGCGCCTGTTTATTTTAAATCACGATATTACCGTCATAAAGGAAGATCTCAGGATATCGGCACGCGCTCTTGATATTGATGAAGATTTCAGACTGCTGGTAAGATATGAAAACGGAGATGAGGAATATATTTCTTCGGGAGAGGTCAGCATAATACCGACTAAATAACATAAAGCGTATGAGAAAATAAAAATCTCATACGCTTTATATTATTCAAGGGAAACGTCAAATTTTCGGTCAATTATTTTCTATCTTATGCAAAACCGAAGCACATGCAAGAATATGCTTCGGTTTTTATCTTAAGTTACTTACTTATTAAGTCCCTTTATATATTTATCAATAGATTCAGCCGCAGTCTTTCCCGCTCCCATTGCAAGAATAACGGTAGCAGCTCCTGTTACAGCATCACCGCCGGCGTATACTTCATCGCGTGAAGTCTTGCCTTGCTCATCAGTTATGATACCGCCCCACTTCTGAGTTTCAAGTCCCTCTGTGGTATCTTTAATAAGCGGATTCGGAGACGTACCGATAGACATGATAACAGCGTCAACATCAAGTACAAATTCGGAATTCGGAATTTCCACAGGGCGTCTTCTTCCCGAAGTATCAGGCTCTCCCAGCTCCATCTTAACGCACTTCATTCCCGATACAAAGCTGTTCTCATCTGAAACAATCTCAACAGGGTTTGTAAGAAGCTTAAATATTATTCCTTCTTCCTTAGCGTGCTCAACTTCTTCAGCACGTGCGGGAAGCTCATTTTCAGAGCGTCTGTATACTATATATACCTCGTCAGCTCCGAGACGCTTTGCACATCTTGCAGCGTCCATTGCAACATTTCCGCCGCCGACAACAGCTACTCTCTTAATATTCATGACAGGCGTATCAGAGCCTTCCTTGTATGCCTTCATAAGGTTTATACGTGTAAGGAATTCATTTGCCGAGAACACACCGTTCAAATTTTCACCGGGAATCCCCATAAATCTCGGAAGTCCCGCGCCCGTACCTATAAATACTGCCTCAAAGCCGTCTTCTATAAGCTCGTCTATCGACAGAGTTTTACCGATAATCGTATTTGTCTCAAATTTTACTCCGAGCGCTTTCAGTGTATCTATCTCCTTTGCTACGATCGACTTCGGCAGACGAAATTCAGGAATACCGTAAACAAGTACGCCGCCTGCTGTGTGAAGTGCTTCAAATACTGTAACATCGTATCCGAGCTTCGCAAGATCACCCGCACATGTCAGGCCTGAAGGACCTGATCCCGCTATCGCAACTCTATGACCGTTAGACTCAGGCTTTAAGGGAGCTTCGGTGCACATATTGTTATGTCTGTCGGCTACAAAGCGCTCAAGACGCCCGATAGCAACAGCTTCACCCTTAATTCCTCTTACACATTTGGATTCACACTGAGATTCCTGAGGACAAACTCGTCCGCAAACTGCCGGAAGAGAGCTTGAGCGTGAGATCACCTCATATGCTCCCTCAAAATCTCCTGCCGCAGTTTTTGCTATAAACTCAGGAATATGTATTTTTACGGGACAACCTGAAACGCAAGGCATGTTCTTACAATTGAGACAGCGTGCTGCCTCATCAAGAGCCATTTCCTCAGTATATCCGAGCGCTACCTCATCAAAATTTTTATTTCTGACGTCAGGTGCCTGTGAGGGCATCTCGTTTTTCTTAGGATTCATGTTTGCCATTTATATTTTTCTCCGTTCCGCCGCCTATCACAGATGCAGCGATATGTAATTATCGTATGTAAATCTTACTTCTCCGCTTTTTTAAGCAAATTGCAGACATGTCCGTCCGCTTCTCGCTCAAAGCCGCGGTATATGGATGAGCGCTTAATAGCTTCGTCAAAATCTACCTTGTGACCGTCGAAATCAGGTCCGTCAACACATGCAAACTTTACTTTTCCGTCAACCGTGAGACGGCATCCGCCGCACATTCCCGTACCGTCTACCATGATCGGGTTCATGCTTACAACGGTCGGAATATTAAACTCTTTTGTAAGAAGACATACAAACTTCATCATAACAAGCGGACCGATCGCAATAACTTCGTCGTACTCTTCACCGCTTTCGATAAGCTCGCGCAAAGCGTCAGTTACCAGTCCCTTTTTGCCATGTGAACCGTCGTCGGTCATTATTCTAAGCTCACGGCTTACTGACTTGAAATCATCTTCAAGAATAACAAGGTCACGTGTTCTGAATCCTACTATGCTGTGTACCGTGCAGCCCTCTTCAGCCAGCTTCTTCGCGATCGGGAACGCGATAGCGCAGCCGACACCGCCGCCGACAACAGCAACCTTGCGAAGTCCCTCAGTTTCTGTGGGACGCCCGAGCGGACCTGCAAAATCGTGAATAAAGTCGCCCTCTTTAAGCATGTCAAGCTTGCGGGTTGTAGCGCCTACTATCTGATATATGATAGTTACCGTTCCTTTTTTTCTGTCATAGTCCGCTATGGTCAAAGGTATTCTTTCACCGTTTTCATCTACTCTCAGTATGATAAATTGACCCGCCTCAGCCTTAGCCGCAATGCGGGGCGCATAAACGCACATTTTGGAAACTGTCGGATTAAGTCTTTCCTTGCTTACAATCCTATACATTAGAACCTCCGTTCCGCCGACTCTTGAGCGTCACTGCGGAAAAATAATCAATAATAGAATTATATCAAAAAAATCGTCGTTTGTAAAGAGTTTCGCTCCAAACTTATATAAGTTTTAGTTCTCTGCATATTTCATTTACACATAAATCGACATTCTCACAGGTGGGCAATGTACCGTCTATCCTTATCACAGGACATAAGAGGGATTTTAACCATTCTTCAACTTGATTATCAGGTCTGTTTCTTACAAAGTCAAAGAAATTTTCTTCCTGCTTATAGAGATCTCCGCCCGACAGCATTCTGTCACCGAATTGCTTAAAAGATCGCTTTCTGACACGCTCCATTCTTATAGCCTTCGGAACATCGATCAGTACCGCATAATTAAAACGGCTGTAAACTGCGTATCCGTATTCTCCCTTAACAGCGGCAAGAACAAAATTTTTGTGCTCATTTATTTCATGATATAATCGCTTTGCTGCCTCGTCGTGAGTGCACGGCGAAGCATAGGCATAACCCTAATATTTATCTCGAAAGAAAATATTTTCAATATCAATAAAATGAAAGTTCAGCGCTCCTGCCAATGCTTTTCCCAGCGTGCTCTTCCCTGCGCCGTTCAGTCCGCACACAATAATTCCGACTCCCATAAAAGTGTTCTGCCTTTCAAATCATATTCCGTTATATTTTGCCGATGCGTTCATATATTTATATATGAGGAATCGAGAGCGGATTCTGACCTGTTTATTATTCTGATCCCGCGAAGATTGCGAACATCTTCCCTGTTTGCTGTAAGCGTTCCGCCCGCAGCATCGGTAACTATCGCTCCTGCCTCCCTGCAAATGATTTCCTCGCCTGCTGTGTCCCATTCCTTTGTATATCCTGCAAAGCGATAATGTATATCTGCCCTTCCGTCAGCTATCATACAGCCTTTGATACAGGAGCTGACACGGAGCACATCAGCTATTCTGAATGAATTCTCTTCAATAATCTGTTCGGCAAGCTTATCCCCTGATGAACTGCTCTGCACAGCAATCAGACCGTTACATCTGTCTGAAACATGTATCCGCTTGTCTTCAAACGGATTAACGGAATCCTCGGAGAGAATTGTTTTATACGCCCCCTCTCCCTTGAAGGCATAATAAAGCTCGCCGCTCGTCGGAATGAAGATAACTCCTGCCACAACTTCGTGATGTTCCGCTACGGCAATCGACACTGCAAATTCACCTGTATGCTTTACAAACGACTTGGTGCCGTCAAGCGGATCAACTATAAAACAGTAATCATTTGAAAGTCTTGATTCTTTGTCATCGTCAGTTTCTTCACACATTATTGCAAAATCCGGATATTCGGCATGTAAAATATTAAGGATAACACCTGACGCGGCAATATCGGCGCTTGTTACAGGCGTGCCGTCCTCTTTTTTCTCTATGGAAAATTCACCGTTATAATACTTCATTATTACGTGCCCCGCATCTTCTGCGGCGCGTATCATTACTGATAATAATCTTTTTTTATCTGACAGCATAAATTTTTAAGCCTTTCATATAGAATCATAATATCAGGAGATCGGTATAATGCAAAACGATAAATCTGTCTCACATTTCGGAAGGAAAAAATCCACGGTAAATTCAGCACACAGCCAACACTTCAAACCTTTTTTGGCTGCAGGATGCGCCGCTGTTATTTTTACACTCGCAATATCGGCAAAAAGTGCATTCGGCAAAGAAATTGCTGTTACAACATCAGCCTATATAGGTGACAAGGAAGCGATAGCAGAGCCGTTCGGATATTTTATGGGGGAATGGAATCTTTGGGAGTTTATCGGAGACTCCATAGCTTCACTCCTGCCAGAAGCATGAGACGTAACTTGTTACAGATAGGCGCTGTGCTGATATCACTGTTTATTTGTGCCGCTCTCGGGCAAATAGAATTCCCCCTGCAATTTTTAAGCGCTGTTGCAGTTCATGAAGGCGGTCATATACTTATAGCAGCATTGCTCGGAATCAGAATGACAGAATTTCGCTCATCCGGACTGGGTTTCAATATAAAATACAATTTTATAAACTGCGGAATACTTAAAGAAGCCGCCGTTATTATAGGCGGAAGTCTCTGCGGAATATTATCCGCTGCTCTCTTATATGCAACGCCTTTTGCGGAATCAAAAGGAGGAATGAGCTTTATTTTGATATCATTGACGCTCAGTGCGCTCAATCTTATGCCTGTCAGAGGTCTTGACGGAGGAGAACTTATATCATCCCTTCTAAACTATTACATGCTTCCGGACAGAGCGTATAAAATAACTCATTTACTCTCTCTGATTTTTTCACTGACATTTTGGTTTATTACTGTGTGCATCCAAATGCGCATCGGTGCAAATCTTTCTATGCTTATGATGTCTATATATTTTATCTGTAAATCTATTTTCAAATAACGCTGCGGCATGCGGCAGCTTCATAACCTCGTTTGCGCAGTAAATCTGCCACTCTTTCTGCCTCTGTTTCATCTCCGAAAACGCCGAACACAGACGGACCGCTTCCGCTGAGCATTGCACAAAGGGCACATTCATTTTGCATAATCTGCTTTGCTTCGCGTGCTTCCGCATGAGCCGGAAGTACAACATCTTCAAATGTGTTATAACAGGTATGTGCAAGTAGGTCAGTATCTCCTATTGTAACAGCGTTCAGCGCGTCGTTCAGATTGCCGAAATCCTCCACGAGAGTATCCGCAAATTTTTGATCTATCATACGATAGGCGGCAGGAGTAGAAACACCCTCTCCGCCTTTGGCAATAACGAGTGACAGATTAAGATTTGAGTCAAGTTTATGAATTACCTCTCCGCGGCCGAGCGTCAGGCATGTTCCGCCGATAATACAAAACGGAACGTCCGAACCAAGCTTCTCTCCGATTCTGCAAAGCTCAGCTTTTTCTGCATGAATCTTATACAGATCGTTTAAGAGGAGAAGCGCCGCCGCCGCGTCTGTGCTGCCTCCTGCAAGTCCTGCGGAAATCGGAATATTTTTTTCGATATGCAGCTGTACGCCGTAACCGCCGATTCCGAAAAATTCAAAAAAAGCTCGCGCCGCACGGACAACAAGGTTATCTTCTCCGAGAGAAAGTTTTTCATTTGTGCAGGACAGGCTTACAGCACCGTCGCAGGTATCAAGCTTTTCTGCGCTGATGTAATCACAGAGACTCACTGAGTGCATGATACTTTTTATCTCATGAAATCCGTCCTCACGGCGGTTCATTACATCAAGATACAGATTTATTTTGGCAAATGCCGGGATTCTTATACATGAATTTTTACACATTATAATTCACCTTTTTCTGAGCCTATATTATATATATTATTATGAGTGTTTTATATTTCAAACTTAAATATGTTCTCAACAGCTCTGTTACCGAATGTTTTACATGCCATCCGCCACATAGCTTTTGCATGAATTCTGTCATGCCAGATGAATCTTCTGATAACCTTTTTTAATGACCATTCTTCGCCAAAGCTTCCTCGATAAACAATATTGTCAAGAAAATCCGAGCGCTGCTCCAAAATATCAAATCCCGCTTTTCTGCACTCAGGCAATCCGCCGTTTGTATCTGCTTTTACACCGATCTCTCCGAAATAATACGGATTAACACATTTTGTATGTTCTATCATCTCATAAGCTGTCGCCGGAATTATACCGTAGAAAGTATTTCTCGGTTTAATTACACTTTTATCTTTATCGGGAATTAGATGATACAGCATTTCAAAATCATATGCTGATTTTAATGCAATACTCTTTAACTCAAAATATTCATCTTTTGAAAGAGGCTCTCTTTCTGAATCAAATATTACCTCAGTATCAGCATCTTTTATTTGCAGATCGCTTTCCTTTTCCTGTATAACTTCAATTCCTGTAATATTGGGTATATCTTTACCTAACCAAGTTAGATAAGAATGAATTTCCGTCCTCATCTTCTGTATTGTAGTCTCGATAGATGCCCCTCTTGTAAATGCTCCGATATAGTTGCCGGAATATAAAAGCGAATCATTCCCGTTATGCTCCCATATACAACGTAATTCCATTAGAATACCTCACTGCAGACATTATCATTTTTATTTTACCATGATTTCTTCCTTAGAGCCGCCTTTAGCGGCAATAAATCGAAAAATCAGCCGTCAATAAAAATTCCAAATTTTTGTGCCGTGCCGCAGAGCGGCACTTTGGCATCATTATTTTTATTATACCATATCAAAATAATTTTTTCTACCGATACCGATTTCAAATGTATATTATTATGCTTTTTTCGGTATAATAATTTTCAGAACAAGTCCGGACTTGTTCGATTATATAGATCGCTGAGCCGAGAAGTAAGAGCTCAAACTTCACGGCTCAGCACAGTCTTTCAGTATATTCCGCCGTCAAAGCATGTCTTCAGCTTATCAAGCGCATTCTTTTCTATACGGCTTACATAAGAGCGCGATATTCCGAGTTTTTCCGCTACCTCACGCTGTGTTATCGGCGCGTCGGTTCCGAGTCCGTACCGAAGAATTATGATTTCACGCTCACGTTCACTCAGTACATTTTTTATATATTCCGCAGCCTTACCGATTTTGATCTTCATATCGATATCATCGGCTATCGTATCCTCTGTTCTTATGATGTCAAAATATGTCAGCGGATTTCCGTCCTTATCGGTATCGATCGTATCGTTGATAGATACCTCTGAGGACAGCTTTTTTTGAGATCTGAAAAACATCAGGATTTCATTCGCTATCCGCTCCCAACGGCTCTACATTTTGCTCTGTAAAACTGCTTATATCAATGTTCTCCTCGCTGTCTCCGAAAAGCAATACATGAGCGTTTTCACCGTCCCATACGATTCTGCGGATAAAGGTGCGAAGCGCAGATCTTTTCTGTTCTACCGACATGGTATCAAACGATTTACCGAAGGAAACAAGCAGGTCTTTTAAGATTTCAAATTCGCTGTCCGAATAGCTGTATTGATTCGACACGCTTTCTATATCCGCAATCTGCTTTTTGATACCGTCGTTTTTGCTGTGCAGTTCGTTGATTTGATTTGTGATGTAATCGAATGCTGCCGTACCGTCCGACTTGGATAGCGCGGTTACTAATGCGTTGATTTGCTTTTCGTTATCCTGCTGTTCTTTTTGGAGATGAAGCAGACGTTCGTTAAAATCTTCTCTGCTTGCTTCAAATTCCCGTTTTACGGTGGCTAAGCCTTTGATGAATGCGGAATGATTTTGGGACAGTAGCTTGATTTGTTCGCAAACCATTCTGTCAAGCTCGTTTCCGTTTGGATTCTTGCCGTCGCAATTCTGTCGGCGGCTTTTTTCTTTGGTCTGACAAAGGTAGGAATAGATTTGTTCTCCGTCTTTGTTCAATCTCTGCGACAGTTTCGGACGCATGAAATCTCCGCATTTTCCGCAGAAAAGCAGTCCAGACAATAAGGCTACGTTGCTTCTCGGCTTGTGATAGGATTTGGAGCGATTTTGTTTTAACGAGGCTTGCGCGTTTACCCAATCCCTGCCCGAAATCAAGCCTTCATGCTTTCCGACAGCAATAATCCATTCGTTCATGTCCTTAATCTGATTTGCCTTGCCAGGTTTTTGAATGGTTTTGCTGTAAGCGATTACGCCATGCTTACCGTCAAAATCCGATTTGTCCGCATAAATTTCAACGCCCATTGATTCAAAATAATTCCATGCCTGTGCGTCGGCAATCATATAAACGGGATTGGCTAAAATTGAACGGATGGAAAATCTGGTAAAATCTTTGCCGTTTTTGGTTTTGATATGTTTTTGAAGCAAATAGGTTTCGGTTTTGGTCAGTGAATTGGTTTCAAGAAATTTTTCAAAAATCCCTTTCACAAGCTCGGCTTCAGCTTTTACAATATCCAGTTTATACGCCTTGCGCTCTTTCCCGTCAACCGTTACGCTTCCTACAATCTGCGTGCTTTTGTATCCTGTCGGAGTCGTACCGCCCAGCCATCTGCCCGATTTGGCAAGCTCGTGCATATTATCCTTGATACGTTCGGCAATCGTTTCCCGCTCCATCTGAGCAAAGACGGTGCACATACTGAGCATTGCTCTGCCTGACGGAGTGGAAGTATCGTACCGCTCGCTGACGGACAAAAACGAAACGTTCATATCGTCGAATACCTGATACATCAGTGAAAAATCCGCGACATTACGGCTGATTCTGTCAAGTCGGTAACAGACGACCGCCTGAATCTGATTGGCTTTGATTTTCGACATCATTTCTTTGAATTTGGGACGGTTGGTGTTTCCACCTGAAAACCCCTCGTCCTCGTAAATCAAAATGTCGCTTTCCCGAACATCGGGATTGTGCAGACGAATGTACTGTCGGCAGAGTTCAATTTGGTTTTCGATACTTTCACCTTTGCCTGTAAACTTTGATTTGCGGGAGTAGATCGCAAATTTTCGGTTATCTTTGATTTCTGATTTCATATGGATTCCTCCGCTGTATGTTATGTAACATTGCGATTTCGCACGTTACGGCTTATCTCCCACCCTTATTATAAACCGAATACGCTAAAAAAGCAAAACATTTTTGCGAAAAAACAGAAAAAGCCGCCTATGATTTCTCATAAGCGGTCAATTTTATATGTTATCCTGCACTATTTCCATTTTGTTGGGTTAAATTCGAGAATTTTGCATTTTCTTTCAAGCTGTGTCGTACTAAAAGTTTTCCTTGTTCTAAAAGCAAATCTTTTTGTTCGATTGATAGTGACCGATAAAGCCGCAACAATTCGTCTTCGCCATGGTTTTTGGTTACTCCCGATTGAAAATTCAGCAGATAGTCCGTTGTTACCTTAAAATAATTCGCCAATAATTTCAATATCTCAAAGTCGGGTTCACGAAAACCGCGAATATAGTTTCCAATTGTGGTTGCTCCAATATTTAAATCAGCCGCTAATTGTTTTTGGGTTATGTTATTATCCTCTAACAATTCCCGAAGAATATCACCAAAAGTCATAGCTCTCACCTCTTTATATTTATTTTAATATGTAAAGATGAAAGTTTTTTGATTAAACCACGTACTGTATTGACAAACCACGAAAAGAGTGGTATAATGTAGAAAACTAATATACCTTGAAATAGAAAGGGAAAAATTATGATTCAGAATAAGCTTAGAACAAAATCGACATTAATTAGGAAAGTTTCAATAAGTATTGACAAAAATGTTTTTCTTGTGTTACTGTCCCTTATTCTGCTTTTATGTTTTGTTTCGTGCAGTAGTGATGATCAAACTGAGGAAAATGGTGGTATAACTGTAGAACAGGGTAATAGTTCGTATGTGTATGCACACAATCATTTATATTATCCTGATAACGCAATAAAAGGCGTCTTTTCAGATTATAACGTTGAAACCGATGTTAATTCAACTTTGTTTGGCGGCGAAGATTCTACCGAATTAACAACAACTTATCACAGCGTTGCAGTCTGGGATAAAAGTCTATATTGCTGTGTTAATCAATCAAATGCTAACACTGGTGAATACGATTTCTTAGTTAAAATAAATACTGAGACAGGCGAGTATAAACAACTTGATTACATTGTTTATGATTTATTATGGCAAGCAAATGATACGGCATATTTTTGCGCATATAAAAAGGGAGATACATACAAAAGAACTGGCATTTATAAGCTGAATATGATAGATGAATCAGTTACATTGATATACGAAGATAACAACGCTAATATTATCAAAGGCTCAAAAGAAGATATTCCTGTGTATACCTTTAACGGTAAATACAAAATACATTATATTCAGGGAAATACAATTTATTTTGTAAAACAAGATTCAGCAAATATAGCTACACCACATACGATATGCACGATTCATACAAACGGAAAAAAGTATAAAGAACACTATTCAGCAAGTAGAGTTTACAATATGTTTCCGCTAAATGATCGAATATATTTTTACGGTTGGCTTGGTATGCGTGATCCATACAATAATAACCCTATAAATGCTAATTACTACATTGAAGATAACAATGAAATAGCTGAAGATTCAGATATAAAAATAAATGAAGAATTACATTTATATAAAGGAAACATTTATGGATACAATGGTTCTGACTATTGTAGGGTTTCATCAAATGATAAAGAAGCGGAAGCCCAAATACTTTTTAGTAAAAGAGGAAGTTTTGTAGGATTTTGCGGGGATTGGATTATTACATCTCAAGAAAACAAAGTTTTCCACGCTATTAAATGCGATGGAACTGAAAGAAAACATTTTGACAGTATTGCCGATACATATAAATTTGCATATAATTTACTTTCATATAATTCAAACAGTACAGTAAATGATGAAACCACAACTCCTCCGCAAGAGTTATCTAAATATGATTCTATCAAAGTTCTTTTCAGCAAAAGCAAGGAGGAATTATACGATGGGGAAGAAATGCCGTCTCCTATTGATACTGATGGAGGCTCTGAAATTTATAATGCGCCGGATTCCGAAAATACTTATTATTATTTCCCGTTAAAATCAGGAGATGAGGTATCGTACCTATACGCTATAAATGCTCCAATTTCATATATATTTGAAGGAAAAGATACTGTGATACTTTCTGAATTAAAAGAAGAGTTTGGAGATAGTTTAAAGACCGAATTTAGCGATTATATGGGTACATATACTGCTTATGCCGAATATAATGGATTAAGTTTATCTTTTGGAGTATATGAAAATGAAGAAACCGCCTCTTTTGAATCTGTTATTATACAGGAAACAAAATAAGCCATTGACAAGAACTTTAGAAAATAAAGATTGACAGTTTCATTGAGTAAATTAAACTTTGCTATTTTATCACAAACATGATATAATAATAAAAAACATAATGGAGGCATTTACATATGGCAGTATGGGGAATAGGTGCATATTACACTGGAGAAACACCTGAGGATAAGACACAGGATTTTATAGATAATGAGTGTGCTTGTATCGGGTGGGACAAACGTAATGCACCGTCGTTATACAAAATGTTAAGTTCTATAAAACCGGGAGACATTATTTACATTAAATCGTTTGCACTAAGAAACACGACACTTCATATAAAAGCTGTAGGTATCGTTTCTGAGACAAATGTATCTGACTTAAAAAATGGAGTGAAAGTGAAATGGAAACAAAATTTCATCGGTATACAACCATTTACAATAACGCCAGAGAGATACCGCAACAATGTATATGGGAATACTTTGTACGAAGAATATGATCCAGAGATTATTACAGCAGTTATTCATGAAATTATGAAATGAAAAGGAAAGACGCTAAGGCTAAAACCTCAGCGTCTTTTTTGTTTGCTTACTATTTGGCTATACAGGCTTATAGAGGACAATTCACTTTTACGGGGCACCTGTTCGCAAAACACAAATAAACGGTTTTATGAACGTAACAGACGTGTATTAGACTGCGTCTAACCAATCATACCATTTGCAAAATCTCCATTGTCATAATATCCGAGCTTGCTAAGTTCATTTAGAATTTTAAGAAATTCTTTCCCTACTATTTTACAGCTATCTATTATCTCGTTTGTCATTCCA
>JAAWQR010000005.1 GCA_022800625.1 Clostridiales bacterium | reverse complement strand
TTACATTATATAATGTAAAAGTCTATTTGTCAATAGAAAAATATCCGTTTTGACAAAAATCAAAGCGGATATTTTTTTACTGTATTATTCTTTTGAGTAGTCTATATCAAATAAATCGTTCGGTGTACAGTTCAGTAAAAAGCAAATCGTTTCAATGTTATCATATCGTATCGACTTAGTTTCATTATTCACCATCTTATTGAAATTCTGATAACTCATATTCAACTGCTTCCAAAGCCAATATTTAGTTCGCCCTTGTTTTTCAAGTAATTCAAGCACATTTAACTTTATCATATCTAACTTCTCCATTATATAATCTATCCGATATATATAATAACGAAATTTGTGCTTAAATATGTAGACTATAATATGCCTTACTTTTGCATTATATAGAATCGATAAAAGTGAAAATATATTTGGATTGCACCTTATCCAATCGACTTTTTAAAAGCCTCTATCCTGTCGAGAGCTTTTGCTATGTGATCTACGGAATATGCGTATGATATTCTTGCAAAGCCCTCTCCGCACTCGCCGAATGCCGTTCCCGGAACGATCGCCACATTGTATTCGTCAAGAAGCCGCTTGCAGAATTCCTCGCTTGTCATTCCGAATGACGAAATGTTCGGATATGCGTAGAACGCGCCCTCCGGCTCAAAGCAGGATATACCGATCTTGCGAAGACCGCTTACAAGAAATCTTCTGCGCCTGTTATATTCTTCGCGCATCATATCAATGTCAGAGTCTCCGTTGCGCATTGCCTCAATTGCCGCAAACTGAGAAGTCGTCGGCGCGCACATTATCGCATACTGATGTATCTTCAGCATCTGCACTGCAAGCTCACGCGGCGCGCAGAGGTAGCCGAGTCTCCAGCCCGTCATGGCGTATGCTTTGGAAAAGCCGCTGGCGAGGATCGTTCTCTCACGCATACCGTCAAGCTCCGCAATAGACGTATGCCTCATGCCGTATGTAAGCTCTCCGTATATTTCATCGGAAAGCACCATGATGTTTGTTTCTCTGAGGACTTCGGCAAGCTGTTCAAGTTCCGCTCTGGTCATAACAGCTCCCGTCGGATTGTTCGGATACGGAAGCACGAGCAGTTTTGTCCTCGGGGTTATCGCCGATCTCAGCTCATCGGCAGTAAGCTTAAATTTATTCTCTTCCTTTGTATTTATATATACAGGCACGCCGCCGCAAAGCGTGCAAAGAGGTCCGTAGCATACGAACGAAGGCTGTGGGATAATCACCTCGTCACCGGGAGCAACTACGGCTCTCATCGCCGCGTCAATCGCTTCGCTTCCTCCGACGGTTACCACAATCTCATTTTTAGGACAATACGAAAGATTGAACTTACGCGACAAATATTCCGATATAGCTTCGCGAAGCTCAAGCGTTCCGCTGTTGGAAGTATAGTACGTTCGTCCCTTTTCAAGACTGTGGATTCCCGCTTCGCGAATATGCCACGGAGTTGTAAAATCAGGCTCGCCTATCGTAAGCGATATCGCGTTTTTATGAGTCTCTAAAAGATCAAAAAACTTGCGAATTCCCGAAGGCTTCATTTCCTGTATCGTAGGAGTTAAAATTTTACTGTAGTCGATCATCAGATAATATTTCCTCGCTCGTCAACCGGAACAGCACCGTAAACAATGCCCTTATCCTTATATTTACGCAGTACAAAATGCGTAGATGTTGAAATAACATCTTCAAGAGCCGCCAATTTTTCCGCAACAAAGAACGCAACCTCGCGCATTGTTTTGCCCTCGATCAAAACTGCAAGGTCAAAGCTTCCCGACATCAAATACAGGCTCTCAACCTCGGGATAACCGTATATTTTTTCGGCAACGCGGTCATAGCCGTGACCGATATGCGGCGTGATCTTCAGCTCAATCAGCGCGGACACATATTCCCTGTCCGTTTTGTCCCAGTCGATTATCGCCTTATATCCGAGAATTACGCCGTCGCGCTCATAATCCTCTACCATCTTTTTTATATCGCCCGTTTCCTTGTCAAGCATTCTTGCTATAGACTCATGACTCAGTCTGCCGTCGTTTTCAAGCATTTTCAGAACTTCATTCATAGTTTTCGCCCTCTCTTTTTATCAGGCTCTTCCGCCTTTTATTTTTTCTCTTATTTTATCAAATGAAAGTCCGTATTTTCCCGCTATGTCTGCCGCATAGCTCTTTCCGTCGGGAGATTTCCTTACGATTTTAAAGCTGCGCTTAGATCCGTCAACCTCAGCTACAAGATTATCTATCCTGACACCGCCCGCCTCAGCACATCTTGCGTTCAGCTCATCGGTTCGTGAGGCAAGCTCATGAAGATGTGTTGAAAAGATCGCACGGCATCCTACTGCGGCAAATCCGCATATTACCTCTCCCGCTATGACAGAACCCTCATATGCTCCCGTTGATGAGAACGACTCGTCGAGCAGCACAAGACTGTGAGAGGTCACAAGATCAAGCACGCCTTCAAGACGCGCACATTCCTCTCCGAGTCTGCCCTTGTCTATCGTATCCTCGCTTCCCTGCGGAAAATGTGTAAATATTGCGTCCGCAGGACTTACCTTACACGATTCGGCGCAAACCGGAAGTCCGAGTCCTGCCATCGCAAAAGCAATACCGACAGCGCATGTTATGACCGATTTTCCGCCTCTGTTAGGACCTGTAAGAATATAAATCATGCCGTTTTCATCAAATGTGAAATCATTCGGCACGACTTCTCCCTCAAGCTTCATTGATACTACAGGATTGCAAAGTCCGCGCGCGGAAAATTTAAGTTCATTCGGAGCTACAATCTCGGGATAGCAAAGAGGACAGCCGTGAGAAACAAGATCTGTAAGAGTTTCTGCAGCCTTTGTCACAAATTCTATCTCGGGAAGCAGCTTTATGAGAAAATCCGTATTTTCAAGCACGTACGAGCGTATAACTTTTTTCCACGAACGTATAGACGATTTATATACCTCGCTGAGCGCGGAGCTGAGCGCGTATGTCAGCGCAAGCTGCTGATTTTCCGACTGGTCACGTCTGAACGGAACGAGCGGAGCTATGCAGGTCATGTCTCCTTGCTTAAAATCCAATCTCAGAACGCGGTCAATGAGCTGTCCGGACTTGAATTTATCGTTATTAACTGACAAGACACCTGCCGATTCGGCTTTCAGCCTTGAATCGAGATTCACACCGATAGTAACGCTCTTTACTTCCCTGACGCGAGAGGTCAGATCTTCAAGCTGACGGTTTATATTTTTATAATACTCGCTTTCGGTCAGAATGTCTACCG
This sequence comes from Clostridiales bacterium, assembly GCA_022800625.1. Taxonomy (GTDB): domain Bacteria; phylum Bacillota; class Clostridia; order Oscillospirales; family CAG-272; genus RUG11130. The sequence continues at coordinate 80,608 of JAAWQR010000005.1, read as the reverse complement.
CCTTCGCAAGATTTCCGAACGCTCTGCCCGATACTTTATCCTTCAGCGGAATCAGAGTCTCTTTCATCATTGATATAATTGAGGTATATAGCTCCACTTCTGTTATGCTGTAAAGATATGACTCCGCCGATGCAGAGTTTTCATGGCTCATGCGCCGTAGCTCAACTATATCCTCAAGCAAAGGAATAAGCCCCTTCAAAAGCTCCGACAGTTCAGGAAAGGCAAGTATATCGCGAAATGTCTCCTGACGGTATAGCAGCACATCACGGTCATCGGTAAAGAATTCTCCGACGGGTGAATTTTTCACATCTATCAGACGGTAAAGCTCAAGCTGTTCTGCCGTATATTCCGATAAGGCATCCCGACATCTGCGGTTAAGCGAATGTTCTCTCGCCGCGTCGGTGGGATACAAAAGGCTTATATCCGCCGTATCTGTTATTATACTGTTTTCTGACATATATATTTGTTTTACAGAACCATTTTCTGAACGAAGCGTGAAGCTCCGACTTGCGGCAAGATCATTTCATTGAAATGCTCATTTTGTTGAAACGCTCGTTTCATTGAAACGCTCGTTTCGTTAAAACGCAGTTTCAAGAGGCTGCCGCATCTTCACGCACCGAAAATATTACTTATTATTTTATCACAGGTGTGAGAAAATTACAATGTTCAAAGGTCAATCCGCATGAAAAATATCGGATAATTTTCTGAATGATGATTCGAGACGCGCGGTATTAAGTTCTTCTCCCTCCATTACGGGTGATTCCAGCGTAACTGTTCCCGTATAACCAAGCTTTGCGAGAGACGCGGCTATATCATCAAGCTTTACTATTCCTTCATACGGATGAAGTATCGGACGCAAGCACGAAAAATCACGCATACCGTTTTGCATATATGCATTCTCAAACAATGTATATGCACAGTCGCTGACATGAATATGACGAAGCCTGTCAATTATGCCGACGCACGAAAGCGTCGCTTCCGCCTGTTCATGCACCGTTGCAAATCTTGTATCGAATATCAACTCGGACTTGGGATATCTTTCTATTATGCTCAGCCAATTTGACAAAGGATCGCGCGTTGTACACGGAACGTTTTCAAGAAGCAAATCAATACCGTGCCCCGACGCAATATCCGTAAGCAAGCCGAGCTTTGATATATTATATTGAACATAGCTGTCCGAATCGAGACCGCCCCAAAGATGAAGTACCATATATCGAGCGCCTATATCTTCTCCGAAACGGCAATTCAAGCGAAAATGCTCAATTGTATCGAAAAGCAGAGCTTCTGCACTCTTATACTCACCTGCAGAGTCAAGATAAGCGGCATGTGAAAGATCCGTTCCGATTCCCTTTTCACAGTGAATCAGAGGAAACGGCACATCAGATCTGAGAACCTCCGATACTATACTTTCGCGCTTATCATAATAAAATTTAAGCATCATAAGCTCGCCGCCGTATAAAAGTTCTTTTTCTTTAAGCTTTGCAATAACCGACAGCGCTCTTTTATAATTATATCCGTTTTCCCGTCCGACCATTGCTCCCGTCGAGCATAAAAGCCTGTTATTTTTCAAAATTATCATACCTTTCGACGCACTTACTCTTTACAGTCAAGTATATCAGCAGTTACCGTGTTTTTCAAGCATAGCTTGTAAAAAATAATTCAACCGCCGGTTTTATTGCTTTGCACTAAAATATGAGTCGACCTTAACTTAGAGTTCAAGTTTTTAAGGAAAAAAATACTATTCAAGCCGTTTACAAAAGCTATAAATTGTGATAGAATAAATATATTATATGTTAGCGTGCTGATGTGAGAAGATATGAGGCAACAAATACAATAAACAAAGGAAATAAAATCCATTTTAAAGTTTTTTGTCTTACTTTTTACAAAAAAGTAAGCGTATCCCCGTATCTCCTATACTCAGCGCAAAATAAATTTCAGGAGGTCCGTATATGGAGCTAACTTCAGTAAGAACCCTGTACCGCGATATGGATTCGGTATCTAAAGACAGTGTAAAAGTCGGCGGCTGGGTCAGAAGCATCAGAGACTCAAAAACATTTGGATTTATTACACTTTCGGATGGTACATTTTTTGAACCCGTTCAGATAGTATATGATAATAACCTTGATAATTTTTCTGAAATCTCAAAATATAACGTAGGCTCGGCAATAGTTGTGGTAGGTCGTATCGTTCTTACCCCTGACGCAAAGCAGCCGTTTGAAATCCATGCTGACAGCGTTGTGCTTGAAGGTGCGTCAACACCCGATTATCCGCTTCAAAAGAAGCGCCACAGTCCTGAATACCTCAGAACTATATCTCACCTTCGTCCGCGCACAAATCTGTTCCAGGCAGTATTCCGTGTACGCTCTCTTGCAGCTTACGCTATCCATAAATTCTTCCAAGAGAGAAATTTCGTATACGTTCACACGCCGATCATTACGGGAAGCGACTGCGAAGGTGCAGGGGAGATGTTCCGCGTAACGACGCTTGACATGGAAAATGTTCCGAAAACAGATGACGGAAAAGTCGATTTCAGCGGAGATTTCTTTGGAAAAAGCGCAAATCTCACAGTATCGGGACAGCTTAACGGTGAAACCTATGCTATGGCGTTCAAGAATATCTACACATTCGGACCGACATTCCGTGCGGAAAATTCAAACACCACGCGTCATGCGGCAGAATTTTGGATGATCGAGCCTGAGATCGCTTTTGCTGACCTTAACGACGACATGGATCTTGCAGAAGATATGATCAAGTTCATTATCCGCTATGTTATGGCAAATGCGCCTGAAGAAATGAAATTCTTTAACAGCTTTGTTGATAAAGGACTACTCGAACGCCTTGAACATGTTGCAAGCTCTGATTTTGGGCGCGTAACATACACTGAAGCTGTACGTCTGCTTGAAGAGAACAACGATAAATTTGACTATAAGGTATATTGGGGCTGTGATCTTCAGACAGAGCATGAAAGATATCTTACAGAGGAAATTTTCAAGCGTCCCGTATTTGTAACTGACTATCCTAAGGAAATCAAAGCTTTCTATATGAAGCTGAACGAGGACGAAAAGACAGTTGCCGCTATGGACTGTCTTGTGCCCGGAATCGGCGAGATCATCGGTGGCTCACAGCGTGAAGATGACCTTGAAAAGCTGAAAGGACGCATGGCTGAACTCGGACTCGATGAAGAATCATACGGATTTTATCTTGATCTGAGGAAATACGGCTCTGCAAGACATGCAGGATTCGGTCTAGGATTTGAAAGATGCGTAATGTATCTGACAGGAGTTTCAAACATTCGTGACGTACTTCCCTTCCCGCGAACAGTAGGCAACTGCGAGCTGTAATTGCAAATAAATAAAAACCTCTTTAACCGATTAAAAGCAATACGGTTAAAGAGGTTTTTATTTAAAGAGAGAACCGACCTTTCGGTCGGATTCTCTTTCGTTCAGCTTATTCTTCTATACCGTCTTCAATGTCTGTTGCTTCTTCGGTATACTCACCGTCCGCATCAATATCCTCAGCCTCAGATATATCATCTCCGATTATATCATCGTCCGCAGTTTCATATGCTTCAGCATCATCAGAGGAAACAATGAAGTCCTCATCTTCACATATGTCATCCTCATCTGTAATATCAAGATTGAATTTATGGTCTTCATCACATTCTACTTCAATATTACGGTACCGCTCCATACCTGTTCCGGCAGGAATCAGCTTACCGATAATAACATTCTCTTTAAGTCCCATAAGATGATCGACTTTTCCACGGATCGCAGCCTCGGTAAGAACCTTCGTGGTCTCCTGGAAAGATGCAGCCGACAGGAATGAGTCTGTGAGAAGCGATGCCTTTGTAATACCGTGAAGAACAGGCTCGCTTGTAGCTTCTTTAAGCTCGATCTCTCCTGCCTCAACGCGTTCTCTGATCTTGTCATTTTCGCTTATCATATCGCTTATGCTGACAATCGAACCGGGAAGAAGCTCGGTATCACCCTCGTCTACAACGCGCACCTTACGCGTCATCTGGCGTGCAATAACCTCAATGTGCTTATCGTTAATATTGATGCTCTGTGAGCGGTAAACCTTCTGAACTTCAAGGATAATATAGTCATATACCGCGTCAATTCCGTTGATTCTGAGAATATCTGCAGGAGACTTGTCACCCTCTGTCAGCTCACGTCCTGCTCTGACATGCTGTCCGTCCTCAACAACGATTCGCGTTCCGAACGGGATCTGATATACAACAGGTTCGCTTCCGTCATCGGGAGTAAGCGTTATATTGCGGAGTTTTTTAACATCCTGAATACTTATCATACCGGTTGTTTCCGCAACAATTGCAACTTTCTTCGGCTTTCTTGCCTCAAACAGTTCCTCAACTCGCGGAAGACCCTGTGTAATGTTTGCCGCAGCAACGCCTCCCGTATGGAACGTACGCATCGTAAGCTGTGTACCCGGCTCACCGATAGACTGTGCGGCAATGATACCGACAGCTTCACCGACATTGACAGGCTTATCGTTTGCAAGGTCAGCTCCGTAGCAATGCGCACATACACCGTGACGTGACTTACATTGAAGAACGGTTCTGATCTGTACGCTCTTAATTCCCGCTGCAACGATTCTGCGTGCAACAGAATCTGAAATCATCTCATTATTTCCGATTATAACTTCACCTGTAGCAGGATCAATCACATCGCCGATAGTATATCTTCCGACAAGTCTGTCGCGAAGCGGCTCGACAACTTCGTTTCCTTCAACGATATCAGATACCCAGATTCCGTGTTCCGAACCGCAGTCATCCTCGCGGATAATAACATCCTGAGATACGTCAACAAGTCGTCTTGTAAGGTATCCTGAGTCAGCGGTTTTAAGCGCAGTATCTGACAGCGACTTACGCGCACCGCGCGCCGCTACAAAATACTCAAGGATCGTAAGACCTTCACGGAAGTTCGATTTGATCGGAATTTCCATCGTCTTACCTGATGTAGCAAACATAAGTCCGCGCATACCGGCAAGCTGACGCATCTGTGTCATACTACCGCGGGCTCCTGAGTCACTCATCATCTTGATTGAATTGTATCTGTCAAAGTTGCTCTGAAGAGCTGCAACAACGTCTTTAGTTGTCTGCTCCCAAACAGCAATAACATTTTCATATCGTTCTTCATCGGTCAGCTCACCGCGCAGGAAGTGATGAGAAATACGGTCAACCTTTTTCTCAGCTTCACTGATAAGTGAATATTTCTCTTTCGGTATCGTCATATCGGCAACCGAAATTGAAATCGAAGCTTTTGTGGAATACTTATATCCCATAGACTTAATGCTGTCAAGAACTTCTGCGGCAACAGAGAAGCCGTGAACCTTTATACAACGGTCAACTATATCACCAAGCTCCTTTGAAGTTGTGACAAACATGATCTCAAGATCAAAGAACTTATCGGGATCGCTTCTGTCAACATATCCGAGATCCTGAGGGATCTGTCTGTTAAATATAAGTCTTCCGAGAGTTGCATCGATCACCTTCGAGCGCATCTCGCCGTCTACTTCTTTTTCGACTCTTACCCTGATCGGAGCATGCAGTCCGAGAACGCCCGACTGATAAGCCATCATAGCTTCGTCAAAGTCGCGGAACATCATTCCCTCACCCGGTTCACCCGGCTTATCAAGTGTAAGATAGAAAGAACCGAGGACCATATCCTGTGAAGGTACTGCGATAGCACGTCCGTCAACAGGCTTCAAGAGGTTGTTTGCAGACAGCATGAGGAAACGAGCCTCTGCCTGAGCTTCCGCTGAAAGCGGTACGTGAACAGGCATCTGGTCGCCGTCAAAGTCAGCGTTGAACGCCTTACAAACGAGCGGATGAAGCTTAATAGCTCTTCCTTCAACGAGCACAGGCTCAAACGCCTGAATAGACAGTCTGTGAAGCGTCGGAGCACGGTTCAGAAGTACGGGATGATTCTTAATAACATTCTCAAGAGCGTCCCAAACGTCTGAATTTACTCTTTCAACTTTTTTCTTCGCCTCTTTAATGTTTGATGCCTTGCCTGTCTCAACAAGTCTCTTCATAACAAAGGGTTTAAACAGCTCAAGTGCCATTTCTTTCGGAAGTCCGCACTGATATATCTTCAGATCAGGACCGACAACGATAACCGAACGTCCCGAATAGTCAACACGCTTACCGAGCAGGTTCTGACGGAAACGTCCCTGCTTACCGCGAAGCATTTCAGAGAGAGATTTAAGCGGTCTGTTTGACGGACCTGTAACAGGCTTGCCGCGTCGGCCGTTATCGATAAGCGCATCAACAGCCTCCTGAAGCATTCTCTTCTCGTTGCGGATAATAATATCCGGCGCACGAAGCTCCATAAGTCTCTTCAAACGGTTATTTCTGTTGATTACACGTCTGTAAAGGTCATTAAGGTCGCTTGACGCAAAACGTCCGCCGTCAAGCTGAACCATCGCACGGATATCCGGAGGAATAACGGGAATTACATCAAGAATCATCCATTCCGGCTTGTTCCCCGACTTTTTAAATGCTTCAACGACCTCAAGGCGCTTTATAATACGGATTTTCTTTTGTCCCGAGGCATTTTTCAGCTCGCCGCGAAGCTGCTCTGCGAGGGCATCTATATCAAGCTCCGCAAGCAATTCCTTAACGGCTTCGGCGCCCATTCCGACTCTGAAATCGTTCTCATAACGCTCATATGCCGCGCGGTACTCAGATTCCTTCAAAAGCTGATATTTTGCAAGGGGGGTTGAACCCGGATCAATAACAATGTACTGAGCAAAATACAAAACCTTTTCAAGAAGTCTCGGTGAAATATCAAGGAGCAGTCCCATTCTTGACGGGATAGCTCTGAAATACCAAATATGTGAAACGGGAGCTGCAAGCTCAATGTGACCCATTCTCTCGCGGCGTACCTTTTTCTGAGTTACCTCAACGCCGCACTTTTCACATATTTTACCCTTGTGGCGAATTCTCTTGTATTTTCCGCAGAGACATTCCCAGTCCTTTGTAGGACCGAAAATACGCTCGCAGAAAAGGCCGTCACGCTCCGCCTTGAGAGTACGGTAATTTATTGTTTCAGGCTTTTTGACTTCGCCGTATGACCAACTTCTGATCATTTCGGGAGACGCCAGACCTATTTTTATAGAATCAAAAACATTGCGTTCCATCGGCAGTATACCTTCTCCTGTTTATAACTGAAATCAAGCTGACCGAGCCTGTATCAGCGCGGTATCGCTTGCTTTTCCGACAGGGTATTCCCCTGTCGGAATGTTAATTTCATTTTTTTAATCGAACATGAAATCTGCTGAATCACTTGGATCAGAAATCCGAGTCTATATCATTGAAGTCTCCGCCATCTTCGGACACCTCAATAATTTCGTCATCTGCGCCGTCATCAAACGGAGATTCCTCAGACGCCGAATCGCTGTCAAAATCGCCCGGAGTATACGAATCGTATATGTCGTCGGTTGCTACAGTCTCGCCGACGTCCTCTTCCGTAACTTCATTGCTGCGGCGTATCTGCGGCGGCTCTGCATCTTCACCGAGTGTCGCAAGCTCGATTTCTTCTCCGTCACGGTTAAGCACACGGATATCAAGCGCCAAAGACTGAAGTTCTTTAACAAGAACCTTGAAAGCCTCGGGAACGCCCGGAGTCGGTATATTCTGTCCCTTAACAATTGCCTCGTATGTCTTGACACGTCCTGTTACATCGTCACTCTTAACGGTAAGGATCTCCTGGAGAGTATAAGCAGCGCCGTATGCTTCAAGCGCCCATACCTCCATTTCTCCGAATCTCTGTCCGCCAAACTGAGCTTTACCTCCGAGAGGCTGCTGTGTTACAAGTCCGTAAGGACCGGTCGAGCGGGCGTGAATCTTATCGTCGACTAGATGGTGAAGCTTGAGGTAATACATGATACCGACGGTTACAGGATTGTCAAACGGCTCTCCCGTTCTGCCGTCGTAAAGGATTGTCTTTCCGTCGACTACTTTCAGCTTGCCTGCCAAACGCAACTCTTCAAGATGAGCCGCATCTTCACGTTCTTCGCCTTCAATTGAGCGGAGCGTACGCTCGCCTGACTCATCAAACATTTCTTCAAAAATGTTTTTACCGTTTACATTCTCACCGGGAAGCACATCGCGCTCAAGTCCGGCAAGCTCAAGACAGTCAAGTATGTCTTTCTCGGTTGCACCGTCGAATACAGGAGTCATGATCTTCCAGCCGAGCTTGCGCGCAGCGATTCCGAGGTGAACCTCAAGGACCTGACCGATGTTCATTCGTGAAGGCACACCCAGCGGGTTCAGAACGATATCAAGAGGTGTTCCGTCTGCAAGGAACGGCATGTCCTCGGGAGGAAGTATTCTTGATACGACACCCTTATTACCGTGACGACCTGCCATCTTATCTCCGACAGATATCTTTCTCTTCTGAGCAATATATACTCTTACTACTTTATTAACTCCGGGAGACAGATCATCGCCGTTCTCGCGTGAGAACACTTTAACGTCAACAACTATTCCCGATTCCCCGTGAGGAACTTTAAGAGAGGTATCGCGAACTTCGCGAGCCTTTTCGCCGAAGATTGCGCGAAGCAGTCTTTCCTCGGCGGTAAGCTCGGTTTCACCCTTAGGCGTTACCTTTCCGACAAGAATATCCCCCGATCTTACCTCAGTACCCTTTCTGATGATACCGTCGGCGTCAAGATCCTTCAGTGCGTCGTCGCCGACATTCGGGATCTCGCGAGTTATCTCTTCAGGTCCGAGCTTTGTATCTCTTGCCTCGTGCGAATATTCTTCAATATGGATAGACGTGTAAACATCATCTCGCACAAGACGCTCATTGAGAAGTACGGCGTCCTCGTAGTTGTAACCTTCCCATGTCATAAAGCCGATAAGAGCATTCTTACCGAGCGCGATCTCGCCGTCAGCAGTTGCCGGTCCGTCGGCTATGACCTGACCTTTTTCAACTCTCTCACCCTGCTCAATTATCGGGCGCTGGTTTACGCATGTTCCCTGGTTGGAACGCTTAAACTTAATCAGGTGGTATGTGTCCTTATGTCCGTCATCACAGTGAATAACGACCTCATCAGCCGTTACCGTCTCAACCCATCCTGCGTTCTTAGCGAGCACAACAACTCCTGAGTCGACGGCAGCCTTATACTCCATTCCCGTACCGACGATAGGAGAATCGGTAGTCATCAGCGGAACCGCCTGCTTCTGCATGTTTGATCCCATAAGAGCACGCGAGTTATCGTCGTTTTCAAGGAACGGGATCATTGCGGTTGCAACGGATACAACCATTTTAGGTGAAACGTCCATATAATCGACATTCATCGGATCAACCTGAATGATCTCTGCGCGGTTGCGTGCGGTAACTTTCTTGTTTGCAAAACACTTATTTTCGTCAAGCGGCTCATTTGCCTGAGCAACCGTAAATCCGTCCTCGATGTCAGCCGTCATATACTCGATCTCATCGGTAACGCGGTGTATAACCGAACCGTCTTCAAGCGTTTCATGAATCACCTTTCTGTACGGAGCTTCAATAAATCCGAAATCGGATATCTTAGCATAAGTTGAAAGGTAGGAGATAAGACCGATGTTAGGTCCTTCGGGAGTCTCAATCGGACACATTCTGCCGTAGTGAGTATAGTGAACGTCACGAACTTCAAATGAAGCCCTGTCACGCGACAAACCTCCGGGACCGAGAGCTGATATTCTTCTCTTGTGCGTCAGTTCAGCCAGCGGGTTGTTCTGATCCATAAACTGAGAAAGAGGAGAAGATCCGAAGAATTCTCTGATAGCGGTAACTACGGGACGAATATTTATAAGCGTCTGAGGAGAGAGAGTATCGCTGTCCTGAACAGTCATTCTCTCTTTAATGATCTTGTCCATTCTCGCAAGACCGATTCTCACCTGGTTCTGAAGAAGTTCGCCTACGCAGCGAAGTCTTCTGTTTCCGAGGTGGTCTATATCGTCGGTAACTCCGACGTCGTGGGACAGCGCAAGCAAATAGTTGATTGATGCTAAAATATCATCTCTTGTGATATGCTTGGGGCAAAGCTCATGAATTCTGCGGCGGGCTGCATCCTTTACAGCATCGCTGTCATCTCCGCACTCTTCCATTATTTCAAGAAGAACCGAAAGCTTTACTTTGCCTGTTATACCTATGTCCTTCAGATCATATCCGAGAACATATTCGGGCTCGACAGCACCGTTCGAGAACACCTTTGTCTCTTCCGCATCGCCGCGCTTTAAGTAAACCTCGCCTATTCCCGAATGCTCTATTTCAAGCGCATCCGCCTTTGAAAGCGTAACTCCCGCGTCAAAAAGGAACTCGCCTGTCAGAGGATTTACAGCAGGACGGGAAAGTGTCTGACCTGCAATTCTTGCTCCGAGAGCAAGCTTTTTGTCATACTTATGACGTCCGACAGGAGCGAGATCGTATCTCTTAGCGTCAAAGAACAGATTATTTATAAGAATCTCAGCCGACTCAACGATAGCAGGCTCGCCCGGACGCAGCTTCTTGTATATTTCTTTGAGAGCCTCGTCTCTGATGGACGTATTGTTTTCAAGAGCCTCGCGCTCGCATATGTCTTTTTCGAGCGTCGCATAAAGCTTAGGCTCTTCGCCGAAAACAGCTTCAATATCAGCCTGAGACTCGATGCCGAGCGCACGGATCAGGACAGTAACGGGAAGCTTGCGGTTTTTGTCTATGCGTACATAGTAAACATCATTTGCGTCAGTTTCATATTCAAGCCATGCGCCTCTGTACGGAATAACCGTTGCAGAAAACGTACGCTTACCCGTCTTGTCAAGCGCACTGTCGTAATACATACCGGGAGAACGCGTGATCTGAGATACGATAACACGCTCCGCTCCGTTTATAACGAACGTGCCCTTATCTGTCATGATCGGGAAATCTCCCATAAATATCGATGACTGCTTCACCTCGCCCGTAAGCTTGTTTGAAAGGCGAACGTCAACCTTCAGAGGTACGGAATACGTAACAACGCGTTCCTTGCATTCTTCCACAGGGTATTTCGCACCCGAATCGAGAGAGTATCCCACGAACTCAATAATAAGATTCCCTGAATAGTCCGTAATCGGCGATACGTCCTCAAGAACCTCCATAAGACCGGTCTTTAAAAACCACTCGTAAGAGTTTTTCTGAATCTCAATGAGATTCGGCATTTCAAGAACCTCATCGATTTTTGAAAAGCTCATTCTGGTCTTTTTACCGACGCTCTGAGGCTTAACCATTTTTTCGACCTGCTGCGGTTTGATCATTAAAGCCATCACTCCATTCTTTTGTTGTTAGATGGATCTCTGTCCTCGTTTTTTACTTCAAAAAACGAGGACACAGTATGTTTTTACACGAAAAACATCAAAAAAGTCAATCGTGATCTCCACGATAGCGAATCTAATGCAGTTTACTATTTTATCACACTTTTTCCTAAAAGTCAATCAACCTTTTAATATATAAGGCGTTTTTTTGAGGATTTACATATTACTCACTGTAAATTTACGATAATTTAAAATGTAACTATTTTGTAAATTATAATTTGCGCTGTGTTTTTCCGTGCAGTCTGTTGACAAGAGCTGAACGCTTTGCTATAATCTATAATATAATTCGACAAAAATGGCTGAAAAGGTGATTAAACATGCTAAGATCGATGATGCAAGTATACGTTAAAGGAAGTGTTGAAGCAGTCAATACTTATCAAAAAGCTTTTGACGCTGAAATTCTAGGTCTATACCCCGATGATAACGGAGGATACATGCACTCTGAGTTAAACGCTTACGGTCAAATATTAGCTGTATCTGAGCTTACCGAGAATTCTGTTATCGGTAATACCATGCAGTTTTGCTTTGAACTCGGAAAAGGCAGCGAAGAACTTGTCAAAAAAGCTTTTGAAGTATTAAAAAACGGAGCGACAATTTATGAGCCTATCGGTCCATGTGATTACAGTCCGTGTATGTTTTCTTTGATTGACAAATTTGGTGTATTTTGGTGTTTGTTTGTATAGTCGTATTTAAGTTTGCGATATAGATGTGGAATACTTTTACCGAAAGATACAAATAAAGAAAGGTAAAGTTACCGATGAAAACAAAGATAATAGGAATTTCAGGTCCGTCAGGAAGTGGAAAATCAACTATTGCTGCAGAACTTGCAAAGCTCCATAACGGCAAAGTCATCAGCGCCGATCGCTATTTTAAGAATGAGCTTCCCGATATGATATCTCCGGATAACGGAAAAATGTACACTGACCGGAACTCTCCCGATTCGATAGACTACACCCGTCTTTTGTCAGGCGTAAAAAGGGCGTCGAACAGCAAAAAATATAAAACTATTATTGTTGAGGGACTGCTAATTTTTTACGTGCGTGAAATCAGAGAGCTTTTTGACTGCAAAATTTTTGTTACTGCTGAACCCGAAACGTGCCTGTACCGCAGGATCATACGAAATATGTCATTGTTTTCACAAACACCTCAGTCCATCGGAGACTACTATTTGAAGTGTGCGCGTCACAGAGAAGCGAAGTTTTGTCTTCCGACAATAAAATATGCAGACTATATTATTGATAATGATGTTGCATTCACCGACAGTCTGGATAAAATTAATTTTTGATTCACCTAAAATAACGGCTCAGAGAGAATCCGTAAACTCTGAGCCGTTATTTTTTTCAATTTTATAAATATTATCGCATATTACGCCGTTAAAGCGAAATTTTGCAGAAATATACTCTGCCCTATCCTTTGCCGTCCATCCGATAAGTGAAGCCCCGAGCAAAGAAGCCAACTTTACTGAAAATGGCAGGCTGTCAGAAATTCTGTAACAGATAAAATCCGGACGGCACAAAAAATTAAATATAACTCTGCCGGAGAGAATCCAAAAAATTCTTTCCTTTGCTCTCCCAACTCCTGACGACCTTCGTGCAAGAATACCGATCGGAGTGTTTTTATCTTTTCTGCGATATCTGTAAAGACAGTAAGGATCAAATGATTCTACAGCATAATATCCCGTATAATTTTTAAGAATTTCAAAAGCGCGTTCTGCTGTATTGCCGCCGCTCTTCAATTCAATAAGAAGCGGAACTCTGCCATTAACCGTTTCAAGAACCTGAGAGAGCATCGGAATTTTTTCTTCTGTTTCTCCGATAAAGAGATTCGACAGCTCACCTGCTGTCAATTCGGATACGTGCCTTATATCTCCGCAAAGTCTGAAAAGGCTGTCATCATGGATAACCATGGGAATTCCGTCAGCACTAAGTCTTACATCAAGCTCTATCGGATAACCATTCTGTACTGCCGCTTCAAATGCTCTGAGACTGTTTTCGGGTATCCCGTCTCCATGCGCTCCGCGATGTGCTGCAGGCTTTGACAGAAACGGCGAAATATCCCGCCGTATAAACGACGGAGCAATAAGCCACAGATAAAGCAGAACAGCTGCAAAAAGCACGGTTATAATTACAAACATCAGACAGCGTCCTTCCCGAAATAAAGCTTTGAGCCGAAGGCTATGTAATACTATTGCTTTGCAGCTTTAAGTTCTGCAACCTCAGAGAGCAGTGCCTTCACCGCTGATTTCAAAAGTACTATATCATCCTGCATTTCTTGGATAGGATATGTATCAAGCCGTTTGATATGGTCTATTATAGTACCGTGACCTTCTGCGAGAAGCTTTATCTGCGGAATTATGACCGTTTCCTGATTCACTTCTAGGCTTGTAACCCGAGTTTTTATGTCGGATACATTTGTTTCAAGTCTGACCGTGCACTCGTTAATCTCCGACATATTCGTTTCAAGATTTATAACCCGATTTTCAATATTGGTCACACCGTTTTCAAGATTTGTGACCCGACTTTCAATATTGGTCACACCGTTTTCAAGACTTGTAACCCGATTTTCAATATTGGTTACACCGTTTTCAAGATTTATAACCCGATCTTTTATGTCGGCGATGTTTTTACTTGTTTCCGCCTGTGACTCGGCAAGATCGCCGAGCATTTTTATTATAAGTTCTTCGTTATTCATATACATCCTCCGCTTTAAATACCTGCAATACTGCTTTTCACCGCATCAAAACAGAGCCGTGTTCACGTCCTCGCGCTTTATTTTCACAAGTTCGTCCCTGTCTGCATCTTTCAAATCTGCAAGTCTGTTAGCCTGCTGTGCGAGAACCTTTTCAAAGGTATTCCGCACACCTCTTGCATTTCCGAATTCTTCTGAATCAAAAATTCTGCTCTCAAAATATTCTTTAACAAGGGAAAGCGCGTCATCCCCCGCTTCATATAATCCGCTTTTACACTGCAAAAGAAAAATTTCGCACATCTCTTCAGGCGTATAATCGGAAAATTCTATATATTTGTTGAACCTCGATCTGAGTCCCGGATTGAAGTTTACAAAATCCTCCATAAGCTCCGTATATCCCGCAACTATTACCACGATATCATCGCGGTTGTCTTCCATGAACTTGAGCAGTGTATCAACAGCTTCTCCGCCGAAATCATTCTCAGCCCCCGTAGTCAGCGAATACGCCTCGTCGATAAAAAGCACTCCGCCGAGAGCGCTTTTCAGCACAGCCTGAGTTTTTACAGCTGTCTGTCCGATATATCCGGCAACAAGTCCCGACCGGTCTGTTTCTACAAGATGTCCTTTTGAAAGAAGTCCGATAGAGTGATAAACACGCGCCATGAATCGTGCGATCATCGTCTTGCCGGTACCGGGATTTCCCGAAAAAACCATGTGCAAAGACATATCAGTTACAGGCAGACCGTACTCCCGACGCATTTTCAGCACCTTCGCCATGTTGATAAGCGAACGGACTTCATCTTTAACTTTTCCGAGTCCGATATATCCGTCAAGCTCCGCCGTCAGATCATCAATATTTTCGGCAGGCGAAGTTTCGGCATTAACTTTCCCCGTATTCGGAGAAAAAGCAGTGCTTTCTGTTCTGTCTTCGTTCTGAGCGCCGTCTGTGACGGCTTGTCCCGCATTTTTATCCGGTTTGCGCTTCGGAAGCTCGGATTCTTCCGCAGATTTTTTCCTGTCGCTCACTCCCCAAATATCTTCGCTCAGCCGTCTGACATTCTGCTCTGTCATATGTCTTATAAGATCAAGCTGCATAGATATGATCTCATCTTTATTGTCACGATCGCTCATGTGAAAACAACCTCCGAAAGATTTAACGTATGCCGCAGACGTTATTTCACGACGCCTTTTTTGAGAATAACATTAGCGTAGATTGCGCCCTCTCCCGTAACCACGATAGAATATGCCTTTTTCGCTCTTTCGTAAAACTCAAATCTTTCAAGAAACACCGGCTCTTTATCCGTGTGCTTTGATACGATATCGCGGTATGTATCCCAAATTTCAACTTTCAGATCGCGGTCCGTCTCGGTCTTGTCCATGAGAAATACATTGTTATCATATGCGTCAAGCGGGAACAGTTCAAGAATTGCAGAAAGCAGTTCCGGTACGCCAGTTCCGTCGCTTCTGAGAACTACGGCTCCGCTGCCTGCGCCGATAGCCTCCCCCGGAAAGTTTCCGTCGGAGAGAATGATCTCATCTCCGTGTCCCATCTTATCAAGTACGCAAAGAAGCTCGGGCGATATAATTTTGTTAATTCCTTTAAGCATAATAAACATCCTTCTTTCACAATTATTATTCGTTAATATATTTAGGCAAAACACCAAATTACAAAATAATTATACAACATTACGCCGCTCATATCAATAGTGAATTTTAGATTTTCACCGCACCGTATGAATCATTCTGTGATTTTTTCCGTAAAACGGATTTATCACAAGAAACCGGCATATGTATTAAACAGCATACAAAATCAAAAAAGAGTGAAAGGCACGGTAATTTATATGAAAAAAGACTTGCATGATAATTTCCATAACAGAATCGACGGAGGCAATATAATTAAGTATACTTCTCCTCTTGATTATTCGTCGCTTATGAATACTCTTCAAATGTTCAGTGAAAGATATCCGTTCATAAGCATATCATATATGGGCACATCGGTACTCGGACGCGGAATACCTATGGTAACCTTAGGAGAAGGAGGCAGAAACCGCCGCAGCGTCCTGTACGTCGGCGCTCATCACGGAATGGAATGGATCACATCGGTTGTTCTGCTGCGTTTTATCAACGAATACTGCGAAGCTTTCAAATCAGGCGATCGCATATGCAGAGTAAATATTAAAAGACTTTTTAATTCACGAACGATCTACGTTATCCCACAACTTAATGTTGACGGAGTTGACATTCAAATAAACGGCGCGGGAGATTCTCTGATGAAAGACAGGCTACTGTCGATGAACGGCAGCGATAACTTTACAAAATGGCAAGCTAATGCAAGAGGTGTCGATCTCAATCACAACTACGACGCAGGATTTTTTGAATACAAAAAATTAGAAGTCGAAGCGGGAATAGACGGAGGCTGTGCGACAAGATACAGCGGCTGCTCTCCCGAATCCGAACCTGAGATCGCATCTATGTGCTCTTTCCTGAGATATTGCAATGAAATATCCATGATCCTGACTCTTCACTCACAGGGCGAAGAAATATACTACAGCAGCGGCAATATCGTTCCGCCGAGAGCTGCATCGCTCGGCAGACTGATGAGCCGCATGACGGGATACACTCTCTCAAAGCCTGACGGAATGGCGGCATACGGAGGACTCACGGACTGGTACATACGTGAAATTAAAAAGCCGTCCTTCACAATCGAGTGCGGAAAAGGTGAAAATCCTCTTCCCCTTGAAGACTATCACGGAATTTACGAAAATTTGCGAGAGCTGCTTTTCACAGCTCCGATTCTTGCCTAATTCAGACATTCTTACAGCTTTTATCGGCGCTCACTGAAACTTCCGCTTCTTTTTGTCTTTTGAAGAGAGATACCGTTCCCGTTGCTATGAGCATAGCTCCGAAAATCGCACGAACAGTCTCTTCGGGAAGAATACTTCTGAAACTTCCGCCGATAAATGAGCCGAAAATACCGAAAGCTGCGCAGAATACAGTTATCTTTAAGTCGATTTTTTCGCGTTTTATGTGATACGGCAATGCAGCCGCAGCGGAAAAAATAAAAAATATAAGATTTATCGCCTGTGCTTCAGCCTGACGCATGGAAAGCACCGCCGTCAGATAAATCACAAGCAGACCTCCGCCGCCGACTCCCGTGCCTGCCAGCAAAGCAACTGTATATATAACAATCATATCTGTGATACTCATAAATAACTCCATTCCGCCGCCAAAGCGGCGGCACAAGCAGTAATAAAATTCTCCTGCACTTTAAGGGAAACATAATGGAGCGGATCTCATTTCTGCTGCCCGCATAAATACGAATTATCAGAATTTGACTGTGAAACAGATACTCTTTTATGGATACTAAACATATCTTTCACGCTAATCTCCGTTTCTTTTAAGATTTTGCTTATATCAGCATACGCACTCCCGAATAAATAACCAAAACGGCAAATATCCGCACAAGCCACACAGATTTTATTCGTGCTCCCACAAACGCTCCCGAAATTCCTCCGAGCGCCGACGGAACTGCGACCGACAGCAGAAAACCCGGTTCAAAATACTCTCCGAATCCGTATGTCATAAGCGAAAACAGCGATATCGGAAGAATCGCCGCCATTGCGGATATGAGACCGCTTCTCGAAATCCCCGTACCGCCGAATATATACGATAAAACAAACGTCAGTATAATACCGCCGCCCGCTCCGAGCAAGCCGTTCATAAAGCCTGCCGCAATGCTTCCTAATACCGCCGCAAAAATAACCGTTTTCTCTTTTGCCGTCAGCTTGACTTCCATATGTTCCGCCTTATCCGATAATTTTGTATCTTTACTTATTTAATGTAAGTTATTACTTGAAAATTTGTTCCCAATCTGATAAAATATATAAGCGGAGGAATTTATTATTTCTCCTGTTAAAATTATTGACTGCTAACGATATATTTAATCGCAAAGCGAAACTTATCTTTGCACTTGGAGAACGGAATGCATAACAATAAAAAATCCGGAAGTACAAAAACAAACAAACAAATAAATGCAAATAAAAAGAAATCTCCTGTAAAAAACACGAAAAAAACGGAAAATCGTGAAACTTCGGGTTTTGCCGCTCAGCTAACACCGTATCTGCTGATCATAATAGCGATCTTCACTGCAATATGTATGTTCGCCGGTGATGGTGCGGGAATAATCGGCGGCGCAATACGTAAATTCCTGCTCGGAATATCGGGTGGCGCTGCATTTGCTCTGCCTGTTTTCATTATTTTCCCTGTTTTCAGGTTCAGCGCAGACAGAGAATCGGGAATACTCGCAAGAAAAAATATTTCGAGCACCGTAATATATTTTTCCCTGTCAGTGCTTCTTCACATATTCGGCGGCGGGGATCACACGTTTTCGATCGCTTTACACTGGTCGAACGGTATCGAAAGACACGGAGGCGGAGTCATCGGAGGCATACTCGGAGAAGCTATGTTGCGCGGTTTCGGAAAACCCGGAACACTTGTAATTATGTTTGCGCTGATATCGATACTAACTCTCTTTATTTTCGGAATAACGCCGAGAGGACTCTGGATACTTATAAGGTATAAAATGAAGATTGCAGGAGAAGACGCAGCAGCAAGACGAAGCGAACGCTACACGGAAAATCTGAAAAAAACGGAAGAACGTGAACAATATCTCAGAAATGCCGTCGATAATCATGTTCCGGTTTCATTATACGATGCTCAGGAAAAACCGCAGCGCGGAAAAAAGAAGAAATTTTCTCCCGATGTACCGATCGATGAAGATGATTTTCAGAATGAATCAGACAAACAATCCGAAAATACAGACAATAATGCTCTACAGTCGGATTTTGAAGATGAGAACGCAATTGACGAGCGCATATTTGACGAAGTAATGCGCCGCACAAAAGAACGCCGTGAACGCGAAGAATCTGCATCAGAATCCAACGCCGCGGAAACGGTAAGAGACGAAGAAAACATCGTAAATGAAGGACAAAGCAAAGAAGATCCGTTGTCCGAATCGATTGAACCGCTGAGTGAAGCGGCAAGTCCCGAGATTCCGGAAGACAGCGCCGAGATCGACCTCAAAAAAATATTTGTCAACCCCGAAGACGCAGAACTGCTCGACAGGCTTGCCGAGGCTTATATGACGGATAAGCCGATAACAAACGAAAATGCACCGCAAAATGCGCGGCAGACTCTTGAAATTACAAGAAACGAACTATCTCAAGGCAGCATAACTCATTCGGCAGATGAATATGATTCACAGTCGGAAGCTAAACCCGAGGAGAACGAACAAAGCGAAATCAGAGAATATTTATTTCCTCCGATATCTCTGCTTACCGAAGACACGGAAAACAGAAATGTAAATATAAAAGCCGAGCTTCATGACAATGCGGTAAAGCTTGTTGAAACTCTTCGCAGCTTTAATGTTAAAACGAAAATCGAAAATGTGTCGCGCGGTCCTACAATAACGCGTTACGAGCTTCTTCCTGAGCCGGGTATCAGAGTAAGGTCAATTTTAAATCTCTCCGACGATATTGCTCTAAATCTTGCGACAACAGGAATCAGAATCGAAGCGCCAATTCCCGGTAAGGCAGCCGTCGGTATCGAAGTGCCTAACAAAAAACGGGCGGTAGTCCATCTTCGTACTCTGCTTGAAGATGATAAATTCACAAATTCCTCATCTAAGCTCATGTGTGCACTCGGAGAAGACGTAGGCGGCGAACCTGTTTATCTGGACATTGAAAAAATGCCTCACCTGCTTATAGCGGGCGCTACAGGTATGGGTAAGTCCGTATGTATAAACAGTCTTATCACAAGTATACTGTTCGGTGCAAAGCCTGACGAAGTAAAGCTTATTCTCATTGACCCGAAAAAGGTTGAACTTAATATTTACAACGGAATCCCCCATCTTCTTGTGCCTGTTGTCAGCGATCCGAAAAAAGCCGCAGGCTCTCTGTCATGGGCAGTATCCGAAATGGAACGCCGTTTCGGACTTATAGAGGCTGTCGGTGTCAGAGATATAAGAATGTATAATAAAATCACGGAAAACGATCCGGAGTATGAATTTCTTCCGTATATCGTCATAATTATAGACGAGCTTGCCGATCTTATGATGACTGCTCCCGACGATGTCGAGGAATCCGTCTGCCGCCTTATGCAAAAAGCGAGAGCCGCAGGAATGCACGTCATTATCGGTACACAGCGACCGTCGGTAGACGTTATTACAGGTCTAATCAAGGCTAACATTCCCTCTCGAATAGCGTTTACCGTAGCATCGCAGGTCGATTCCAGAACAATTATCGACCGAAGCGGAGCCGAAAATCTGATAGGCAGAGGAGATATGCTTTATATTCCCGTGGGAGCTGCAAAGCCGATAAGAGTTCAGGGCGCGTTTGTTTCGGAAAACGATGTTGAAAAGATAGTAACATTTATCAAGAGTGAATCCTCCGACTCTGAGCCGAAGTATGCGGACGATGTTATCGAGCAGATCGAACGCGAAGCTGCAAAATGCGGAAACGGCAAAAAAGGCGCGGCTTCCATTTCCGATGCAGGAAATGACGACCCAATGCTGCGTCCTGCGCTTGAGCTTGCCGTCAACAGCGGAAAAATATCCACCTCTCTTATTCAGCGCAGATTACAGCTTGGGTACGGACGCGCTGCAAAGCTTATCGATAAAATGGAACAGCTCGGGTATGTCAGTGCTCCGGACGGTCAAAAACCTCGCAGCGTGCTTATAACAAAAGAACAATTCATGGAAATGGTTCTGAAAAATGACGAAAATCTGACTTCTGAAGAGGAACAATAATACAATCACGAAAAAACATATTATTGTTTATGAATTCTTAACCGCTTATCAGGGTAATAATGGTATACTGATAATAGTCAAGGTTAAGCAGAAAAACGCCAGTATGACATAAATATTTTCTGCAGCATGAAAAACAAGCAAAACAAATTCTCTGAGAAGGATACGGTAATTAAAAATATGGTATATGTTATTCTTGCCGACGGCTTTGAAGAAATCGAAGCTATGACACCCGTCGATGTATTAAGACGCGCAGGAGCCGACGTAAAGACGCTTGGTATCACAGGCAAAAAAGTTATCGGAGCACACGGAATCACAGTTGAATGCGATTTATGTGAATCCGATGACAGCTTTGACATAACAAAAGCCGAAATGCTTGTATTTCCGGGAGGAATGCCCGGAGCTTCAAATATTGACAGTTTTGAAAAAACGGACGGATATATTAAAACAGTTCTTGAAAACTGCGGATATATAGGCGCGATATGCGCTGCCCCCATGATTCTCGGAAGACGCGGATACCTGAAAGGTAAGCACGCCGTATGCTTCCCCGGATTTGAAAAATACCTGACAGGAGCTGAAATTTCAGATCTTGACGTAGTCAGAGACGGAAATATTGTCACTTCTCGCTGTATGGGGACCTCACTGCCGTTTGCCATTGAGCTTGTATCTTGTCTTTACGGCTCTGTAAAAGCAGAATCGGTAAAAGCTGCGGTCATGGGACTTAGCTGATCTGTTATCAAAGGAGGTATAAATTATATCATTCACAGTGTGCGTGATATTCGCAAATATCTCAAAAACCGTATATCTTTTGATGCAAAATTTAAACAGCGTACGGTTATTGCTTTCTCGAAATCCGAAATAAACAGAAAGGCCGATGATATATAATATGAATTTAATAAAAAAAGAAAAAGATACCCTCAGAGAAACATATAAGGCAAAACGTCATGCAATGGAACCGAAACTGCGTGAAGAACGTGACCTGAGTATATGCCGCGCCGCATCTGAGCTTGTCAGCTTCAGGTATGCAGATTATATTCTTCTCTACGCCGCAACCGATGACGAAATAGATGTCTCATACATTGCCGAAGCGGCATGGAAAAGCGGAAAAAAGGTCGCTTTTCCGCGCTGTGATAAAGAAAGCCACACCATGTCCTATCATTTTGTAAATTCACTTGACGAGCTCTCGCCAGAAGCATACGGAATATCGGAGCCTCCCGCCGACGCACCGATATACGACTCCAATACGGAAACAGGAAGCGCTGTTTGCTTTGTTCCCGGTCTTCTTTATGATAAAGCAGGCTTCAGACTCGGTTACGGAAAAGGCTTCTACGACAGATATCTGTCCGAATTTATCGGGAGCAAAATAGGCGTCGTATACAGCGATTATGTTGTTCCAACCGTTCCGAGAGGACGGTATGACATTTCCGTAGATGTTCTTCTGACGGAAAAAGGAACAGTGGCTGTAAAGCGCAAAAAATAATTAGAAAATAAACAGGAAAGTTTTGCGTCCCATCTGATAGGATCGGGCACTGAAACGAAAGAAAGCCTGCATCAGCTGTTTACAGCTTTATCAGGCACGGTCGTAAATTATGAAAATAAAATCAATTATCGCAGCTCCGCTCCTGCTCTTAACGATCATGCTTCTCAGCATAACCGTCGGTATAATCCCGAAGGAAGTATTAGGTCTTGACACAAACCCGTACCTCTCGACCGTTATATTGCAGCTTATCATATTTGCTCTTCCCGCACTGTTCTTCTGCACTCTCAGAGGTTCCGGCTACGTCTCATCGCTCAGAATCAGAGTTCCCTCTCCGTCTTCTGCGCTTATAATGATCTTTGTTTTGCTTCTTATGATCTCGGGAGGCAGTCTTATTGAGTATACAGTGTCTGCTTTGTCGAACGGCGGAGCGGGATCGCAAAGCATCGAATACGCAGCTTTTGCCGCAAGCTCAAGCTTGTTCGATAAAATGTATATTATACTTGTGTTTGCTCTCCTTCCTGCAATCACCGAAGAAATTATATTCAGAGGAATAATCCTTACCGAATACAGTGCTGTCGGCATCGGCTGCTCCGTATTCATGAGCTCCGTTATGTTTGCGCTGTCTCACTTTAATCCGTATCATCTTCCCCTGTATTTTTTCTGCGGATTGCTCCTTGCAGTATTAACTTATGCCACACGTTCCGTTACTGCAGCAATGATAGTGCATGCTCTATATAATATATTTATTATTTTCTTTGAAAATTATATCGTTCATATTTCGGAAAAGCAAAACATAAGCGGTATACTTTTTGTTATTATTTTAGCAGCTGTTGCTATTATCTCAGCAGCTGTAGCCGCTTTTGAAATCTCAGCGGTATACAGAGGATATGCACGTAATAATATACCGTCAGATTATGTTCCGAAGAAGAAAAAAGGCTTTTTTGCAGGAACTGCCGCATCTGTACTCTCACCTGCATTTATTATTCTCACGGTAGTGTACATAATTGCGGTATTGATTGGAAAATAAGTAATATACGCATTTATCATAATAAAAAATACCGCACATAAATTGCCGCATTACGGCAGCGGAACTGAGAAAGTCTGAAAAATAATCTGCGCCATATGAGAATACAGAATGTTTACAGATCCGATTTGTTTCTTTTTGTTCCGATGAACAAAAATTTTCTTCTCTTTACGGCAGGAGAATAACAAATTCAAAGAAAGAGACGGTCAAAACTATGGATAATCAAAATAACACCGAAAGAGCAAATAATATGCAGCCGCGCAATGAAAATGAAAAAAATATGAGCAGAGCGCCGCAAAATCGAAAAGATGACGGCAGAATAAAATCTCCCGACGAATATCCGGACTTCTTAACCGAACGCTCAATGCTCGGCGATAACGAAAATTCAGGCGAGCCTACTCGAGAAATGCCTGTGGACGCCACCAGAATAAACGATATTGCAAAAAAAACTTCCGAGCAGAAAAACAGTACTCCGGAAAAAAAGACGATTGCTTCTGCAAAAAAATCCAAAAAGTCAAAAAAGAAACAATACACGGAAACCGACAACTCTATGGTCAGTCTTATAAAATGTATCGCATATATTACCGTTGTAGTAATAATCGCGGCTGTAATTTCCGCTGTAGTTATTTTTTCAATGAACGACATATACGGATTTGTAAAATCGGAAGAAGAGGTAGAGATCGTAATACCGGAAGACGCAACCATAAATGATATTGCAACCATACTGCACGACAACAAAGTTATCAATTACAAGGGACTTTTCAAATCATATGCAAAAAAGAGAGATGACGGCAAAGGCTTTTGTGCCGGAACCTACAGCATCTCTCCCAAGACAGGATACAAAGAGCTGATTGCCGCATTTAAAGAAAAAGCTCCGAGCGGAGTATCATGGATCACTATTCCCGAGGGTTATACGACAGACGAGATCATCGATCTTCTTGTTGAAAAAGGAATCGGAGAAAAAGAAAAATATATAGATGTTATAAACAATTATGATTTTGACTATTGGTTCATTGATGAACTCGGAGATAATTGGGCAGAAAACGGACGTTTTTACAGACTTGACGGCTATCTTTTCCCCGATACCTATCAATTCTATAACGCATCAACCGAAGAAGCGGTTATAAAAAAGATGCTCTCACGGTTTAAAACCGTATTTACCAAAAAATACAGAGCACGGGCAGAAGAACTTGGCTTCACCGTCGATCAGGTCCTGATTCTTGCTTCAATAATCGAAAAAGAGGGAGGAACTCCTGCGGACTTCGGAAATATATCGTCTGTTTTCCATAACAGAATGAATAGAGTTCCTGCAATGAATCTTGAGAGTGATGCTACCATTGTATATGCCATGCAGCATGCGACGGGAGAAAGACCGAATCTTACGCTCGATGACTTGACGTATGATTCACCGTATAACACATATACAAACGCGGGACTTACGCCGGGACCTATCGCAAATCCCAGTAACAGTGCAATACAGGCGGCTCTCAATCCGTCGGAAACGAACTATCTCTTCTTTGTATCATATGACGGAACCACAACATTCACAGCTTCAAAATACGAACACGATGCACTTCTTGAAGAGATAAACAAAAAGATAGCCGCAAAAAATGAAAATCAAAACTGATATTTAACTGACACAGCCGCCTACTTTTCGGCGGCTGTGTTAGTTTTATTCACGCTTCTTTTTTATCCCGATTAACTTATTGAACTCCGCGCCTAAGAATAAAATATTCATACAGGCATACAACCATAACATAAGAAGAACAATTGCCGTAAGGCTTCCGTATATATACGAAGCGCGTGAGAAATACATCGCATAAAGCGAATAAAAATATGAAAACAGAATCCATCCGGCAGACGCAAGCGCAGCTCCGGGAAGATAATTCCTAAATTTTCTGCCGGCTCCGAATCCCTTTCGTCCCAAAATATAATAAAGACATGCGAAAAAAAGTGTCAGAAGAACAAAAAATATCACATTTCTGTATTTGAATATTTCACCGAACTTGGCAATAACCGCAAACTTGGACGCAAGGTTTTCATTGATAAGCTCTCCGAACAAAAGCAAAACAATAAGCGCAATTATAGTTACTATAAATACGGCGGTATACAAAAGAGACAACAGCATATTTTTTATAAATCCAACGTTCGGATTTGATCTGTATACGGTAGAAATACCGCCGCGTACCGCAGCCATGCCGCGTGATGCACTCCAAAAAGTTGTAACCGCACTAAGGGATATGAGCTTTATTGCAGGTCTTGCATAAAGCTCTGCGGTTACCTCCATATAAAAATCCTTAGCTCCCGCAGGAAGCGTCTGACCGAATGCAATAATAAAGTCGTATATCTTATCCGATATTACGTATCTGCTCAGGCTGAACAGCAGCATTATAAACGGAATAGAAGAAATAATAATAAAGAACGATGCCTGCGCCGCATAAACGGATATTTTGTCCTCATAAATTACAGTTGCGGCGGACGATAATTTATTGGTAAGAGTTCGTATGCTCAGCGATCTTGATTTTTTCATAGATACATTTTTTGAAGTATTATACTTCACGCGGACAGAGCTTCAATTTTGTAAAATCACAATCTGCCGCGGCATGATAAAGTTGCGGAAGTGCCTTATCTGCTTGTTTTTTAATCGTTTATATGATAAAATATCTGTAGTAAGATACTGTATTAAAATTATTTTATCATTCCCTATTTGTTTTGTCAATCGAATAATTTATACGGAAATCAATAAATTACAAAACAGTTAAATTATATTATAATAATGAAAGGAAATAAAAATATGTTCTATATAGGATGCCATTTATCTATTTCGGAAGGATATGCGGCTATGGGACGCCGCGCTCTGTCAATCGGTGCTAATACATTTCAGTTTTTTACAAAAAACCCGCGCGGACGGAGCAGCGGAAAAATGCCCGATCCCACAGATGTTTCAGCACTTTGTGAAATCTTAAAGGAAAATGAAATGCACGCGCCTTTAGCTCACGCGCCATACACATATAACCCGTGCTCCGCTGATGAAAAAATCAGAGACTACAGCACACAAGCTATGAAAAGCGAGCTTGAATTTCTTGAATCCATTGACGGGGCAATGTATAATTTCCACCCCGGCTGCCATGTCGGAGCGGGAGCGGACATCGGAATCGGCTTTACTTCATCAATGCTCTCTAAAATTATAACTCCCGGAATGAAAACAACTGTACTTATTGAAACTATGGCGGGCAAGGGAACGGAAATCGGTAAAAGCTTTGAAGAAATTGCCGAAATCATTGATAAAACAGATCCTTCGGTTCGCGACAACGTGGGAGTATGCCTTGACACATGTCATATACATGACGGAGGATACAGCGTGTCGGAGGATCCCTGCGCCGTTCTTGAAGAATTTGACCGTATTATCGGTCTGGACAGACTTCTTGCGATTCATTTAAACGACAGCAAAAATATCATGGGAAGCGCAAAAGACCGCCATGAAAAACTCGGCCTCGGACATATTTCGCTGAAATCAATGGAAACGCTTATCAACCATCCAAAGCTGAAAGATCTTCCCTTCTATCTTGAAACCCCGAATGAGCTTGACGGATACGCCGAGGAGATCGCAATGCTGAAAGATATGCGAAAGGCAGACTGACGTATGAGCGGAAAACATCATATGACAAAAAACGATTATGCCGCAAAATGTGCGGACTTAATGAAGCTGAAGCTTGACGAAAACCGATTTTTCGGTTTTTACGAAATTGAAGAAATTGCTTCCTGTCAAAATTCTTGCAACGGCAGACTTTGCCTTAACGACGTTCTTGATGGCAGACGACCAATGAATGTCTGTGAGCTTCGGTGTGAGAGTAAAAATGCCTGACTACACTATTATTTGCATCTGCTCTCCTGAAATACAGGATTTTTAAGCAGTGCAACAGATAAAGAATGCGTGGTGAAATAAATTTTGTCAGACGATATACTGAAGCTTAGTGCGACAGAGCTTTCATGCGCTGTAAGGGAGAGGCGGCTGGGCGCTCTTGAAGTGCTGAAAGCTTATATAAAACGCGCAGAAAAAAATAAGTATAACTCTTTTATTACGATTTGCAGCGAAGAAGCAGAAATGACTGCAAGCCGAATCGACTGCATGTCAAAGTCTGAACTTGTAAATCTTCCGCTTGCAGGCATTCCAATTTCGATAAAAGACAATATCTGCACTAAAGGAATAAAAACTACCTGTGCATCGCGTATGCTTGAAAATTTCATACCGAGCTACAGCGCGTCTGTTTATGAAAAAATACTTGCGGCAGGCGCCGTACCGATCGGCAAAACGAACATGGATGAGTTTGCAATCGGAGCGGACGGAACAACATCGGCGTTCGGCATGACGCTGAATCCGCATGATACAGAGCGAAGTCCCGGCGGCTCATCCTCAGGCTCTGCCGCAAGTGTCGCAGCAGGAGAAGCTCTGCTGTCTCTCGGCAGCGACACAGGAGGTTCTGCAAGACTTCCCGCCGCATTCTGCGGAGTATCTGCTCTGAAGCCTACTTACGGCAGCGTATCACGGTTCGGTCTTACTGGGTTGGCTCCGTCTCTTGAGCAAATCTGTCCGATCAGCCGCGATATACGAGACTGTGCTCTTCTATACAGCGTGATCTGCGGAAAAGACGAGAGAGATATGACAACTCTGTATTCTCAGGGCAAAAAATATGGAGTCAGCGATACAGAAACTCTTAAAGGCATGAGAATCGGCTCAATACCCGGACTCGGATGCGACAAAAGGCTTTTTGCTTTGCTTGAAGAATCAGGAGCAAACGTTTCGGAAACAAGGCTTCCGATGATCGATACCATACCTGAGATATATTATGCGATATCCTCCGCCGAAGCATCGTCAACCCTTGCAAGATACGACGGCTTGCGGTACGGCTTCAGCTCTGCTATGGGAACTGTTGAAGGTACAAGAAACGAGGGATTCGGAACAAAGGTAAAAGAAAGGCTGGCTCAGGGCGCATATGTGCTGACGTATGATAACGGGAAAATTTATGTTTCCGCTCTTGAAGTGCAAAGACGATTGAGAAAAAATACCGATTATCTGTTTGAAAAATTTGATATAATCTTAACCCCCGTATCAGATATCACCGCACCGTCTCTTAATGATACCCGTCGTATCGGAGAAGATACGACAGGCAGTGACAAATTCACAGCATATGCTAATCTCACAGGAATCCCCGCTGTGGTTATCCCGTCAGGAGACAAAAACAAATTACCGGTCGGAATCCAGCTGACGGCAAAGCACGGCGAAGAAGAAAAGCTCTGCAGAACTGCATATGCGCTTGAGAGAATATTTAAAACTCATCAAAATAATATTATGAGTACGGACGTGTAAAAATGAGTAATACATTATATAAAGGATATGAACCCGTAATAGGCGCGGAAGTCCATGTTGAATTAAAAACTGCCGAAAAAGCGTTTTGCTCATGCAGCACCGCATACGGAAATGAGCCGAACAGAAACTGCTGTCCGATATGTCTCGGTATGCCGGGAGCTATTCCCTGCCTGAACGGAGAAGCCGTCAGCCTTGCCGTGCGCGCGGGATTAGCCCTAAACTGCCGTATTTCCGAGATATCATATTTTGACAGAAAACATTATTTCTATCCCGATCTTCCGAAAGGGTATCAGATAACACAGTTTTATTCTCCGCTATGCCTTGACGGATATGTTACACTCAGCGATGGTGAAAAAGACAAAAAAATAAGAATCCGAGAAATTCATATGGAGGAAGACGCGGGCAAACTATCGTACTCGGAAAACGGAGTCAATATCGACAACAATCGCTGCGGTGTACCGCTCATTGAGATTGTAACCGAGCCTGATATGAGAAGCGCTGACGAAACTATGGCGTTTGTAAATGAACTGCGCAGCAGACTGCTGTTCGCAGGTGTGTCAGACTGTAAGATGAACGAAGGTTCGCTCAGATGTGACGTTAATATATCAGTCAGAAAAGAGGGAGAGAATACACTTAGAGCGCGGTGTGAGATAAAGAATATAAATTCCGTAAATTTTATCGGACGAGCAATTGAAAGCGAATTAAAAAGACAGGTCGATATTATTGAGAACGGCGGCAAAATAGAATGTGAAACACGCCGATTCTCCGAATCCTCCGGAAAGACCGAACGCATGCGCTCAAAGGAAAGCTGTTCTGATTACAGATATATCAGAGAGCCTGATATTCCTCCGATTCTTACAGACAAAGAGTATGTTGAAAGAATACGCGCGGAGATGCCGAGAATGCCGGGAGAGATCAAAGCTTCTATGAGAAAGTTCGGTATTTCAGACGGAAACGCTGGGATAATATGCACGTCTCCCGAAACAGCAGCTTACTTTGAATCGGCAATATCCGATAAATCTGATGCGCTTACTCTCTCCAATTTATTTGTCAGTGAAGTTTTTCCGAAAATGAAAGACTCAAAATCTATCCTGTCTCCCGAAAAGCTTTCTGAAATTTCCGCAATGTACAGCGCAGGAGAGATAAACATTGTATCTGCCAAAAAGCTTATTGCATCTGTCAGTAACAGCGGTAATTCCCCGAGAGAGATCGCAGAAAAAATGAATCTGTTCATGATACGCGATGCCGAAACGATAAGAACACTTATAATAAAGGCAGCAAAGTCGCTTCCCGAAGCTGTACGTGAAGTAAAAAAGGGCAAGCTCGGCGCAAAAAAAGTAATAGTAGGTTATGTAATGCGGGAAACGGGAGGAAAAGCCGATCCCGTGCTTGCAAATCGTGAGGTTGACAGATTTTTTGAATAGCAAGGAATGAAATAACATACAAAAAAAGAACCGAAGCGCAGTTCGGTTCTTTTCTATGCTCTAATTTATCAGTCAAGAATATAAGCTGTCATTTCCGCGACACCCTGTGATGAAAAACGTGCAAAATTGGGAGATGACTGATCCATCCAAATGTCAATGAGGTTACCTTTGACACCGCCGCCGGTATCTGCCGCAACTCTCAGACCCATATCGTATGAGTCGCTCATGACATACATATTCGTGCCGAGTGGGAAAACTGACGGATCGGTTGCCACAATGTTATTGCCAACGGGCATACCGGAAGCCGTTCTTCCCGGAAGATCATAATATGTTGCACGAACTGTTACGCAATATGAATAAGAATACGCATTTCCGTCGGGAGCATAAAGCACCCCGCCGACTCCTCGGTATTCAACCTGATTTACAGGCTCACTCACAACATAGTCATACTGCTTTTCGCGGGACACTTCAACTCCGTTTACATATTCGACAGTGTATACAACGTCGCGCGCACCGACTGCGCCGTCTGTTACCGTCTGAGTTGTTCCGCGCGGGATAGACTGTACATCGATCGTTTCCACCTCAAAAGGTATGCTTTCAGTCTCAGTCAAAGTTGAATATTCAACGCTGTCAATTATTATAGTGCATTCTGAATCAATCACATCGTCAAGTCCTGCGTAGATCTTATCAGTATCTCGCTGCGTATATCCGACTTTTGCGAACAGCTCCCTCAAGGTCAGGGGGGAGGTCGAGCATGTGATACTGTCTCTATCATAGAACTGCAGTGTTACCGTGAAAAAATTTTCAGACAGAAATTCGGCTGACGCCGCATCTTCTTCGGTATCCGTGCTGAGCAGCATTGCTCCTTCAGATGTCACATCTTCATCAATAGTTTCATTCTTTTCTGTGTCATTATCTTTGTCGTCATCAGACTTTTCGAAATCATTATAAAGAACATTTGCCGATGACAGTTTGAACGCGTCTGCAGACACGCCGTCAAGACTCATGGCATATAAGTCATCGCCTGTCTCAATAATTTCAAAGTCCGCTAAGTCTTTGTCAGCAGAGACACCCTTTGAGGCCGCATATACGGCTGTCGGAACAGCTACGCATACGAGGACAAGGCATGAAGCTGCAACTAATACAGCTTTTCGCCGCCTTCCTATGAAAGATAACAATCTCTCGGGAATGTATACTGACTTCTCCATATCTTCCGCGCCACGGATAGTATGGAAACACGGAGCCTTTCCGCTCCGCTCGGATTTTGTTCTCCATGTGAGCTTTGAGAACAATGATTTTTTTTGCGCCTTCACTGTAGGAATATTGCCCGTACGTGAATTTGCTTGGCGCACTGCGGGTATCTCAGAGGTATCTCTCCTCTGCTTACCTATCACGGGTATCTGCCCCGTGCACGATGGCTTTTTGCTCGTCTCGCATACTTTAGGATACGTTCCCGTGCGCATTGCACGGATTGCTTTAACGTCAACCTCGGCTGTTCTGAGATTCGGAATATCTGCGGTTTTTGACATATCGGCCCTATTGCCGATATGTTCTGTGCTTGAGATGTTATTATTGCCTGTCTGCACAGAATTTGTCCGTTTGGTACTCTTCCTCCTTACACATGCCGGAATTTCCGACTCGTCAAAGTCAAACTGATCCGTTTCAGTCTGCGGATTTGCAGTTTCTTCTGATATAATGCCTTCTCTGAGCAATTTGCCTGA
This sequence comes from Clostridiales bacterium, assembly GCA_022800625.1. Taxonomy (GTDB): domain Bacteria; phylum Bacillota; class Clostridia; order Oscillospirales; family CAG-272; genus RUG11130. The sequence goes on along the minus strand of JAAWQR010000005.1, from coordinate 48,766 downwards.
TTGCCCGGTGATAGCGGTGCGGCTTAAATCGGTACTATCAGAGTTATCTGATCGTAGATACAAGAAAACACCTTCTCGCCGTTTGGCGATTCCTTTCCGCCGGCGGAAGCCTTGCGACTGCCTGCCGGAAATTTGTGAAATACCCCGTCTGACTGCGCTTTAGACGCTGTATTTCATGGTGAAAGTTCGCGCTGCTTTTGCAACGAGAGCATAGACCTTGAAAGGCAATAACGCGTTTATTATATCACAAACAAATTAAAATTGCAACCCCTAAATTTTATTATGCATTTTTATGGTATTTTTCATCTTGTGATATACAAAATAAAAAATAAATAACTCGTTTTTTCAGCCCCTCAAAGAATCACACATATCACATATTCAGGAAAAAAATCAGACATATATTTACTTACATAATCAATTGCGATATAATAATGTTGTAAAATATAATAAAAGTCAACTTTAAGGAGGTATTTTATGGCATTTCGGACATTTATGTTGATCATGGACTTATTGATCCCACTTGCAATGATTTATTCTGGACATCGATTTGAGAAAAATCCTCCAAAAGAAATCAATGCTACATCCGGATACAGAACAAACATGTCTATGAAGAATCAAGAGACTTGGAAATTTGCACACAAATACTTCGGGAAACTTTGGAAAGTGTGCGGATGGATCATATTGCCTATATCCGTAGCTGTAATGCTTTTTGCATTCAGAAAAGATATCATTAATATAGGTATAATCGGCGGAGTAGTTTGTTCGGTACAAATTGTTGTTATAATATGCACTATGATTCTCACTGAAATTGCACTTAGAAAGAACTTTAATAAAAATGGAAACAGATATTGAGATATGTGTTGAAACAAATATATTGCAACCGAAATTTATGCAGGGTGATTGTTCAGACTCAATCCCCCTGCATTTTATATGCTCTGTCCCGTCATTTATATTTTTCAAAAATTCAATTCTCAAACTTATATAACTATTCTTTTGAATGTATATGTTATATAAACCATATTTAATTTTTTTGTGACAAAAAATCTATAGCCGATTGCATGGCATCATCCTTGTCCCAAAAATCAGGACAAAACCCTGTTCCTTCTTCTAATATATCTGCAAATATTGCGGTAGGAACATCCAAAAAAATCAAAGAATTTGGCAGATAATAATGTCTGATGTCACCTGTGCTAAGCGTCCCGCTTGTATTTTCGCCAATTATAACACTCTGCGGAATATTATCCTTAATACATTTCAACATAATTTCTGCTGAAGATGCCGTATGCCTGTCTGTTAATACAACAAGTTGATTCTTATACTGACCGTCACAAATAAAATTAGATTCAGAACATTGCCACTTACAAACCGGATCAAGGAAAATTTCTTCTTTTACCTTTCTATAACTGTCAAAATCCTCAGCATAAAGACTTATTTCTGCTAATCTGCTTCCTTGCGTATTCAGTTTCGCATAATTTAAATTCATATATGCACTGCCGTTAAGGTTCTCAATAAATCTTCGCGCAATTTCTGAATCGCCACCTCTATTTCCTCGGAGATCCAGTATGATTTTTTTTGATTCTTTTAGAACTTTCCCCAGTGCAACTAATTCTTCCAGTTTCTGTTCTTCATCAACGCTAAATGCACAAAGACTGTATATTGTGACTATGTCAATTCCATTACAATTTTCATGTGACCATAAATCATTATTTTTTATCGGTCTTAATGGTGACGGTAACACATTCAATTGTACTTTTTCTCCTGTAATGTTACAAGTAATCGTTTTAATCGGCTTTTCGCTGAAAACTCCGTACAAAAATTTTCCATCAACTGTTCTGAATAGATAATCTTCTTCTATTATGACACGCTCCCCACATTTTACCGACGAATCTTGTGAAGACAATATGAAATATCCACCGCTATCTTTTTGTAATGTTATGTCAGCAAAATATACGGTATTATGTCTACAAAACTGATGTATATTTTTGAAGTATGGAAGAGAAAAAACGAGATGACTGTCTTTAATATCATCAAGTGCAGAACATAACAATCTAAAAAAATCGACCTTATTCATTGACTTGACAGACTTAATTCTTGCCCTTAGTGTATTCAAACTTTCTGATATTGAAATCCCTCTACGTTTAAGGAAATCTTTCCCGCTATATATGTTGTTTAGAATATACTCCAATAGATCTATATCTTCTTCCATTTGAACAGTGTAAATATTTACATCATAAATCCCTATATTATCTTTAACAGAGGATATAAAATGTTGTTCTGATATAAAATCATTATATAAATCCGATAATCCTGTCAATTCCATTCTCTCCCTTTATATAAAAATTTTAGTTTGATAGAAAGCCTGTTCTCCAAAATTATTTGTACAATTTAAAGCATTAGATAATGTCAAACGATACCAGATCATCTATACAGACAACTTGCATCTGTCATAGCTTTTATTTTAAAGCCTAAATATTTTTCAACTCTGCTTATGCTCTATTATAACATATCTTCTATTATTTTGCAAAAACATAGTTACACAATGAAATTGCGCTCACATATCACATATTGAAGCAAAAAATCAATCCTACGTATTTATTTATGGGACCGAATGTGATATAATAAAAACAGTGAATGCCAAAGTGCCGCTTACGCGGCACGGCAACATGTAATGAAATTTTTACCCGTGACTGATTTTTCTATTTTATGCCGCCATAGGCGGCTTTAAGGAAAAAATCATGATATAATAAATAAGGTCATACCATAAACATGTATGAAGGAAAATCAATTTGTGCCGCCGACTTGCGGCAGAACGGAGTTTATATAAACTATGTGCGGCTTTATCGGCTTTACAGGAGAAACAGAACACAGAAAAGAAGTTATCCGCAAAATGGCGGATCGTATAATACACCGAGGACCTGATTCTGAAGGATATTTTCTTGATGAATCACTCTCGCCCGACACCGTAACCCTCGGCTTCCGCAGGCTCAGCATCATAGACCTGTCGGACGGCGCTCAGCCGATGTACAATGAGGACGGAACTGTAGTCATCGTCTTTAACGGCGAGATCTATAATTTTATGTCCCTTCGCGATAAGCTTATCGCACGCGGTCACGTATTCAAAACAAAATGCGACACGGAAACGATAATCCACGGCTATGAAGAATTCGGCGAAAAGATTACTGAGCATTTGCGCGGCATGTTTGCCTTTGTGATTTGGGATAAAAAAACTCGCACTCTATTCGGTGCGCGTGATCCGTTCGGTATAAAGCCTTTTTACTACACGGTAACAAAGAACGGCTCTCTGCTCTTCGGCTCGGAGATTAAAAGCTTCCTTGAACATCCTGACTTTAAACCGGAAGTAAATCCCGACGCGATCAGACCGTATCTTACATTCCAGTACTCAGCTACTGAGGAAACATTCTTCAAGGGAGTATTCAAGCTGCCCGCGGCGCATTCTTTCACATACAAAGACGGAAAAATGAATATAGGGCGCTACTGGGACGTAAATTTCGGAGAAAAAGCCTCGTATTCGTTTGACGAATGCGCAGATCTTATCGACTCACGCGTCAGAGAATCGGTAGCCGCTCACCGTATAAGCGATGTTAAAGTCGGCTCTTTCCTATCGGGAGGTGTAGACTCAAGCTACATCACGGCGGCTCTTATGCCGAACGACACTTTCTCTGTCGGATTTAACGCCGAACGGTTTGATGAAACGAGCGAAGCTGAGGCTCTCTCGGATATACTCGGAATAAAAAATCACATGCGTCACCTGACAGCCGAAGAATGCTTTAGGGCTTTTCCCACAATTCAGTACCATATGGATGAGCCGCAGTCGAATCCGTCGTCCGTTCCGCTGTACTTCCTTGCTAAGCTCGCATCCGAGCACGTTACGGTAGTACTGTCGGGCGAGGGTGCCGACGAAATTTACGCAGGGTACGAATGGTATGACGAATCACCGCTCATGAGAAAATATAAAAAAGTCCCCTCTCCGCTGAGACGTCTTGCCGCGTCGGCTTCATCCGCTCTTCCGTACTTCAAGGGACATGATTTTATTATCCGCGGAAGCGGCGTTCCTGAAAATTACTTTATCGGTCAGGCGCTTGTATTCCCCGAAAAAGAAGCGCTTGATGTGCTGCGCGGAAAGTATAAAAACGGTCCGTCAATCGACGACATTACTCGCCCGATTTATGAGAGAACAAAAGGACTTTCCGAGGTCGAAAAGAAGCAGTATCTTGACCTGAATCTTTGGCTTCCAGGCGACATTCTTCTGAAGGCTGATAAAATGAGCATGGCTCATTCGCTTGAACTGAGAGTTCCGTATCTCGACCGCGAAGTCATGAGAGAAGCTTCCGCTATACCTACAGGATACAAAATAAACGGTGAGAACACCAAGGCAGTTCTCAGAGCGGCCTCAAACAGAACACTCCCCGATGAATGGGCGAACAGACCTAAAAAGGGCTTCCCTGTTCCGATACGCAATTGGCTTCGCGAGGACAAATACTACGGAATTGTAAAAGACGCTTTTACTTCTGATACCGCCGCTGAATACTTTGACGCACAGCGCCTTGTTTCTCTGCTTGACGACCATAAAGAGGGACGCGCCAACAACGGACGAAAGATTTGGACCGCATATACCTTCCTCACATGGCATAAACAATTCTTCGGAATTTGAACTTAACCCCTCGGAAAGGAATTATCAATATGAATACAAATATCACCCCCGTGCTTCTCGGAGCTGACCTTAACTGCTACAATGTTGCAAGAGCTTTTCATGAGCAGTACGGCGTTCACTCATATGCTTTCGGCAGATATCCTGTTTCTGCCACCAAATACTCAAAGCTTATAAATTTCACGCAGATTACCGATATCGATTCTGAGCCTGTAATGCTTAAAACACTCACGGATTTTGCTAAGTCTCATAAAGGCGAAAAGCTGGTACTCTTCGGCTGCACGGACGACTATGCTACACTTATTGCAAGATGCCGCAGCAAGCTGCCTGAGTACATTATTCCTTATCCCGATGCCGCTCTTCAGCCGATTATTTCAAAAAAGGCTGAATTTTACGAGCTGTGCGACAAATATGATATTCCGTATCCGGACACATACATTACGGACAGGGAAATGAAAGCCTCTGAGCTTACGGAAAACAATCTCGGCTTTAAATATCCGATAATTATAAAGCCATCTTCCAGCGTTGCTTATTGGAAGCACCCGTTTGACAGCATGAAAAAAGTCTACACTTCAGCGGATCCCGAAGAATCCGAAAAAATAATAAAAGAAATTTATGCTTCAGGCTACGATGATAAGATAGTTATGCAGGAATTCATCGAGGGCGGCGATTCACAGATGCGCGTTTTTACTGCTTTTTCCGATGAAAAAGGACGCGTCCGTGCAATGTGTCTCGGTCATACGATGCTTGAGGAGCACACGCCGCACGGACTCGGCAACCATGCTGCGATAGTGACAGAGCCTGTATCAGGATTCCCGCTTGCGGAAAAGCTGAAAGCAATGCTTGAGGCTCTCGGATACACGGGATTTTCAAACTTTGATATCAAGCTCCGCCCCGGAACAAAAAATGACTTCAGAGTTTTTGAGATAAATCTGAGACAGGGCAGAAGCAACTATTACGTAACAGCAGCAGGGATGAATATTGCACGTCTTGCCGCAGAAGTTTACACTGACGGCGGAGATTCTCTTGAAAAATGCGAAAAGAAATTTTTCTGGCATCATGTACCGCGTTCCGTCGCATATAAATATACAGAAGACAAAGAGCTTGTCGAGACTGCAAAAAAACTTGCAAAAGAAGGCAAGCACGCCTCATCCGTTTGGTATAAGCACGATTTCAGGACAAATCCGATGCGATTCCTCTGCGCGGCAGAGCAACTGAGACGGCAAAAGAAAAAATTCAAGATATATTATCCTGTAAACAAATAACAAAAAGGAGGACGGCGAGATGCACCAAATCGGAAAAAACCGCTCGATTCTCGGAATACTCGGCGGTCTCGGACCGCTGTCAAGCGCATACTTCTACGAACTAATCACAAAACGAACGGCGGCAGCGCGTGATCAGGAGCATATTGACATAATTTTATCAAGCCGTGCAACTACTCCTGACAGAACTGATTTTATACTCGGAAAAAGCGATGAAGATCCTCTTCCGTACATGATCGAGGACGCAAAGCTTCTTGAAAAATACGGAGCTGACGCAATCGTAATACCGTGCAATACCGCGCACTATTTCATAGAAGAGGTACGCCGTGCCGTTTCCGTCCCCGTTCCGAGCATCATATCGGAAACCGTTGCGCATATTAAAAGATGCGGATACAAAAAATCGTGCATTTTAGCAACAGAGGGGACTGTTTCATCAGGTTCATATCAAAAGGAGCTTGAAAAAGAAGGTATTGCTTGGGAGATCCCGAATCGAGACGCTCAGGAGATAATAACCGATATAATTTACGGCGATGTAAAAAAAGGACTCGTTTCTCCTCCCGAAAAGCTGTACTCCGTCGCTTATCCGATGTTTGAATCGGGTTGTGAATGCGCAATACTCGGCTGCACCGAACTTTCAGTACTGAAAAGCGGCTTTCCTCAGGATACAAGATTTGTAGATTCGCTTGAGGTTTTGGCATGGTGTGCTATCAGGCTGTTCGGACACACTCCCGCAGGCTTTACACCTGATTTTAAGGCTGAAGAAACAGCATCAAATCTTATCGCAGCGAAAAAATAAAAGCTAAAAGCACGTTTTACCTTACAGATCACAAGCGATCAGGGAAAGGTTGGTCATCCTTTATGAAGCTTTCAGAATTATTTAAAAATATCGAATACACAGTACTCTGCGGCAACGCTGACGCATGTGAAGTCGACCGCATCGAATACAACTCACGTCTCATAAATGAAGGCGAGCTTTTTGTCTGTCTGCCCGGCGCCCGTGCGGACGGTCATGACTTTGCTGCCGCGGCATACAGAGCTGGCTGCCGAGCATTTTTATGTGAGCGACCTCTCGATCTTCCCTCAAATGCGTTTCAGGCGGCAACTCCTGATACAAGAAGCGCGCTTGCTGAAATTTCCGCCGCGTTTTACGGATATCCCGCCGAAAAGCTCCATATCATCGGAATCACGGGAACGAAGGGAAAGACAACTACCTCCCTGCTGATTCAGTCTATACTTGAAAAAAGCGGTATTCCCTGCGCTTACATAGGATCAAACGGAGTTATAATAAACGGCAAGCATGTGGAAACAGTAAATACAACTCCCGAAAGCCGTGAGCTTCAGCATTATTTCAGCATAATGCTGTCGGAAGGCGTAACTCACGCGGTAATCGAGGTATCGTCTCAAGCGCTCAATCACAACAGAGTTCAGGGAATAAGCTTCGACGTTTGCATATTTACAAATCTTTCGCCCGATCACATCGGAGAGGGCGAGCACGCTTCATTTGAAGAATACCGCGCCGCTAAGAAAAAGCTGTTTACGGATTACGGCTGCAGGCTTGCAATATTTAATGAGGATGACGATGCCGCATCCTTTATGAAGGACGGAATATCCTGCCCTGCCCTCGTTTTTTCTACAAAAGACGAAAACGCCGATTTTGTCGGGACCTCACCGATGCCCTATCGAGACGAAACCTCGCTCGGAATATTCTTTAACTGCTCAAATGCAGGCAGAACTACAAGAGTTCAGATGCGAAATCCGGGAGAGTTCAGCGTATGTAACGGCCTTGCAGCTATTGCCGCATGCTCCTACTACGGTGTGAGCGTAAAAGATGCTGCCGATATTCTTGCTCTGACCTCTGTCACAGGCAGATTTGAGGTAGTAGACGGAATCCCCGGCAGAACCTTCATCATTGATTATGCTCATAACGGACTAAGCCTGACAAGCGCGCTTACCGTACTCAGAAAATATGAGCCGGAAAGGCTGATATGCGTTTTCGGCTCTGTCGGAGGCAGGACGAAAAACAGACGCCGCGAGCTTGCGGAAGCTTCTTCTGCGCTTGCCGATTATTCGATAATAACAAGCGACAATCCCGACTTTGAAGCTCCGTCTGATATAACCGACGAAATACTTGAACATTACGACAAATCAACGCCGTATGAGGTTATAATTGACCGCGAGGACGCGGTAAGGCGGGCAGTTCAGATGGCTGAACAAAACGATATCGTGCTTTTCGCCGGAAAAGGTCACGAAAGATATCAGCTGATTCGCGGAGAAAAAGTGCCGTTTTCCGAGCGGGAGATCATTCGCGATGAATGCAGAACAATTATGCTTCAAAGCGCCGCTCATGGGGAATAAATCAAATATATACAAAAATGCTCAGACTTAAAAGTCTGAGCATTTTCATTGTTTTATATTGTTACAGTATATCTATATACTCGTCGTTCAGCGCTTTATTCATGCTTCTTACCGCACAGAATTTACCGCACATGGAACAGCTTTCTTCGACCTCAGGCTTTCTCTCATCACGGATGCGCTTTGCTGTCTCGGGATCGATCGAGCACTCCCACTGACGCTCCCAGTCAAAAGTACGTCTTGCATCTGCCATCTCATCGTCAATATCTCTTGCGTGGGGAATATGCTTTGCGATATCCGCAGCATGGGCCGCTATACGTGACGCGATGATTCCCTGCTTTACATCCTCAACATTCGGAAGCGCGAGATGCTCGGCAGGCGTTACATAGCACAGGAATGCGGCGCCCGCTGACGCTGCGATAGCTCCTCCGATAGCCGATGTAATATGATCGTATCCGGGAGCAATATCAGTGACGATCGGTCCGAGAACATAGAAAGGTGCACCCATGCAGATTGTCTGCTGTAATTTCATGTTGGCTTCTATCTGATCAAGCGGCATGTGCCCGGGTCCTTCAACCATAACCTGAACATCTTTTTCCCATGCGCGCTTTGTCAGCTCGCCGAGTCTCACAAGCTCTTCGATTTGACAAACGTCGCTCGCATCTGCAAGGCATCCCGGTCGGCATGCGTCTCCGAGAGAAATTGTAACGTCATATTCTCTGCAAATTTCAAGTATTTCATCATAATACTCGTAGAAAGGATTCTCCTCACCCGTCATGCTCATCCAAGCAAAAACAAGTGACCCGCCGCGAGATACAATATTCATTTTTCTCTTGTGCTTCTTTATCTGCTCAATCGTTTTTCTTGTGATGCCGCAATGCAGTGTGACAAAATCTACTCCGTCCTCTGCATGAAGTCTTACTACATCTATAAAATCCTTAGCTGTAAGAGTTGCCAAATCTCTCTGATAGTGTATAACACTGTCATATACGGGAACTGTTCCTATCATTGCAGGGCATTCAGAGATCAGCTTTCTGCGGAACGGCTGTGTATTTCCATGAGATGAGAGATCCATTATTGCCTCAGCTCCCATATCAACTGCCGCCATAACCTTCTGCATTTCAATATCATAATCCTTGCAGTCCTTTGAAATGCCCAAGTTTACATTGATTTTTGTTCTCAGCATTGATCCTACTCCGTTCGGATCTATACATTCATGCAGCTTATTAGCACATATAGCAACCTGCCCTTTTGCTACCAAATCTCTGATTTCCTCTTCTGTTCTGTATTCCTTCTCAGCGACAGCTTTCATTTCAGGTGTTATGATACCGCGCTTCGCAGCGTCCATTTGTGTTGTATAGTTTCTCATATTTATAATTGTATCCTTTCAGTGTATATGCAATGTTACGCTATTTATAATCAACTTAGGCGTTTGTAAAATCATCGGGATTCTCGGCAAATCTTCCTTTTAGGTCAAACGCGTGATTCATCGGACCGCTTCCGTGCCCGAGATCAAGCATTGCGCCAAGCGCGCCGGAGATATATTCTTTTGCTCTCTCTACCGATTCTTCGAGAGAGAATCCTTTAGCTAAATTTGAAGCAATAGCACTTGACAGCGTGCAGCCTGTTCCGTGGGTGTTGCTGTTTTCTATCCTGCGTACCCTGAACCACCGATATTCTCCGTTCTGCCACAGTAGATCGTTTGCATCGTTTAAGCTGTGACCGCCTTTACAGAGTACAGCGCATCCGTATTTCTCCGAGATCAACTGTGCCGCCTTTAACATATCAGTCTCGCTTAAAATTTTTATTCCTGATAGTGCCTCAGATTCGGGAATATTCGGTGTTGCAAGCGTTGCTATCGGCAAAAGCTCGCTTTTCAGTGCAGCTACAGCATCGCCGCTTATGAGCACGGCTCCGCTTGTTGCCACCATTACGGGATCAAGAACAATTTTTTGTGCCCCATACTCTCTCAGCTTGCGCGATATGACCTCAATCAGAGCTGTCGCGGATACCATACCGATTTTCACAGCGTCAGGACGTATGTCTGTAAATATTCTGTCAAGCTGTTCTTCGAGGAAATCGGGAGTTACCTCCGAAATTCCCGTAACGCCGGTCGTATTTTGCGCGGTCAGTGCTGTAATCGCACTCATCGCATAGACACCGTTCATTGTCATTGTTTTGATGTCTGCTTGTATACCGGCGCCTCCGCAGGAATCGCTTCCTGCGATCGTTAATGCAGTTTTCAAGGTAAAAACCATCCTTTCATTTAGAACTTGCATTACTTTTATATAGCGGCAGATAGTGGTGCCCCCAGTCTGCCGCTGATGTACTCCGTTCATCTGCAATCATAGGCAAATGACTGTAATTGCAGTCTGCGTAAGTTCATTTCGTTAGAATAAAATCAAGGAATCCGTCTAAATTCTCATATCCGTCTAAATAATAATCGGAATTTGCTATTATTTCTTCTCTGTCTGAAGCACTTGTTTCGTCAGCTATACCAACTGTTATAAATCCTGCATTACCTGCCGTCTGCACAGCATGCAAAACATCTTCAAATACAAGTGTCTCACATGGCTTACAACCGATATGAGCTGCTGCCGTATTATATATAAGCGGTAAGTTTTTTGTGGTCTTCAGTTCATTACAGGTAAAAATTCCGTCAAACATGTCAAGCACACCAAGCCTGCAAAGAGCGGCTTCGGCAAGCTCTCTCTCTCCGCCTGTTGCCAGCGTCATCTTTATTCCTCTGTCTGCCAGAGCTGTCAAAAATCCTCGTACTCCCGGTTTCAGCTTAACTTCATGATAGTAAAAGTCACGTACCAGATTAAGTATCCCCTGCTTTACCACCGATACCTCAAAATTTCTCGCATATGTGTCTCTTATATATTCAGAGCCGTCGTCAATATTGCGAAGCGAAAGCTCATAACCTAAATTGTTTTCGGGAATCTTTCCGAGACTTTTAACATACTTCACTCCAAGGTCATTCCAGATAAACATTGAATCAATCAGCGTTCCGTCGATATCAAAAATTGCGCCTTTTATCATAGTAATTCCAATCCGTTTATCGTATTAAATCTCAAATACTATTAAACCATTTGCACGGGACTGTCAGAAAATGATCCTTATTCTCCTTAAATCCGATCTTCTCATAAAATCCCTTAGCGTCATCTGTTTGAACTAACCATTCTGAATTTTCACAAGCATTTCTGCATCTTCTTACAAGCTCTGTTCCGATACCTCTGTGCTGAAATTCAGGCAAAACGGCTAAATCATACATAACCGATCTGAAATGCAAGTCGCTTAAAGCTCTTACACAGCCTACTAATCTATCATTGCACCATGCCGAAAAAACAAACGTCGAATTGATAAATCCGATATTAAAATTATCGAACATCTCCTGAGATGTCAGCTCCTGTGTCGTTGTATCTTCCCTAACCCATCCTACCGCATGAAATAATTTATATAATTTATCATTTGGCAGCTCTTTTTGCGTTCTGTACTCTATATTCATCTTTTTCCTCTGTTCACTGTCATGAGCTTGTCATCTTTTCTGCAAAAACTTTAAGCCTCGCAGATGCAGATTTAATATCATCACTTCCGAAAATCGCGCCGATAACGGCAACACCGCATATTCCGCTGCCTTTAAGTTCCATAATATTGTTTTCACAAATTCCGCCGATGGCAATGACAGGAATATTTACAGCTTCGCATATCTTGCGCAAAGTGTTATGATCAAGCTCTACCGCATCCGATTTTGTGCCTGTAGGGAAAACCGCGCCGCAGCCGAGGTAATCCGCTCCGCTGCGCTCGGCAGCAATCGCCTGTTCAACCGTACGTGCAGTTACCCCGATGATTTTATCTTCTCCGAGTATCTCGCGGACGCGTCCCGCCTCCATATCCCGCTGACCGACATGAACTCCGTCCGCACCCGACAGCCGAGCAATTTCAGGATCATCGTTTATTATAAACGGAACATTATATTCCCTGCAAAGCTCGCCTATTCGGCACGCTTCTTCGAGAACCTGATCTTTTTCACGATTTTTTTCTCTGAGCTGCAAAAATGTCACACCGCCGTCAAGAGCCATTTTGACATGCTCGTAAAGCTCAGCTCCCCCAAGGCGCGACCTGTCTGTTATTCCATAAAGCAATAGATCTTCTCTTTTAATTTTCATATACTTCTACCTGCTTGATACGATACTGAAATAAACAAAATACGGATATACCAAGCCTCGGTATATCCGCAAAGAGCGTATTTTGTCCCTACGTTGGCATTATCCAAATCAGGTTTCGGGTCGAAGGTATACCTTCCTCTCAGCCTGTAACACAAGCTCCCCATGTTTGATATTCTTATTATAACGCAATATCAGTAAAATTGCAATAGAAATACGATTTTTTGAGGGAGAGAACTTTTGAAAAAGTTCCTCCCTCAAACTCCCTCCCCAAAACTTCTGAAAAAAAGTAATCAGTTGAGCTTAGTATATCATTCGGTATCGGCACAAACTCATCAAAAACTCTTTTCAAAAGTTTTTGAAGGAGGTGTGGGGGAGACTTTTTTCAAAAAGTCTCCCCCACGTCATTCCCATGTGTATCTCTTTACAGACCGCGCTTTACGTAATGAGTGTGGAGAAGCTCATGAGCCTTGTGGCTGTTCGGTTCTCCGAGGAACTCATCATATATCTGCTTAATAATCGAGTTTTCGTGTGATTTGCGAAGATCAAGATTGCGATCGGCTGTGTAAAGAACCTCAGCGCGAACCTTCTTAAGATCAACAGAATTTCTGACAGACGCCGGCTGAGTCGGCTGACCGCCGCCGTTTACGCATCCGCCGGGACAAGCCATGATCTCGATAAACTGAACGTTGTATGTTCCGTCCTGTACGCCCTTCAAGAGCTTAGCTGCATTTGCAGTACCTGAAGCTACAGCAACGTTAAGTTCAATATCGCCGAGCTTGTATGTTGCAAACTTAATGCCGTCAGTACCGCGTACTTCCTCAAAATCAAGCTTTTCAAGCGGCTTTCCTTCAATAACCTCAGCGGCAGTTCTGAGAGCTGCCTCCATAACTCCGCCTGTAGCGCCGAAGATAGCGCCCGCACCTGATCCGATGTCGATAGGTGTATCAAACTTCTCGTCAGCAAGAGCTGTAAATTCGATTCCGGCAGCGTCTATCATACGTCCGAGCTCGCGGGTTGTAACTGCTATATCAACTCCCGGCATTCCGTCAACGTCCTGACCGTCGCGTGTTACCTCAAACTTCTTAGCTGTACAGGGAATAGCGGATACAAATACGATATCCTTAGGATCAATGCCCATCTTTTCAGCGAAGTATGTCTTGTAAACCGCACCGAACATCTGCTGAGGAGACTTACATGTTGAAAGATTCTCCGTCATTTCGGGGAAGTAATGCTCGCAGAACTTGACCCATCCGGGCGAGCATGAGGTAATAAGCGGAAGCGGTCCGCCGTTCTTAACTCTGCCAAGGAACTCTGTGGCCTCCTCCATGATAGTGAGGTCAGCTGTAAAGTTCATGTCGTATACGCCGTCAAAGCCGAGCTTCTTTAGAGCTGCAACCATCTTTCCCTCAGCGTCAGTGCCGGGAGCCATGCCGAAGCACTCTCCGATAGTAGCTCTGACTGACGGAGCGCAACAGATAGCAACGTGCTTTGAAGGATCGTTGATAGCTTCCATGATCTTCTGTGTGTCATCCTTCTCATAGAGAGCACCTACAGGACATGCAACTATGCACTGTCCGCAGTTGATGCAGGAAGTCTCAGCAAGCGGAAGACCGAACTGGCTTCCGATCTCTGTGTCGTAACCGCGGTTCAGAGTACCGATAGCTCCGATTCCCTGAAGTTTATTACATGCAGCAACGCAGCGGCGGCAAAGAATACATTTGTTGTTATCACGAATGATAGACGGAGAGGAAACATCGATCGGATATTCTCTGTCATCATCGCTTTTGAAGTAATCCTCATCTGCACCGTAGTCGCGTGCAAGCTTCTGAAGCTCACAGTTCGTGCTTCTGATACACGAGAGACATTTCTTCTTATGAGCTGAAAGAACAAGCTCAATATTTGTCTTGCGGGCACGTCTGACTTTTTCTGTATTGGTAAATATCTCCATGCCCTCGTTAATGGGATATACGCATGAGGTTACAAGCCCCCTTGCGCCTTTTACTTCAACAAGGCAAAGTCTGCATGCACCGATTTCATTTATATCCTTGAGGTAGCAAAGCGTCGGAATATCGATTCCGGCATACTTTGCAGCTTCAAGTACAGTGATTCCGGCAGGAACTGAATAATCCGCGCCGTTGATCTTTATATTCATCATATCCATGTGTAATGTCGTTTCCTTTCTTATTTCTTGGAAATTGCACCGAACTTACATTTTTCCATACAAGCGCCGCATTTTACGCACTTCTCGGTATCGATAACATGTGCTTCTTTAACCTTACCCGTGATAGCGCCTGCTGGGCACTGTCTTGCACAGAGAGTGCATCCCTTACATTTTTCGGGATCGATCTCAAATGAAAGCAACTTCTTACATACGCCCGCCGGACATTTTTTATCTCTGATATGAGCGATATACTCGTCTCTGAAGTAACGAAGTGTTGAAAGAACGGGGTTCGGAGCTGTCTGACCGAGACCGCAGAGAGAAGCGCTCTTTATGTAGTTTGCAAGTTCCTCAAGCTTATCAAGGTCTTCCATCTCACCGTTGCCTGATGTGATCTTATTCAGAATCTCAAGAAGTCGAACCGTACCGATACGGCAAGGCGCACACTTTCCGCAAGACTCGTCTACAGTGAACTCAAGGAAGAACTTAGCAAGGTCAACCATACAAGTATCCTCGTCCATTACGATAAGTCCGCCTGAACCCATCATTGATCCGATCTTTATGAGGTTGTCATAGTCGATAGGCGTATCAATGAGAGAAGCCGGAATACATCCGCCTGACGGACCGCCCGTCTGAGCCGCCTTAAACTTCTTACCGTTCGGAACGCCGCCGCCGATCTCTTCTACGATCTCGCGGAGAGTTGTACCCATCGGGATCTCAACAAGACCTGTATTTTTAATCTTACCGCCGAGAGCAAATACCTTTGTTCCCTTGGACGTCTCCGTACCCATTGAAGCAAACCAATCAGCGCCGTTCAGAATGATCTGAGCAATATTTGCGTATGTCTCTACATTATTGATAATGGTCGGCTTGCCCCAAAGCCCCTTAACTGCCGGGAAAGGCGGACGGGGACGCGGCTCACCGCGGTTACCTTCAATTGATGTAAGAAGAGCTGTTTCCTCACCGCAAACGAACGCGCCTGCACCGAGACGAATATGAATATCAAAATTGAAGTCTGTACCGAAAATTCCCTTTCCGAGAATTCCGTATTCTCTTGCCTGCTCTATTGCGATATTAAGTCTTCTTACAGCGATCGGATACTCGGCACGGACATATATCCAACCTTCGTCAGCTCCGATAGCATAGCCTGCGATAGCCATTGCTTCAAGAACTGCATGCGGGTCACCCTCGAGAACCGAACGGTCCATGAATGCTCCCGGGTCGCCCTCGTCGGCATTACATACGACATACTTTTTATCAGATACACTCGCCTTTGCAAACTGCCACTTTCTTCCCGTCGGGAATCCGCCGCCTCCGCGTCCGCGAAGTCCTGAGTCAAGAACGGTTTTGATAACATCATCGGGAGTCATCTCCTTCAAAACCTTGGCGAGAGCAAAATAACCGTCCATAGCTATATACTCATCGATATTTTCAGGGTTGATAACGCCGCAGTTGCGGAGCGCAACTCTCTTCTGCTTTTTATAGAAAGCAGTATCATTAAGAGACGCTACAGCCTCTGCCGGATGATCCTTTGCAGCCTCGTTATAAACAAGGCGCTCAACAGGACGACCTTTGAGGAAGTGCTCCTCAACGATCTCGGGGATATCCTCAGCCTTTACCATGCTGTAGAATGTTCCCTCCGGATATACGATCATGATCGGACCGAGCGCACAAAGTCCGAAACATCCCGTCTGTACAATTTTTACCTCTTCCTCAAGTCCTTTTGCCGCGAGTTCTTTTTCAAGAGCCTCCTTGACCGACATACTGCCTGAGGAGGTACAGCCTGTACCGCCGCAAATCAATGCATGTATACGAAACATAGCCTATATTTCCTCCTAAGTTATATTTTAGCGTTGCCGATCGTGTATTCGGCTACAGGATTTCCGCCCTTAATATGCTTTTCAATGACTTCACGGGCTTTTTCAGCCGTCATTTTTACATAAGTGACTTTTTCTTTGTCTTTTTCAAATATTTCGACAACAGGCTCATACTGACATATACCTATGCAGCCAGTCTGAGTAACCGTAACACGGCTTGCAAGTCCTGCTTCGGATACGCCTTCGACAAAAGCGTTAAGTACAGGACGTGCGCCTGCTGCAATACCGCATGTAGCCATGCCGACTACTACGCGAACTTCGTCTGATGCGTGACGCAGAGCAACCTTGTCCTGCATCTTTTCTTTGATCGCCATCAATTCTTCAAGAGATTTCATATGATAATTTCCTTTCAGGATTTATTATTTATTTTGTTTTAAAGCTTCATAGCTTTCTCTCAGATAACCCCTGATCCATTCAAGTACTTCAAACTCAGCGAGTGAAATATCCCCTCCGAGTATTTCGCGAATCTCACTGCAAGCAAGATGTACCTTTCCTGTCGGAGTTATATAAGTAAATGTAAAATCGATATCGGGACTTCCCTGTATCAGAGTTATAAACGTGCCCTCAAGATCGCCGAGCGGAATAAAATCTATATGCTCTATTCCGAAGCTTGCTTTAAGCGTTGTCCCGTGATCGTCGGGATGCTCTTCTTTGGACCTTGAAACGATTTCAAGACCTCCGCCAGTTTGCTCGGCAAGCATCTTAAGAAAAGGCACACCGAGTCCTACGGATCGTGTCTTTCTTGTCGTAAAGAACGGATCGGCAAGACGCTTTACCATTTCCCCGCTCATTCCGCAGCCGTTATCGCTTACTGTAAAATACAACATACGCTCCCCGCCGTCAGATTTTTTCTCTTCCAGCGTCACATCGATTTTATCGGCGCCTGCACGTACGGAATTCATAGTGATATCAAGAACATAAAGCGAAAATTCTTCCATCTGTACCTCCGTCCGCTTGACTGTCGTGAGATTTACTTATCCCCTTAAATATTTTATAAGGGATTCTCTGACTTTCTGAGAACTGTACGGCTCATCATCAAGGGATAATGTATTGCCTGCATCTGATATTTTCCAGAGATTATGCGCATCGGATGACACGACAAACTGCATTTTTTCCGTCACGGGAAATCTTGCCATGTATTCTTCAAGAGATTCCTTAAAATTAAGTTCAAATGCCGCATATTTCGGATTATCGGGAAAATTTCCGAGAATGGATATCATACCGCCCGAATCCCTGTCAATATGAGCGGGATAGCATGCGCCTCCCATTGAAGTACATATTTTATATGCCTCGTCAAGGTCTATATCCGTCGCGTTTATGAGAAGCGGCTCGATCTCACCCACAGTCTCGTCATTTTCATTCATGATGAGCTGACATCCGAATATATCGGGGCGGTTCTTAACATACATGAGCCTTCTTTCAACAATACCGTCAAATTCCATTGCTGAGTCAAGCGTATCAAAAAGGCAGATAACATGTATGTCCTCAGCAGTCGTAAGCTCCATTCCCGCTATCGGGACTATGCCGTATTTTTTCGCATGTGCAAAAAATGCAGGGCAGTTTTTTGACGAATTATGATCTGTAAGAGCCACAATATTAAGTCCCTGCAAATGAGCCATTCCCGCAATATTCGCAGGAGTCATATCATCGTCAGCACATGGCGAAAGACAGGAATGGATATGCAGATCATAATTATAGCTGTTCATGAGAGAGAGACCGCAATACCGCGGCAGATATCATACACAGTATCATCTGACGACAATACTGTAATATTTTTTTCCGCGGCAGCGTTTTTCACGTCCTCGGGAAGAACAACACCCTCAGCCAAAATAACTGCGGCAGCTTCCGTAAGGCTTGCAACGGCAATGACATTGACATTATTCATGATAGTGATCCAAAGATCGCCTTCAGTCACATGGCTCATCGCACGGCTGAGCAGATCTCCTGCATAAACTCCCGAAAATTCATCGGGAACATCTCCTACGAGTGCCTTCAGTCCGAGAGATTTAACAACTGCATCTGTTTTCAAAGCAAACCTGCCTTTCTGCACCGCAGACTGAGCAACACTCGGTGAACAGCCTACAGTCATGCGTTAATTTGTTTCACCTTCTGACTTCTCATCAGTTTTTTTCGACTGCCTCGATATAGTGTCTGAGATGATTTTAGCCTTTCGCTGATCAAGACTTTGATGAAACAGCTGACGCATTATGATTGTACATTCATCAGCGTTTGTTTCATTTTTAACGATGTCCTCGGCAAACGCCATACACGTCGGCGCACCGCATGAACCGCAGTCGATACCCGGTAAACTTGCCGTAATATCTTCAATCTCGCTCATCATGCGCATAGCTTCGACTCTGTTTTCAGATAACTTATACCCCGTCTGATATTTAACTTCACCGTCAGAGAAAAACTTATCAGGTATTTCTCCGCCCTCAGGTCGGTTAGGCGACACGGGAAGATATCGCTTAAGCGACTGAAGCCTTGCCTGCGCTATGTATGCGTTGGCAACCGTCATAGCTCCGCCGACGCATCCGCCGCTGCACGCATTAAGCTCAATAAAGTCAAGATCCGTGAAGTCCTCGTTATCTATTTGTTCCAGTACTCGAATACAGTTTTCAATTCCGTCGGCAGCAAGGTAGCGCTCGTTGAACACGGCGGAGGATTCTCCTCCGGTCGCTGCCCAACCTATCCCGACCATTCCCGAATCTGCGCTGTATTCGGGAGCCTCATCATGCTTCATAACATCAAGAAGTCTGAAATATATGTCTCTGACCGAGATAACACGGTCAATATTGTTTTTTTCTCCCGCAAAGCCGTTTTTCACATAGCTTACCTTTGCAGGGCACGGGGAAATAAAGAATATTCCTATATCCTCGCGTGTAAGTTCGGGATGCTCTTCCAATACGTGATCAAGCGCTGATGTTGCCGCAACGTCTATCGGAGGAAGTATCGGCATTATCTGATCTGTCAGATACGGGAAATTCATTCCTATCATTCTCGTAATAACGGGACATGCAGAGCTTATCACAGGGCGTTTTACTTCCTGTCTCCCGAGATATATTCTCGTATATGCGGAAACGATCTCCGCCGCGCAGGCTACCTCAAAGACATAGTCAAAGCCGATCTTGTACAATCCGTCGATTATGTAATCGATGCTCGTCATATTATTGAACTGACCGTACAGAGCGGGAGCCGGCAGTGCAACTGTAAATTTATACTTTTGCATATCGTCCGCCGAATCGTGCGTAGCTCTCTTTGCCCGATGCGGACAAACCTTTATGCACTCTCCGCAGTCGATACACCGCTCCGAATTTATCTTTGCGTGTCCGTCGCGTATACGTATTGCCTCAGTTGGACATCGTTTGAGGCATGCTGTGCATCCTTTGCATTTTGTGACGTCAAGTGAAACCGAATGTTTATAGTTTTTCATGACCCACCTCGCGGCACGGCTTAATTCAGACTGACCTTCATTGTTATCGTCGTTCCGACACCGAGCTCAGTCTCAATTTCCATGCTGTCCGTATATTTTTTCATGTTCGGCAAACCCATACCCGCACCGAAGCCAAGCGCCCTTATATTATCGCGCGCTGTTGAATATCCCTCCTGCATCGCAAGAGAAACATCGGGTATCCCCGGTCCGTGATCCGCAAGAACGATAATTATTTCATCATCGGTAACGGTCACGTCAGCCGCTCCGCCGTCGGCATGTATCACCATATTGATCTCGCCTTCATACATAGCGATCGACACTCTTCTGATAATATCAGGTGAAAAACCGAGCTGTCTCAGCTTCTTTTTCATTATAACCGACGCTTCTCCGGCCGATGAAAAATTCTCACCGTCAACCTCAAAATGGAATGTAAGCTTGTCAGACATTTCGCGATCCCTCCGAGGATGATCTGAGTCCGGCAGAATAAAGCTCTCCGCACGCTTCATACGCACGGCGCGATGTTTTCATAAGGACTATGCCGCACTCGTGTGCAAGCTCGATCATTTCGTCGCTCGGAACTTTGCTTCTGACAAACACTATACAAACCATATCCATCATGCTTGCAGTCCTGATGACCTGTGCGTTTACAAGTCCTGTCAGCAGAACGCCCTGATCCTTCACATATGCGAGAACATCGCTCATCATATCGCTGCAGCATGCTGAGTATACGTCGTTTTCAAGGTATTCATCTCCGCAGAGAAGCTCTGCGTCAAGCAATTCTTTTATTTGGTTGATTTTCATTTTTTAAGCAGCCTTTCGTTCTATATGCGGCAAAAAAACGCCCTTCCCCGCTCAAATCAATATTTTGCAAGAATGCCTTCAAGCTGATCGGGTTCAAGACGTCCGTACACGTCCTCGCCTATAGTTATAACAGGAGCAAGTCCGCACGCGCCGATACATCTTGTAGCGTCAAGACTGAATTTTAAGTCCTCGGTAATAGAGCCGTTTGAAACTCCGAGAAGTTCTTCAAGCTTCTCCATAAGAAGTCCCGAGCCTTTAACATAACATGCCGTTCCGAGACATACGCTTACAGGATGCTGTCCCTTGGGGTTAAGTAAGAACTGCGAATAAAAAGTCGCAACGCCGAACACCTCCGACACGGGTATATCAAGTCCGAGAGCGATACGCTTCTGAACCTCCTTCGGGAGATATCCGTATATTTCCTGAGCCTCCTGAAGTATCGGCATCAGAGCTCCTTTTTCATCCTTGTGAGCCTCAATAATCGCCTCAAGACGCGCTTTTTGCTCTTCTGTTTCCGTGAAAGAAACTGCCGTCATGGGTTTCTTCATATAAATATTTCCTCCTGAATAATTTTTGGATTGTTATGTACAGCGCTTATGTGCGCTGTTTTTTACAGCTTCAATTAAAAAGCTTATTTTTCAGAGACAAAGCTCTCCACAGCATCAGCCGCCGCGTCAACATAGTCGTTTTCATAAAGTTCAATAATTCCTCGGTCGCAAAGCGATGCGAGAGAAGGATCAAACGGAATCTGTCCAAGGAATTTTATTCCGCGCTCTGCACAGAGAGCCTCGGTTCCGCTTTTTCCGAATACATCTATACGGCGTCCGCAATCGGGGCACTTTACATATGACATATTTTCAATGATGCCGATGACCGGAATATTCATGAGAGAAGCCATATTAATCGCTTTTTCAACGATCATTGAAACGAGCTCCTGCGGAGTTGTAACAATAATTATTCCGTCGAGAGGAATCGACTGAAATACAGTCAGCGGAACATCTCCTGTTCCCGGAGGCATATCGATAAACATATAGTCCTCATCAGACCATATTACGTCTGTCCAAAACTGTTTTACCGCGCCTGCAATAACGGGTCCGCGCCATACGACAGGACTTGTTTCCTCATCTAAAAGAAGATTGACGGACATAATATCTATTCCTGTTTTGGTAGTGATCGGAATAAGTCCGTCCCCTGTGCTGCCGACTTTCCCGTGAGCACCGAACGCCTTCGGAACGGAAGGTCCCGTAACATCGGCATCAAGCACAGCCGTGCGGAAATCTCTTCTTCTCATCGCAACTGCCAGCATAGACGTAACTATAGATTTACCGACGCCGCCTTTTCCGCTGACAACCCCGATAACATGCTTTACACTGCTTGCCGGATGAAGTTTTTCATGAACTATTTCATTTCTGGATGAGCAATCGGCGTTGCACGACGAGCAGTCATGCGTACATTCATTGCTGTTTTCAGCCATTAAAGTATATCCTTTCAAAAAAATAATAAATATCAGCGATAAATTGATACAATTTCGCAACTATTATTATAGTACAAAATACTACAAAAAACAAGTCCTATTGCAATAAAACTTTATTCCGAATAAACCATATTTATGTTTTATATGCAAAGGACTTTTATTTTTGTTGTTTTAAGGTGCGTATTTTATTTTTCGCTTTTGCTTTTCGGGGCATTTATACGCTTATATATCTCTGACGAAGCAAGAATCAGCGGAGCACATACAACAGCGGCGGCAGCTGTTTGCCATGTCGGGCGCGAAGCTCCGAGAAACGAGCATACACCTACGGAAAACATAAGAGCAACAGCCAAAACAAGCGTCATCACGGAATAAATAATATATGCTCTGTTTATCACGACAGATCTGCCGAGGAAAGAGCCTTCCGACAGCTGCTCGCTCAAAATCACAAGCTGCGTTAAAATGAGAGCGATGCACAAAGCCGATATATTTTCTCCGTCAGTTACGCCTTGCGGAACCAAACTTGATGATATCGCCGTAAATGAGAAGCAGATCGCTCCGCAGAGTGCACCGTATAAAGCATTTTGTATCAAACTTTTCTTAATCGGAAAAACAGGAAACGACGAATTTTTTCCAAGCTCCGACGGTTTTGCGGAAGAAAATGCCATCACAATCAATGCAGAAAAATCAAACACAGTACCGAGAAGTAAAATTTCGGCGGCATTCACGGCATTTATACCGAAAAGAGCCGACAGCACAGTGCATACGATCTTTGCGCACTGAGAGCAAATCACATAAAGAACAGACCTTTGTATGTTAAACAGGGCAAGTCCTGACGCATACACAGCCTGAATAAGCTCATTAAAGCCGCCGCATGTATTCTTTTTATCACGCGGATATACTGACAGCACAGAACGTCTTTTCAATGTCTGAGGGATCGGAAGCTCACCTGCACGGCTGAGCGCCGCGCCTACATTTCCGTCCGTCATCATTCCGGCATCAGTAGGTTCGCTTGACATAACTGCACAGTTATCAAAAACTTCCGTAATTTTCTTAACAACCGCAAGGCGCATATTACGGTTTCCGTTCAGTCTACCATTTTCTCCCGATTCAGGAACCGATACGATAAAGCTGCCGCTCGGAAGTTCACTCGATCTTATCACATCACTGCATGACAAAATAGGGGTTTCGCTTTCAACAATCCCGGCTTTTTCAAGATAATATTTATCATTTTGCGCACGCGAAGACAGCAGTATCACGGATGTAGCTGTTTCCTTCATATAATTTATCGATTCGCCGGTACAGGCTGCTGTTTCCTCTTCGGAAACGATAAATCCGTCAAAACACATATCGCTCTGAAGAACCGATACGCGCCTGAGAGTCGTATACGGAGAATCCCTGTGTGCCGCTGCTATGACTTCTCCTCCGCTCTTCTCTATCTCAAGAACAGCTGCAAGAATCTCAGCCCTCATCTCCTGCGTGAGCGGCTCTTCTTTTCCGTTCATTGAATAACATGAAGAAAAAGAAAGTATATCCTCGATCCTGCCGCTTGTATATGCTTCATATGAATTTCCGCGGCGAAGTATTATATTGTCGCAATCACCGTTCAGTGTATCGGTCACCTTATGATCAACGATCACCTCTCCGCCTGTAAACCTCGGAGCGCCGTCGATATCAAGAGTTTTAGCCATGTCAGCAAGTTTCGCGACAAGGCATGATCTTCCTGACGGAAGCTTTTCCTCTCCCGACGAAAGAGATGAAGAGTACGAAAAGCTTACCGTGGAATTTACAAGTCTCAGAATTCGTTCCGCCTCTTTATCGCCTTTTTGTACTTCTTTCAATTCTCCGTTTTCAAAAAATGATGTGTATGATGCTCTTCCAGACTTAAACACATCTGTACCCGATACTATCATGCGCCTGACACGCGCGACTTTCTCGACATCCGAAGCATCCTTAACAACAGCCTTGCCGAGGATGTTTCCTTTACGCGCGGCACGTCTGAGGGAAACGGCAAGGGAAGCATATACGCCTGATAAAAGGTATGCCCCGGCGGAGGAGGCTGCAAGAGCCATCGCATTTATAAAAGCGGCGGCGAAGCCGACCTCCCGTCTGAATATGTATCCGAAAGCGGCAGCAACTGCGCTGATTATTAAAACTGACGCAAGCATAACAAGCGTCATGACTCTGCACTTATCCCGAAGTGAATCGATCACTGCAATTTTTTCTCCGGATGGTACTGAAAGACCGCCGTGTCTCATTGAAACAAGAGTACCTTCTCCGCACGATGTCGCGATCATTCTGCACTTGCCGGACAAAATAACCGATCCCGCATACAGCATATTAACACGGTATTCGCAAGGCACTTCAGTCCCCGAGCTTTCCGTAACAAGGACAGTATTGCTCTTGACAACGGTACTGCGGTTTTCTGTAATTCCGCGCTCGCTTACTCGCACTTCTCCGCCTATGACAAGCCTGCCGTCGCACGGAACGATGTCTCCGGCTTCAAGCAGAATTATATCGCCGACTACTATTTCGTCAGCCCTTATTACATGTGTAACCGAGCCTCTGAGAACAGTCGCGCTGGGAATTCCCTCCTCTGCCATTCCCTCAAGGGTACGCCTTGAAAGAGCATATGTAAGAATTCGTAATATAATACCTATCGCCAATATAGCGCAAACGGAAAATGCCGGAATAGTTTTTTCAAAAACTGCCGCCGTCAGAACAGCTATAATAAGCACGGCGGAGGTAAGATCTCCGGCGCAGCTCACAAGATATTCGGCAGCCGTCGCATGTTTCACATGCCATACACGGTTTTTCCCGTCGCGCCGCCTGCGAGACGGTATCTTTTTGGGCGGCAGTCCGTTATAAATATCGCTGTCTAAAATTGCTGCTACCGTCTCCGCATCCCTCAGATGCCACTCATTGCTTCGGTTTGCCATGACCTTCCTCCGTTAAAATATTTTTTGTGCAAAGCACATATGCAAAAAACCGTAAAGCTCCGAATCAGGATTTTTCCGCCGCTGATTAAAGCCTTTTCGGTTTTCCGCAAAAATATTAAGACTGTAAGCTTTCAATTGTCTGACACGTGTAATTTATATGGAATTTATGACAAGTTCCCCGTCTTTCATATCAACCGATATTGCGCCGAGCGTTCCCCTTGCCGATATAATTGCCTCTGCGATCTTATCTTCAAGCTCAGTCTGTATAAATCTTCTCATATTTCTTGCGCCGTACTTTTCCGAATAAGACTTCTCAGCTATATGTCTGTTGACTTCATCACCGACATTCAGCTTTATTCCCTTTTCGGAAAGAATAGCTGCAAGCTCGCCTGTCATTATTTCTGCGATTGAAACAAAATCGTCGCGGGTAAGCGCTTTAAATGTAATTATCTCGTCAACTCTGTTGATAAATTCCGGTCTGAGGAATTCAGAAAGAGCCTTCATAGTGCGGTCTTTTGCCGCTTCATCTGCGGTTTTTGCAAAACCGACGGGAGACGCCGAACTTCCGCTTCCCGCATTTGTCGTCATTACTATAACCGTATTTTCAAAGCTTACCTTTTTCCCGTGAGCATCGGTTATCCGTCCGTCATCAAGTATCTGAAGCAGGATATTCATAACATCGGGATGCGCTTTTTCTATCTCGTCAAAAAGTACTACAGAGTATGGCTTTCTTCTGATCTTTTCGGTAAGCTGACCTGCGTCGTCGTATCCGACATATCCCGGAGGCGCTCCGATAATCCTTGAAACAGAAAATTTATCCATAAATTCGCTCATGTCAAGTCTTATCAGCGTTTCGGGAGATGAAAACAGATCCTCGGAAAGTACTTTCACAAGCTCGGTTTTTCCGACTCCCGTAGGTCCCGCAAATATGAATGACACGGGTTTTCTCTTATATGAGATCCCTGCTCTGCCGCGTCTTACAGCTCTCGCTACAGCCGACACGGCTTCATTCTGACCGACAATCCGCTTTGATATTCGCTCTTCGAGAGTTTCAAGTTTTCTGTAATCGTCTTCGGATATACTTGAAGCGGGAATACCCGTCCAGATCTCAATGACATCGGCAAGATCGGATTCCGACAGAACAACATTTCCGCACTCTGCGTCAAGTTCATGAAGTCTGTTTTCCGCCCTCAGCTCCTCCGAGCGAAGCTCCGCTATTTTGTGGTATCTTTCCTCTGAATTTTCTTCTTCCGCCGTTTCGCTTTCAAGTGCTTCGCGCTCAGTGCATATCTCTTTCAGCCTGTCGGCAAGCTCATGGCGCTCGTTAATACACGGCGAGTGGACCGACACGTGCGATGCCGCTTCGTCAATCAGGTCTATTGCCTTGTCGGGTAAATATCTGTCGGTGATGTATCTCTCGCTTAGCCTTGCCGCACTTTCTGCCACTGAAGAGGGGATTTTAACACCGTGGTAGTTTTCATAATATCCTTTAATTCCTCGAAGTATATCAACCGTATCTGCAACTGACGGCTCGTTGACTGTCACAGGCTGGAATCTTCTTTCAAGAGCAGAATCTTTTTCAATATACTTTCTGTATTCCGTCAGTGTTGTCGCGCCTATCACCTGAATCTCGCCGCGTGACAGCGCAGGCTTCAGGATATTTGCGGCGTTCATGCTGCCCTCCGCGTCTCCTGCTCCCACGATGTTGTGTACTTCGTCGATTACAAGGATCACATTTCCGCGCTCACGGACTTCATTCAAAAGACCGAGCACACGGGACTCAAACTGCCCTCTGAACTGCGTTCCCGCGACCAAAGCCGTAAGATCAACAAGACATATATCGCATCCGCGCAGCTTATACGGGACATTTCCCGAAGCTATGCGCGAAGCTAAAGCTTCTGCAATCGCCGTTTTTCCGACACCCGGCTCACCGATAAGGCACGGATTGTTCTTTTGACGCCTGCAAAGAATCTGTATAACACGTTCAAGCTCGCGGTCACGCCCTATAACTGCATCGATTTCGCCGTTTTTTGCACGCTCTGTAAGATTTTGCGTATATGTTTTAAGGTACTTGCTTTCTTTTTTCTTTTTCATCTCATCCTTTTTGGCTCTCCCGGACTTTGAACCTTTTTTATTATCAGGCAAATTCGGATTGCCTTTCTGAAAAAGTCCTTCGTTTAAGAGCTTTTTAAAATCAAGGATAGGAGCGCGGCTGTCCTCTCCCGCCGCCTCTCCCTCAATGAGAGAGGCTATTTCGGGATCTTCCTCGGCGCTTTCTAAAAATTCCTCCATTTCAGAGCCGAGCTTATCTATTGCGTCTTCATCAAGTCCCGTCTGTTCAAGTATATCGTTTATAGGCTTGATTCCCAGCTCTTTTGCACATTTTATGCAAAGTCCCTCCTGCGTCGATTCTCCGCCTTCTATTTTAGTTAAAAAAACTACAGCCATTCTTTTATGGCATCTGGAGCACATTACCATCTGAATACAATTCCCTTTCATTGTCAGCCGCACAGCGGCGTTTAAGCTTTCAGCTGAGGTGACAAAACTCTAACGATTTTCAAAGATTTTGTTCCCGCAGTACCTCTCACAAAACTCAGCAATACATAAAAGTTTTTGCCTGTGTTTTTTGACCCCACTGCGAAAACACCCTGTCTGAAAACTGCGAAGTACCTCTCGGCTTATCTTAGATTTTTACGTCAGGTTTTAAATACATTTTCAATAAGTCCGAACAAATCAACGGACGAAAAGAATTTTACAACATATGAGTTTTCAGCCACCTGTTCACCAAACAAAGATGAGTCTACAGATCCAAGCGCCGTAAACAAGGCTGCGAGAGCACTGCTCAAAAATACGGCTACAATAAGCGCTTCGGCTACACCGAATACTAAGCCGAGCAATTTGTTTGCGCTGTTCAGCAGAGGAAGGTGAAACACAGCGTCGAGGACTATCGCAATAAGCGTCAGAGCAATAAATACACCGATAAAAATTATTATAAAAGCTACAGCGCTTGATATCATATCCGCAACCGGCTGAGCAATATAATCCGCAACGTCCGAGACAACCTTTTCGCCGCCGTCGGTGATTCCGCCGCACATTTTTTCAAGCTCTCCCTGCGACGCGCCGTATCTGTCGATGATCTGTTTAAGCGCACTTGGCATATCCTCCACCATTTTGGCAAGATTAAACGTGCCTGATTCCGTAGCGGACAGCGATTCTATTGTTTTGCGTATACCTTCCGATATTTTCTCAAGAGCAAAATTTTTATAAATTATATCTCCGAGCACAGGTGTAAAAGCATATGCCGCGATAAATGACAAAATGCCTTTAATCATTCCCATCGCGGACTTTATAAGTCCGTTTTTCAGCGCCCTTATTATAATAAAAGCACAAATAATTATAATCACGGCGTCAAGTACTAAGCTAATCATAATTTTGACCACATCTTTCTTTAGAATTTTTGTTTTTCCCGTTAGTATACGAAAGAAAATTTTGTGCCGTATCAAATCGGCGATCTAAAGTTTACTTTTCAGCCTTACCGTCAAATACACGGTACGCCGCCGTCGGAGTGCATACAAGCGCACCTGAATCCATATCTGTTACGGCGAGTATTTCTCCGCTGATACTCTCATATTCGCTCTCACCGTCAGACTTCAGAGCCGTAACGCCGCCGTCCGATGACAAAAATCCGACATACGCACCCTCAGTGCTGCAAGCGGCAGCCGCGCCCGTGATCTTCATTTCAATAAGGCTATTATATAATATATTTCCCTTATTGTCAAACGAATAAACCGTATTTTTCAGTCCGACGCTGTTTTCTCGGCAAACGAGAACGCAGCTTTTCCCCGAAGCATCAAAAAACGCCGATTTTTCTCCTTTTATGTTATGCTCAGACACAGCCTTTCCCGAGTTATCATAAAACCTCACGGCATCGTCACATAAAAGCACGAATCCGTCATCGTTACTTTCAATCCTCAGCGGAATTGCTCCGATGTATGAAAAGCTGCCGATCGGCTCTTCTTTACCCGTCTCACAAAAAGTTACCTCGCAGGAAATATCATCTCCGCTCTCGCCGACGGCCGCTATCGCAGCACAGCTTCCGCTCCCGCTCAACGCCGTATCGACCACATATTTGTCCTTATATATGCTCATGTTTTTTACAAGCGCCGAATTATATATTTCCGTAACATATTTTGCTTCTTTAGATTCATATGTCACAGCATAGCTGCCGTTATCGCTGACATCGGCGCTGATGATAGGCATTTCAGTCTTGCGTGAGCAAACGCGCGTTACGGCATTATAAAGCGAATAAGATGTTCCTCCGAGATCGTAAACAAGCAAATACTTGTCGCTCTTTGAGACGGCTGGAGAAGAAAACTTTTCGCCAGCGCTGCAAAGCTCAACTCCCGTACTGTCGTAAATCGTGACTTTTCCTCCGCCGATAACGCAAAGACCGTCTTTAAACGGCTCAAAAACCGTATTTCCGTCCGACAGATATTTAATATCGGATACAATTCCCTCTTTCTCTCCTCCGACGCTGTCAAGGTCGCGCAAAAGATAAACAAAATTGTCGTAGGTAATATATTCGCTGTATTTTATAAGCATGACAGCTCCGAATATAACAAACAAAAGGATCAGCAAAAAACCTGCTGCACGATACCGCTCGGCAATTTTCAGATAATATTTATTCTCACGCCGTCTTATTTCTCCGTCAACGCGCAGCACTTCATCTATCGTGCCGTTTTCTTTTTTTGCTCTTGCCACTTTGAGCCTGTCCTCCTCTCCGAATAACTGTCTATTCAGCCTTAAATTCGATATTTTGTCCGTAATCTACGCTCTTTAAATAAAGTCCGCACGGAGGTGCGGTAAACCCTGCCCTCTGCCTGTCGCGTGAATCAAGTATCTCTTTTATACTGCCGACGTCAATCTTTCCTCTCGCCGTATCAAGCAGAGTTCCCGTAAGTATGCGTACCATATTATAAAGAAATCCGTCAGCCGCCGCGGTAACCGTCACGGTATTTTCGCCCGTTCTTTCTACTTCAAGCCGCATGAGTGTGCGAACAGTTTCCTTAACGGACGAGCCTGCCGCCATAAATGCTGAAAAATCATGCCGTCCGACAAGCTGCTGCGCCGCTTCACGCATTATCAGAAGTCCGTCGTCGGTTATGCGTGAGGGCAGCATATATGCTCTGCCGAACTTAAACGGATCGCGGCAAACGCCGTCGCTTATTACATAAACATATTCTTTTGAGCGCGCGTCATATCTCGGATGAAACGAATCTTCTACCCGACACGCGCCGACCACCGAGATATCATTCGGAAGGATCGGATTTATTACCCGATGCAGCTTTTCCGTCGGAATAGTGCACCATATATCGCCGTAAGCTCCGCCGTCTTTCTTTTGTGCAGGTTCGACCGCCGCACAGAAGCCCAGCGCATGAACCCCTGCGTCCGTTCTGCTGCATCCTGTCACAAAACACCTCTGTCCCAAGGCTTCAGAGATTTTATCCGTCAGAACCCCCTGCACGGTTGCGGCGTTCGGCTGATACTGGTATCCGCTGTATAGCGAACCGTCATACATTATTTTAAGTAAAAGCTTCATTCTTCGCGCCCCGCCTCTACAGTATGTTTTTTATTTTCACAAACCCCAATCACGCTCACATAACAAGCGAAAATCCGAAATTCACACGATTTATCAAAACTATCACAACTCCCGCCGCAATTACGATCAAAATGCCGAACAGATCACGCATACCCGCGTGAAGCTTATTCATTCTTGTTCTGCCCTCTCCGCCCGTGTAGCATCTGCATTCCATTGCGACCGCAAGCTCATTTGCACGTCTGAATGCCGAAACAAACAACGGTATAATTATGGGTACCAGCGCCTTTACACGCTTCATAATATTTCCGCTTGTAAAATCTGCCCCGCGCGCTTTTTGAGCGTTCATGATCTTCTCCGTTTCTTCGACAAGAGTCGGAATAAAACGGAGAGCTATCGTCATCATCATCGAAAAATCGTGAACGGGAATTTTAAGCTTAGCCAAAGGAGAAAGAAGTTGTTCAAGTCCGTCCGTCAGCGCAAGCGGCGTTGTCGTATAGGTAAGCAGCATACTTGAAGCTGCAAGCAGGATTATTATTCTGACCACAATGAGCACTGCATTGATAATTCCCTCAAGATATATTTTTACAAAGCCAAACTCAAAAATAAGCTGTTCTCCGCGGACAAAAAAGAGATTTATAACCGCCGTAAACGCCGCAATAAAGAGTATCGGCTTCAATCCGCGCAGGACAACCCGGGGCGAAACCTTTGAGACTGCCGCTAACGCTACTGAAAACAAAATGAGAAAAAGAAATGCAAATACATTTTTTGCCATGAAAATCGCAACAATAAAAAGTATTGACATTATCAGCTTAGCTCTCGGATCAAGTCTGTGTAGAGGCGAATTTCCCTCACAGTACTGACCGAGGGCAATATCTATTTTCATCTATATGAGTACCTGCTCTTTCAGTTGGTTTTATCACTACTTTGGATATTTGCCGCAGAGCATATCATATCTGCCGCATATCCTACTGTATACACATCCCGTCCAATGTCAATTCCGCGCTCTGCAAGCGCTGAGGCGATCCGTGTTACCTGAGGCACATCAAGACCGATTCCTATAAGCTCATCAGCTCTTCCGTACACCTCGGAGCGGCTGCCGTCCATAACAATTTTTCCCGAAGCCATAGCTATTACTCTGTCGCAGTATGCCGCCATATCCTCCATGCTGTGACTTACGATTATCACTGAAGCACCGCTTTTTTGGCTGAAATTACAGATTCCCTCAAGAATTCCGCAACGTCCGCCCGGATCAAGACCAGCCGCAGGCTCGTCAAGAACTAAAAATTTCGGATTCATTGCAATAATTCCGGCAAGAGCCACACGTCTTTTCTGACCTCCCGACAGCTCAAACGGTGAGCGCGTCATTACTTCGGGAGACAGCATTGAGAATTTTGCCGCCGCATATACTCTTTCTTTAATTTCCTCATCGGAAAGTCCCATATTGCGAGGTCCGAAGGCTATGTCTTCATATACGGTCGATGCAAAAAGCTGATATTCGGGATACTGCATCACAAGACCGACTTTAAATCGGGCTTCGCGAAGTCTGTCTGTCTTTTTCTCCCATATATCCTCATCGTCGAGAAGTAATTTTCCCTCAGTCGGGCGCAAAAGTCCGTTCAAAAGCTGTACAAGCGTCGATTTTCCCGAACCTGTATGTCCGATTATTCCCGTGATTCCTCCGCCGAGCTTCAGATTTATGTCTTTAAGAGCATAAGTCTCGTAAGGCGTGCCCTTATTATATATGTAATTTATTCCGCAAAGCTCAAGACTTGCCACCTGTCTCACCTCCGAGTCTCATGCGCCGCATGGCATGATCTATCTCCCTTGCGCACTCATAAGGATCAAATATATCGATCCTTACGTCAAAGCCCGCCTTTTTCAGCTTATATAAAAGTTCCGTTGACTGAGGAACGTCAAGTCCCGCCGCCCACATTCTCTCAGGATCTCCGAAAACCTCATTCGGTGTTCCCGTGCACAGAACCTCGCCGCCGTTCATCACGATAATGCGGTCGGCTCTCGCTGCTTCCTCCATATGGTGAGTTATGAGAACGACTGTGATACTGTCCTCTTTATTCAAACGCTCGATAGTATCGAGAACCTCGCGCCGTCCCATCGGATCAAGCATTGCCGTACTTTCATCAAATATTATGATCTCGCGCTTCATTGCGATAACACCCGCAATGGCAACTCTCTGCTTCTGTCCTCCCGACAGCTTATGCGCCGCATGACGCGCATATTTTGTCATTCCGACAGTTTCAAGCGCCGCGTCAACTCTGCGCCTGATTTCATCACTCGGCATGCCGAGATTCTCACAGCCAAACGCCACATCCTCTTCAACGATCGTTGCAACAAGCTGATTATCCGGATTTTGAAAAACCATGCCGACGCGGCGGCGCATGTCCATGATATCTTCGTCCGTCATACTCTCGTCGGTAACACACCGTCCGTCGATTATGACCTCACCCGAATCCACCTCGGAGAGCATACACATGACTGAGGCAAGCGTTGATTTCCCCGAACCGTTATGACCGAGTATTACGGTAAACGAGCCTCTTTCTATATTAAAGCTTACGTCTTTAAGAGCTTTGACGGGCGGCATGTCCCCATAGCCTTCATAAGTATAATTTAAATTTTTAACTTCTATTATGTTATCCATAACTTATGAGAATCCTTTCACTGAGATTTGTTCCGTCCGTACTTAGCACCAATGGCTCACATTTTCACAGCATTTGATGTCCATCTCGCGCTGGCTCCGCTAGGTAGAATAAGTCCGCTGTTTTTTACGGGAATTCCCGTCTCTCCCGTTTCAAGCTTGCCTGAAATTCCGCGCTTGCCGAGCGCGCTCATCAGCATATATCCCATTGTTGCGGGAGACAGTCCCGTGGTATACGAGTTTATTAGGAAGAACAGCGGCTTGTCCGACAGAACCTGAACTGCAAGAGATATAAATTCCGCGGCGCATTCCTCAAGCTTCCATATCTCTCCGTTCGGACCTCTTCCGTATGACGGAGGATCCATTATGACCGCGTCATACTTTCTGCCGCGCCTTATTTCGCGCTCTACAAATTTTCTGCAATCGTCTACAATGTATCTGCATGGAGCATCTTCAAGTCCGGATAAGCGCATATTTTCCTTTGCCGCCGCGACCATTCCGCGAGAAGCATCAACATGGCAAAGCGCCGCGCCTGCTTTTGCACAGGCAACGGTAGCTCCGCCGGTGTACGCAAAGAGATTGAGCACCGACGGTCTGCCGTTTTCAAATTCCATGCTGTCATTTTCTATCGCACCTTTTATAACAGACGACGCCCAGTCCCAGTTGGCTGCCTGCTCGGGAAATATGCCCGTATGCTTGAAGCCCATCGGTTTTATGAGAAAACGGTAATCTCCGTATGTAATATTCCACGATTCAGGCATCTTAGCGACAGTCCATTCACCGCCTCCGCCCCGACGTCTGTATATTCCGTCGGCATGCCGCCAGAGAGGATCGTGCCTTTCCGTCTTCCAGATTATCTGAGGATCCGGTCTGATGAGAATATAGTCGCCCCACCGCTCAAGTCTTTCTCCGCCTGACGCGTCTATCAGTTCGTAATCTTCCCATTTATCACAGATCCACATATTTTCGGTACCCTTTCATATTCACGGTGTGTTAAGTTATCTTTCCGCGCATCGTCGTCGGTTTATTATAAAATTTATCAAGCCTTGACGTACCCGTATGAGCATGACATATCGCGAGTGCCAAAGCGTCCGCAGTGTCGTCGGGGGTCGGCGGCTTTTTCAGGCCTAAAAGCATTGTTACCATTGTGATGACCTGCTTTTTTTCGGCTCTTCCGTACCCGACTACCGCCTGCTTTACCTGAAGCGGAGTG
The DNA here is from genome assembly GCA_022800625.1 of Clostridiales bacterium. Taxonomy (GTDB): domain Bacteria; phylum Bacillota; class Clostridia; order Oscillospirales; family CAG-272; genus RUG11130. The sequence continues at coordinate 14,167 of JAAWQR010000005.1, read as the reverse complement.
TATTCATGTATCGGAAGTCCGCTTTTTGTAGCGGTGAGAAGGATGACCCCTCTCGCTTCCGCTACGATAATGCCTGTCTTTTGATTCGTATTCCAAAAAAGCTCTTCGACTGATACAACATCAGGCTGATATTTTTTTATTATATTATCAAGCTCTTCGTGTATATCCAAAAGCCGCGTTTCCGTCGGCGTGTTTGCCTCAGTCCTGATCGCTCCGTACGCCACAGGAGTAAAACGTCCTGCCGTGTAATCGACGATTCCCCAACCAACAATGGCAATTCCGGGATCGATTCCGAGTATTCGCATATTCTGCCTCTTTAAAGGTGTGCCGACTCTATCAGACGGGTAGTCAGCTCACAGAAGCTCATTCCCTCATTCATCATGAGCTTCGGATACATTGAAATCGGAGTACATCCGGGAATTGTGTTGATCTCATTAAATACAAATTCTCCGTCAGGAGTGTAGAAGAAATCGACACGTGAGAGGCTTCTGCAATCGAGCGCGCGGAAAATGCGCTCGGCTGAGTCTCTGACCTCGGCTATTTTGTTTTCAGGTATCCTTGCAGGAATGTAGAACGAGGAGACATCGCTTATGTATTTTGTGTCATAATCGTAGAATTCGCTGGAGCCGCTGTCGATCTCGGCAGGCACCGATACAGTATATTTTCCGTTCTCTTCAAGAACTGCAACCTCAGTTTCGATTCCGACTATCGCTTCCTCTATCACTACCCTGCTGTCCTCAGCCAAAGCCTTTTCGATCGCCGCGTCAAATTCAGAGCGATCTTTTACCTTTGAAACGCCGACAGACGAGCCTGCGCATGCAGGCTTTACAAACATCGGATAGCCGAGCAAAACCTCCGCCTCAGACGCAGCATCGCTCACGCTGTCGCCGTCTCTCAAAATTATGCATTTTGCCTGCCTGATCCCGTCAAGCTTTTCGACTACGGCTTTTGTCAGCACCTTATCCATGCAGACTGCACTTGAAGCCGCGCCGCAGCCGACTACAGGCACTCCCATTACGGAAAACATGCCCTGAATCTGACCGTCTTCGCCGAATTTTCCGTGAAGCATCGGAAAAGCTGCGTCTATCTTGAGCGGTGTCAGTTCTCCGTCTTTTTGAACAAGCATCTCGCACTCTCCGTTGTTGGGAGAGAACAGAATCTTTGATATTTTTCCGCTCTCCTGCCACTTGTCATGCAGTATCGCGTCAAGATCTCCTTCGTAAAGATACCATTTGCCGTTCTTAGTAATGCCTATCTTACATACATCATATTTTTCGCTGTCGATTTCCGATAAAAGCGCAAATGCGGTGGAAAGAGACACCTCATATTCAGATGATTTTCCGCCGAAAAGCGCTGCAATTCTCTTTTTCATAATTATGTACTAATCCAATCCTTTCTAAATTATCGCCTTATCATTTTATTACCTTAAAGAGTAAAATGTCACACAAATCAGCTTCTCCCTAAAGTAACCCTTTCAAGAGCACTCATATCTCTGAGTGTTTCAACCTCAGAGAGCCTTTCGGAAAATATCCGTCTGATCGCTCCCCCCTGATATGCGCCGTGCTCTATCGCAAGTATTCCGCCATGCTTAAGATATGACGGATAGATCTCCGCAATACCGCGAATGATCGACATTCCGTCACCGCCGTCCGTCAGCGCATGGCGTGGCTCATATGACAGCTCGGGATCTGTTTTTTCCATTTCATCTTCCGAAACATACGGAGGATTTGACGCAATAAAATCAAAGCTGTTCTTTAAAAAGTACTTTTCAGCGTCCGCCGCACTCACAGCATCTGCCAAAATAAAGCGTATTCTGTCACGGTCTTTCAAAATTTTACAAGCGTTCTCACGCGCCGCCTGAAGCGTTTCGGGATATTTTTCAAGAGCATATACGGTAACATCGGAACGATAATGCGCTACGGATATTGCGATACATCCGCTTCCCGTGCAGAGATCAAGAAAAACTCCGCCTTTCGGAAGCTTTTCTATCGCCGTTTCGCAGAGAAGCTCCGTGTCGGCGCGCGGTATCAGGCACTTATCCGACACATTAAACGACAGTCCCATAAACTCCCACGTGCCTAAGATATACTGGAGCGGCTCGCGTCTCTCACGCCGCTTCAGCGCTGATTCAACGGCAGACGCTTCGCTCTTGCTAAGTATAATATCTTCATTCCGCGCGGCAAGCAAAGAAGCTTCGGAAAGTCCCGTGAAGTGCGATAATATCATAAGCGCTTCTCCGAGAAAATTCGGGATTCCCGCACACCGCAAGCGCCCCGACGTCTCACTTACCGTCATTTTCGACATCACCTGTTTCAGGTATATTCTCTGTCTCCTCAGAAACATCATCTGCAGTGTCAGTTTCAGTCTCAGGGATCTCCTCCGCCGCCTCGGGGAATTCCGACGGAATTGCGCCCTTGAGCGCCGCTATAGCAATCTCAAGCTGACTTTCGTCAGGCTCTTTTGTAGTCAGTCTCTGCATCCACAGTCCGGGCGCTGACAGCGCGCGTGTGAGCGCATTATCATGCCGTCCCGCATACATGATAAATTCAAAGCCGATACCGACTGAAAGCGGCAAAAGCAAAAGCTTCACAAGACTCCTGAGAATCGGCGCATCGATTCGGATAAACATTGATATAAACACCGATAAAATGAGCATCACAAAGATAAAGCTCGTACCGCAGCGGGGATGGAAACGTGTGCATGCAGCGGCGTTCTCAGGCGTCAGATCAAGACCTTTTTCATAGCAAGCCACCGATTTGTGCTCCGCGCCGTGATATTCAAATGTGCGTCTGATATCGGGCATGAGCGAAACGAGCGCGATATATCCGATAAATATGCCTATCTTTAAAACACCCTCTATTACCGAGCGCAGGAAAAAGTTCATATCTCCGCCCGAAAGGTATGATATTCCCTTTGTGACTGAAGTCGGAATCAGGATAAAAAGTCCAATACTGAGTACCACTCCAAGAACCATTGCAATCCCCGTAATAATTGTCATCAACTTATCTCCGACCTTCTCTGTCAGCCATTTTTCAAATTTGCTTTCCGCCTCAGCCTCTTCGATTCCGAGCATATTTGCGGAATCTGTCAGCGTACTCATATTAAGCACAAGCATCTCAATAAAATTCACTACTCCGCGGATTATCGGCAGATTAAAAAATTTATATTTTTTTCTCAGCGATATAAATTTGCTGTTTTTCTTTTTTATGTTTCCGTCTTCGCGGCGTACGCAGAGACAGCAGTCGTCTCCCGATTTCATCATGACGCCTTCAAGAACCGCCTGACCGCCGACGCGTCCAAGTCGGCATGACGCTTTATTTTCATCGTTTTTCTTCATTGTCTGACACACCTTTCTGCGTTGATAACTTTAGTTCATTTCAAATTTGATACAGCTGGCATTTCAATTGGACTCATACCGCCGAAATGATATACATAGAACAGTATACAACATAATTATGTCCATTTCAATACTTTTTGAACGAAGAGTCGCATCGCTTTTGCTTTTTTTATTTTTTGTTTTGCATTCCGATTATCCGAAATAAAGGAGCGCGGGCAATAATTTACAAAGAAAACGATTGATATTAAAGAGGATTTTTGATATAATAAAAAAGAAGATTCAAAGGCGTTAAGCATTCGCGAAAGGATACTTCAAATGGATATAAACAAAATAAAAAATGATGCCGCGCACTCGTGGAATGCGTATAAGAAAAGCGATCCCGTAATGGTACGCAAATCATTTCAGATGAAAGACGTGGTATACCGCAAAAGCTCACCGGGGCGTGAGCTGTGGCACACAGAATTTTCTTTCGACTATGATTTTTATGCTCTTATCATTGCAGCGGTCCTTGTTCTTATAGCTTTTTGCGCTTTTGCTCACCGCATCAAAAAGAAGCTTTGCCATGTCGGCAAACGCCGCAAATAACCGCGGCTGTCGGACTGCCGTTTCGCTCTGACAGTCCGATTACATATTTGGCAGAAGTGAATTTTAATATAGCAATGTAAATGAAAGGCAGTTAATAACAGTGAAGAAAAAAATCGGAAATCCGTGGCGCTGTGCGTTTCTCGGCGTAATTTTTATCGCCGTATGTATTATTTACATAGCCGTATTTATAAATCTTCAAGTCTCGGGACAGGATTATTATGAGATTGCGGGGCATATTTCAAACCGCACCCGAACCGTAAAAATACAGGCACAGCGCGGCGAAATTTATGACAGAAACGGTAAAAAACTTGTATCCAACGAATATTATTACGACCTGCAGCTTGACTACGGAAGTATGCCTTCAAAAGCTTATGAAAAAAATAATGTTCTGCTCAATACGGTCTCTTGTCTTACCGAACGCGGAGAAGCAGAAAAAATACAAAGTCCTAAATACTATCCCTTTAATATTACAGAGGGAGACGAAAAGCTCTATTTTGAGTATAACGAAAGCTTTTTTGATTCTGCACGCGCCTCAAGGTACAATAAGATGGCGGCAGATCTTGAAATAGATGACAAAAGCGCCGATGAAGCAGGAATTGCTATTATGCAGAGATACGGCATCGCAGACAGCGACGGCGTGCTTCTGTACTCAACGGACAAGGCTCGGCTTCTGTTTGAATACAGGCTTGACACCGAAATGTGCGATTTTTCAAATGAAAATCCGTATACTGTCGCAAAAGATATCTCGCTTGAAACCGTGTCTGTCATTAAAGAAAGTTATCCCCGCGGTCTTAACATATACTGCGGAATGAAACGATCCTACAACTATCCCGGGTATGCCTCTCATATTATCGGAAGACTCGGAAAAATATCCGCAAACGATATGAAATATTATACCGATCTCGGATATCCGATGGACGCAGAAGTCGGAATATCGGGAGTTGAAGCGGCTTTTGAAAGCTATCTTCACGGAGTTGACGGGACGCTTCTGATTACCGAAGACTCATACGGAAACATAATCGACACAAAGGTTGAAACCGAACCGACAGCGGGACTTGACGTTTATCTCACGATAGACATTGACCTTCAAATGACAGCGGAAGATTATCTTGCCGATAATATTGAATTCGTAAAAAGCCAAGCATACGCTCCTCAGACGGGAGAGGATTCAAAGGCAGGAGCCGTAACAAGCGTTGATCCGAAAACGGGAGAGGTGCTGGCGATTGCGTCGTTTCCTACATATGATCTCTCCACATTTTCGGACGATCTGCAATATCTGACAACTGACGAAACGTCTCCGATGCTGAACCGTGCTCTGAACAGCATTTATGAACCGGGTTCCACCTTCAAACCGGGAGTTGCGGCGGCAGCCCTTGACGCAGGAGTTATAACGCCCTACGAAACAATAAACGACGTCGGACGTTATACATACTACAGCGCAAACGGTCCGCGATGCTGGATAAATGTTATGTACGGCGGTACGCGGGGACACGGCGAGCTGAACGTAACAGGCGCAATACAGGAATCATGCAACTATTTTTTCTATGAGGCAGGCCGTCGTTTGACTATAGACGGCATTGTCTCATACATGAAAGGCTTCGGCCTCGGCTCTCCCACGGGAATTGAGCTGTCTGAAAATACGGGAATACTCAACTGCCCCGAATACCGAGACGATAACGGACTTGAAGCATGGAATCCCGGAGACACGCTGTACGCCGCGATAGGTCAGCTCCATCTGTTTAATCCTCTTCAGATGAGCATGTATATTTCAGCTCTGATAAACAACGGAACGAGATACAATGCGCACATTTTATATAAAGCGTGCGAATACGGAACAGATACTCCCGTTCATGAGGCAGAGCAAAAAATAATGGGAGAAATTAAACTTAAAGACGGCATAAGCACTATCGTATTAGATGCAATGAAGGACGTTATCGAAAGCGGCTCGGCGTCTTATCTGTTTAAAGATTATCAGATAGCTGTCGGAGGTAAGACAGGTACGGCGCAGATTTCGGAAACCAAAAGCGACAACGCCGTATTTACCGCATTTGCACCGTTTGACGATCCCGAAATCGTCACGACCTGCGTAATCGAACAGGGAAACACAGGTGCGAACGCAGGCTATACGGTGCGCGGTATATTTGACAAATATTTTTCCGTCGGAGACTTTGCACCCGATGCGCCTGAAGATGGCGGCGGCACAGATGACGTACCGTCCGAAGAATAATGAGGTGATATTATTGAATATAAAACCCGATACAGACAAAATAATAGAAACATTGAAGGAACTTTATCCTGACGCGCTCTGCTCTCTTGAATACGGAGGCGATCCGTGGCGGCTGCTCGTTGCCGCAAGGCTGTCCGCCCAATGCACGGACGAGCGTGTAAATATCGTAACCAAAGACCTGTTCGCAAGATTTCCTACGGCTTACGACATGGCAAACGGAGCTCTTTCCGAGATCGAAGAGCTTGTAAAGCCTTGCGGACTGTTTCGCACAAAAGCGAAAAGCATACTTGACATGTCGCGGATAATTATAGAAAAATATGACGGTAAAGTTCCGGATACCATGGAAGAGCTTCTATCTCTTCCGGGAGTCGGACGAAAGATTGCAAATCTCATGCTCGGAGACATATACGGAATCGGCGGCATTGTCGCGGACACGCACTGCATTCGCATATGCGGACGGCTCGGCTACTACGACACGGACAAGCGCGATCCGCTCTTTACGGAACGGATCATGGAGAAAATTATCCCGAAAGGCGAGCAAAGCGATTTTTGTCACAGAATCGTGCTTTTCGGCAGAGAATACTGCTCAGCACGAAATCCGCGCTGTACGATGTGTCCTCTTTCCGAATACTGTGCAGGCTGCGGGACACAAACTGAAAAAAAGAAAAAATGAGATAAACAAGATTTATCCCTGACTCAAATTATAAGAAATAAAAACAAAATCCTAAGAAAGATACGGTCATAAATACATGAAACACGGTATTGTTAATATTGCGGCGGCTTCTCCTGAAGTTTTTGTCGCCTCCCCGCGAAAAAATGCTGACAAAATGATATCTCTTGTCCGAGAAGCGGCAGAAAAACAGGTTAAAGTTCTCGTTTTTCCCGAGTTGTCAATCTCAGCATATTCATGCTCAGACCTGTTCCTGAGCGACAAGCTTCTTGACGACAGCATATCTGAGCTTGCAAGAATAGCAAGCGAAACAAGCGACTGCGATGTGCTGTTCTTTGCAGGCTTTCCTCTGAGTTATCGAGGCGCGCTCTACAACTGTGCCGCAGCCGTACTTCACGGAGAGATTCTCGGAATAATCCCGAAGAGCAACATACCGAACTACGGTGAATTTTACGAAAAGCGCCACTTCGCAGCCGCTCCTGCTAAAAACTCATTTGTAAATCTGTTCGGAAAATCTGTTCCTTTCGGAGCAAAACTGATTTTTGATTGTGAAAACATGCCCTCTCTCTCCGTCGGCTGTGAAATCTGCGAAGATATGTGGGTTGCCGCTCCGCCGTCTGCGGAGCTCGCAAGCGCGGGAGCTACTGTAATAGTAAATCCGTCGGCATCTGACGAGCTTATCGGGAAAGACGAATACAGAAGAACCTTAGTCAGCGCGGCATCGGGAAGATATATATGCGCATACGCTTTTGCAGGCGCATCGTGCGAGGAATCGACAACCGATCTCGTATTTTCAGGTCACTGTATCATAGCGGAAAACGGAGTTATCAAAGCTGAGAATCCGCCTTTCGGAGAATGCAGGCTTACGGTCGTCTCAGCTGATACAGCTCACCTGATGCACGACAGAATAAAAACTCAGCAGTCTTCAGAGGAAAATGCAGACGATTTCCTCAGAATTCCTTTCACTCTTGAGATCACAGAAACCGATATAACGGGAAAGATCGATCCCGAACCGTTCATTCCCGGAGATATTACCCGCCGTCGGGAAGTATGCTCGCGAATACTTGATATACAGGCGAGGGGTCTTGCAAAAAGGCTTACGGCTGCTCACGCAAAATGCGCCGTCATCGGAATATCGGGCGGTCTTGATTCATGTCTTGCTCTGCTTGTGTCGATTCGCGCCATGGAATATCTGAGCCGCCCTGCAAGCGATATCATAGCTGTGACTATGCCCTGCTACGGCACGACCGGCAGAACACGCACAAACGCTGAAACGCTTTGTTCAGAGCTTGGCTGTTCGTTCAGATGTATCGATATTGCAGATGCCGTTGCCGTTCATTTTAAAGATATAGGTCATGATCCCCACGATCATTCCGTTGTTTACGAAAATTCGCAAGCACGCGAGCGCACCCAGATAATTATGGATATTGCAAACAGCGAGGAAGGAATCGTAGTCGGTACGGGAGACTTATCTGAACTTGCTCTCGGCTGGGCAACCTACAACGGAGACCACATGTCAAATTACGGCGTGAATGCAGGAGTACCGAAAACGCTTGTACGGCACATCGTATCATATTATGCAGATGAAGCTGAAAGCAAAGGCAGAATTGCTTTATCCGAAGTGCTGAAGGATATACTTGCAACCCCTGTAAGTCCCGAGCTTCTTCCGCCGAAGGAAGGTGAGATCGCACAGCGAACTGAGGACATCGTAGGGCCTTATGAGCTTCACGACTTCTTCCTGTATCATTTTGTAAGATGGGGCGAAACTCCCGACAAAATATTCCGTCTTGCAAAGGCTGCATTCGGAGACGAGTACAGCGATAATATTATAAAAGGCTGGCTCAAAGTATTCATGCGCCGTTTCTTCACACAGCAGTTTAAGAGAAGCGCACTGCCTGACGGACCGAAAGTGGGATCTGTCGCACTTTCACCGCGCGGCGACTGGAGAATGCCGAGCGACGCTGAAATTTGGGATATTGAATTATAAAAAACGGATATGAAGCAGCTCTTCATGATGAACAAGGCTCATGCGCGACGTCAATCGGTCGGCATGAGCCTGTTTTGTGCTTTCAAGACAAAAGTTTATCTTGTAATTATAGCGGGAGATCCTCCCTCACAGAAAGAAATTTTTCCCGTTTCACAGCGGTATTTCTTTCCGATATCCCAAATATCCTCATTCTCATAAGGGTAATAAATCTTCACGCAGCTTCCTTTTACATCAAGCGGTGAATTTTTATCAAGCAAAACTTCGCCGACAAGTCTGGTTTTCTGTGAAAGAGATGCTGAAAGTGAAATTCCAAGTTCCGCATCCACGCTCAGTCTTCCTCCGTCAAGCCGTGCGTCTGCATATATCATACTTATATCACAGATCGCGCTCGGAACTCCGAGTTCAAACCGTGCGCCGTCACACTCATATCTCACTGGAATAACGATCTCCTCGCATGAGAATTCTCCCTCTCCGCCGACCGTTACCGTAACGGTACAGCTTCCGCTGAGAACGATCTTTCCGTCAGGCTGAATGTCATATCTGTCGAGCGCCGCTCTTCCCGATACATGAGATATGCTTCGTCCTTCTCCGTATGCAACCTGCTTTGAACCGCTCACGCTGAGATGTGAATTTGTATTTTTCAGGCACAAAAGCACATCGCAGTCATTATATACAATGCTGCTGTCATATGATGTGGAATATGCGTCGTCCGTAACCTCTACACCGTAGGTTGCGCTTATCAGCGCATCAATATCATACTCAAGCTCCCACAGAAATACTCCGCCGTCTCCGCCGTTTATGCTGACTGCGGCGCATCTTGCAAACGCAGCTGCCGATCTTGCCGCACCGTCGGGAATTCGGCGGTGAAAATCGGGTGATACTCTCTCTTCAAACGGAGCTTTAACGCGTGAGCTTGAATATTCACCGTCAGAGCTTACCAAAAGAAACTCGGCATATGCGTCTCCGCGTATGACGGCGGCGTCTCCGTCAAAGTGAACATCGCTTACGCTGACAGATCCTCCGCATGAGATCACTTTTGTACCTTCTCTTTCGCGGAGCTCTCCGGAAGCGCTGCCTGTCACAGATGCAAACGCGGGAGCGCTGCACTCAACCCGTCTTTTGTGTCTTTCAAGCGACATTTCATCGGCAGCCGTAACATCCCCTCCGCTGCCTGCGCCGAGAACCGTTTTTTCCCGCATTTCTTCCGCTCCTGCCGCAAATATTCTTGAACGCATTCTTCCTGTAAGTGAAAGTCTGCGCGGTCCCGTTGCACGGCACGTCACATTCTCAAGGACGGTATGCGATCCTATATCGCCAACTCCGAGATCGCTCATATCACAGTTCTGACAAGGTATTCTGACGCTGTATTCCGAATTGAGCGGAGCGCTTACAAGCTCTCCGTCCTCACCAACGTATAACACCGTATATGCCGCAAGTCCCGACAGAGATACCTCACTGCTTTCAAGATACTTGTTTTCGGGAAGAACCTGCGCTGTGCACGACACAATTCTCCTCACCTCGGGCATATAATCCGGAAGTGTGAATTCCTCCGACACCTCATGCGGCATACCGATATCAAATCTGCTGAGAGACAGCTTTAAATTAGTGTTCATTCGTTAAACCATACCCCTTCTCTGATTTTATTTTCGTGCTCCGGCGGAAGCTATGCTGACATCCGCACAGTATTCGATAGTTCAATATATGAGCACAGCGGCCCGATTATGCTATTCAGGACTGCACCCTCAGGTAAAGTTTTTGTATTGACAAATTTCTCAAATTATGATATCATAATTTGTAGCTTTTAAAGTTGATGTAACCCATAATTATGACCATGCTTTCTTTCGGATTTGTGCAGACACAGTATTCCATAACAGTACAAAAATCCGAAATCCGTATTTCGACTTATTCTGTAAATATGTACGGCACATCATAAATTAAATGAAAGGCGCAATCTCTTAATGAAAAAATTAAAGGTTAAAATTCATAAAAGGTCTAAAACTAAGCGAATTTACGAGCCTGTTTCAAATATTTACGACACGCTTGACAGAATCAAATCTCACGGAGGCAAAACTCTCTTTTCATATTTTACGACTGAACACAAGCTTAATGACATAACTTATTCAGAATTCTATGATACTACGATCTCGCTTGCAGCAGGACTTGATGCCGTAGGACTCTCGGGACGCAGAATTGCGGTTATCGGTGAAACGTCACCCGAGTGGCTCTGCACATATCTTGCAGTAATGGCGTCAGGCGGAGTTATCGTTCCGATGGACAGAGAACTTGCACCTGAGGAGATCACCAATTTTCTTAAATGGATAAACGCCGATGCTATCGTTTATTCCGCATCTCTTGAAAACAGCATTTCAAAGCTGCACGGAGGCGAATATGAGCCGCAGCTTTACATCAGTTTTACCGGAAACAAAAACAGTGAAAAAGAAAAAAATATTCCCGACATAATCCGTCTCGGGCAGGAAAACATAAATAACGGATATACTCTGCCGACCGATAATCTTCAGGAAAACGAGCTTGCAGAATTTCTGTTCACATCAGGCACTACGGGAAGCAGCAAATGCGTAATGCTCTCTCAGAAAAATATTTTCTCAGTCGTTACGAGTGCATGTGAAACAGTTGACTTTAATCCTGACGATACTGTAGTTTCCGTGCTTCCGATGCACCATACGTATGAGCTTGCCTGCACGCTTGCCGAAATGGTATACGGCTGTCATATTTGTATTAACGACTCACTCAGCCATGTCATCAAAAATTTTAAACTTTTCCGTCCGACAGCTTTGGTTCTCGTACCGCTTTTCCTCTATACCATGCACAAGAAAATATGGACTGAAGCAAGAAATTCAGGAAAAGAAAACAAGCTGAAGATCGGAATTATCGCCGCAGGCACAATGAACGCGGCTGGCGTTGATATGAGACGCCGCATTTTCGGAGAAGTACTTCAGGCATTCGGCGGAAGACTTGAAAAGATTATCTGCGGCGGAGCTCCGCTGGATCCGCTGATGATAGAAGCCTTTGAAAATTTCGGAATATCGGTTTACGAAGGATATGGCATAACAGAATGCTCTCCTCTTGTAGCGGTAACTCCTTATTATGCACGTAAATACGGCTCAGTAGGACGCAGTGTTCCCTGCTGTGAGGTAAGAATCGATCCGAACTGTAAGGCAGTCAATACAGACTACGGATATGTTGACGGAGAAATTCAGGTCAAAGGTACAAATGTAATGATCGGTTACTTTGACAATATTGAGGGCAATGCAGACTCCTTTACCGAAGACGGTTGGTATCGCACGGGAGACATCGGATATATTGACGATGACGGCTACATATTTATTACGGGTAGAATGAAGTCCGTTATTGTTCTTGAAAACGGAAAAAATGTTTTCCCTGAAGAAATTGAAGAATATCTCGGACATATTGATCAGATATCGGAATGCGTCGTTGTCGGACGAAGTTCTGACGGAAATAAAATCGAGCTTACCGCAGTTATATTCCCTAATGCGGAAAAATTCCCCGAAGACTGTGACGAGGACACAATAAAGCGTACTCTTGAACACTCCATAGCTTCAATGAACAGAAAGCTTCCTTCTTTCAAGCGCGTAATGCGCATTGAAATTCGCAGCACGGAATTTGAAAAAACGAACACTAAAAAGATCAAGAGACATCTTGTAGTTTAAAAACTTCCTGCCGGGCGGAGCTTTTCCGCCCGGCATATTTTTTTCCGAGTAACATCGTATATTGACACATAACAAACGGCTTATGAGAAAAAATATTAAGCAAAGGAGTATGAAACGCTTATGAAAAATGTACTGCTGATAATCAATCCGAAAGCCGGAAAAATGAAAGCAAAAACAACGCTTTTCGATATTATCGACACCCTTACCGAACACAATATGCGGGTAACGGTCGAAATTACAAGATACGGCGGACATGCTGCCGAACTTTGTATGAAAGAATGCGGCAATTATGATATGATCGTATGCGCCGGCGGAGACGGCACGCTTAACGAAGCTGTCGGAGGTCTTATAAGCGCCGAATCCGACACTCCGCTCGGTTATATTCCGTCGGGAAGCACAAACGATTTTGCATCTACTCTTAATCTGTCAAAGGATCCGAGGGAAGCTGCTCTTGATATTTCGGAAGGAATAGAAAGAACTCTCGACGTAGGAATGTTCGGAGACCGTTTTTTCACATATGTCGCCTCTTTCGGCGCATTCACAAAATCATCGTATTCCACGCCGCAGGATACAAAAAACACTCTCGGTCATCTTGCATATATACTTGAAGGAATTAAAGAAATATCCTCTATACGCGCGGAGCATGTAAAAATTGACGCAAAAAACGGAGTGGTATACGAGGACGATTTTATTTTCGGAGCTATTGCCAACAGTACTTCTGTCGGAGGAATAATCTCGTTCGACGACCGCATGGTTACGATGAACGACGGAAAATTTGAGCTTCTCCTCATAAAAAAACCTAAAAATCTTATTGAACTTAACAAATGTATAAATTCGCTTATAACTCAAAATTATGAATCCGATATGATTATCTTTGACAATATCGACAGCGCCTATATAACAAGTGAAAACCCGCTCACTTGGTCTCTTGACGGAGAAAGAGCGGACACCGACGGTTCAGTTCACGTTAAGAATCTGAATAACGCAATAAAAATGATTCTTCCTTATACGATAAAAGAAACCTCTATAGTTTAATAAAAATCGGACTTGAGTCTATCTTATTCTAGGCTCCGGTCCGCTTTTTATATGTCATATTATAAGTGCGTTAAATCGAATTGTTTAAAATGAACTAAATTACAACTCTAAATGAGAAATATGTTTCCGAAATTTAGTGATATTTAACAAAACAGATAATATATTTATATTTGATATTGCATTTTTATATATTTTGTGATATTATATAGACAACTCGGTACTAACAGTTACCAAATAATGTTTTCAGGAGATGTTAATTATGAATAAAAAAATCGTCAGTATTCTTCTTACATTTGCAATGCTAACAGGAATGAGCATGGCTGTAAGCGTTAATGCAGAAAAGCTTCCTGCAAACGGTCCGTCAAAGGATGTTACCGATAATGTTTTTAAGTCTCTTCCATCGGATCTTGAAAAAGAAAAAGGAAATTGGTACTTTAAAGAAGCAAAAACTGTATTTGATGCAGGATATTTGTTGGGCAAAGGTGAGCCTGACGGAAAAACATATTGGCGTGCGCTTGAACTGACAACAAGAGCAGAACTTGCAACGATCATTCGCAGATACGCAGGTGTATCCGATGAAGAGATCAAGGGCATGGGTGATAAAGTAACCTTTAACGATACTAAGACTCACTGGGCA
>JAAWQR010000033.1 GCA_022800625.1 Clostridiales bacterium | reverse complement strand
ATGTTTTGCGGAGCACAGTAAAGGGGTGAGCTTCTAGGGGGCGAAGCCACCTCGAAGGTTTTCTTTGGCATCTTTCTTTTATAAAAGAAAGTGCGGAAAGAAAACGGCTTCGCAGCTACTGCGCCTTTATCAAAACAAAAAAATAACCTCTTCTCAAAAGCAGAGAAGTTTGAGGGGAACTTTTAAAAGTTCCCCTCATTGTTCCCCTCGTTCTGCTGTCTTGCGCCGATGCGCCGCCAATTATAAAATCCGTATATGTCGTTCGCAAGGAACATCACAAAGCACAGGATCATAGGCATATAAGATATATCCTCAATCGATGCCAGCGTCCACATGATAATCAAAACAATATCGTTTGCGGCATATGCAACTCCGTAAAAAGGACTGCGTAAAAATACAAGCTCGGACGCTAAAAAGCTTGTAAAAACCGATAATGTGCTTACGGTTAATTTGGCTGTACCGAGAGCGCGGAGAATGAAATAAAACATCACCGTCACGGCAACTGCAAATAATGCTGCCGCCGCCGTGTGCTTAAATGTCAGCTTCGCCACCTTTACCTCATCAGATTTCGCATACGGATGCCTGAGCCAAGATACAACGGAAAATGCGGCAGCAGGTGCGCTCATGCACAAATATGTTATCATTTCCCCGTAATACTTGAAGTAAAACGAAACTATTCCGTAAAACACGGCAAATATTACAGACAGCACCTGTCCTGCAACATAACCCTTTGCTACAAATATAAGCGCACTCACTCCTATGAGAGACGCTATAAGCGTCAGAAAATCTCCTGCTCCCGATAGAATATACGATGCGGCGATCACAACTGCCGACACACCCCACAGCCATCTTTCAAATACGGTAAGAGAACATAGCAACCTATTAATTTTCATACTAACCTCCATTTATCCGCTAAAGCGGAATAATGAATTTCTTCAGTGTTTCAGAAGAAAACAAGAATTTGTGTGTAAAGAGGCGCTTTTATACACGCTTAACATATCTTTCACACTAAACTCCGTTTCAGTGTATAACATACATCTTAAACAAAAAGCATTCGACCGCGCATCTTCAAAGACCTAATGATGCTGCGACGAATGCTTTTCGCATTCACTGCCCGGTGGCAGTATATTTTTTATTTATCTGTATTATTACGCCAAAGACGACATAACATCTTTATCAATATTTACGCTGTACTCTTCTTTGGCTTTAGTGTCGGCTTCCTCAGCAGCCTTTTCCTCAAGCTCATGCGTTATTGTATGCTTCCAGCCGCTCTCTCCGCCGCCTACATAGTACATAATGTGCCAGCCAATATCAGCCGTTTCAACAATATCATGATCGCCGGGAACTCTGTTCTCATCAAATATCCAGTCGTTGAATTCCGTTACCATCTGACCGCGTTCAACATGCTCGTAAAGTCCGCCTTTCTCAGAAGAACCGGGATCCTCGGAATATTCAGCAGCCAAGGCTTCAAAATCCTCAACCTTTGCGCCGTCTGCAACCCACTTGTCGTAAACCTCGCGTGCCTTTGTATCATCTTCATAAGTATCATGCTTGAAGAGAATATGACGGACATCGCAAGTAGCAATCTCCTCATCACGTGCTCTCTCGGCTGTAAGAAGTGTTACAGCTATTTTATCGCCGTCGCTCACATCGGATGTATCGATATCTCCGACTTTTGCGCCGAACGCCCATTTTATGATCTCGCTGCTGTCCGAATATCCGACTTTATTGTGCTCGGCAGATGTTATTGCCTTATCTGCATCTTCCTCTGACTTTCCGAGTACAGAAGTTTCATAATTTTTCACATATTCGTTAAAGCTGTCAACGTCCTTCTTTTCGGCAAGCTCTGCGGCATAGCCCTTTATCTTTTCTATTGCCTCAGACTTTGCGGCAGGATCTTCCTCAGGCTCAGCTTCGGTATCGGCAGCAGTTGTATCATCCGCTGTCGTATCGGCAGTATCCGCCGTTTCGTCAGAATCCTCTTCCTCAGGCATAAAATCCTCATAATTAAATGTATACTGGAGATAGCTTACCTTATCGTAAGACTGAGGATCTGCAGCATATATACCTTCAAGTACTTCGTCGCTTGTATCAATCTCGTCGGATATCTTCTGCATATACTTTGATGCCAGAATCTGAAGCTTGTATACCTCTCTTATATCCTTTTCGGATACGGAAGGACCGTAGTTATTTTTTATGTACTCTTTAAGCGTTGAGCCTTGATTCTTTACGTTTTCTTCGAGAGTATCGATCTCTTTGTCGATGTCCTTAATGTCATCGCTGTCAAGCTCAAGTCCTGCGGCTTTTGCAGCCTCGCAGAGGTACAGAAGCTGACTTGCCGAGTTTTCTGCCTGAGAGCTGAAATAGTCATACCACGTACCGCCATACATGGATTCCTGGCTCTTCAACGACTTTGTCATATCAAGTCCTATTGAAGACGCGCTCATACCGTAAGACTGCATCTGATACTCTAAGGTCTGAATAGAATTATAGAATAAGAATGTCATTTCCGGCTGAGTAACAGAGTAGTTTTCCGAAGAAGCCGCTACCTTATTTCGCTCAAAAAATCCGCTGTCCGACAAATAATTATATGCCGTCATACCTACAAGAAATACGATTATAGCTATTGCCACAACCCAAGTTACAACTTTTTTTATTACAGAATTTGCTGCATTTTTCTCTGCCAGATGAGTGCCGGCCATAGTAATATCCGGTGACTCATTTTTCTTTTTTTGTCCCATACTCACTGTAAGGTCCGCCTTTCCATTATAAATATCAAAACTGACTGCAAAAGTCAGGCTTATATGTTATTATATCACAACAGTATGTAAATTGAAATATATTTTTCAAAATTTGCACGGATTTATGCCTTATTTTACCTGTTTTGTAGCATCTCTCCGATATTTTCTCTCACCTTCAAAAGATAATCCCCGTTTTTCGGATAGCTTTCAAAGGTAAGCTCACCGTACTTTTCTTCCATAAGGCAGGCAAGAGCCGCATCGCGCCCGAAACGATTTTCAACTGCTTCAAGAGCGCGGATATCGCAAAGCGCTTCGTAAAATGCTCTCAGTCTGAGGGACGGAACAGCATCTCCTCCGTCGCCCGGATAAACGGAAAACGCATCCCCTGCAGGAGCAAAATAATCGGCGTCCGTACAGATATACGGGTCAACTTTATATCTCGAATGCTGTGAATTATAGAAATTATATCCCCAATGGAGGAAACCTGCCGCTTTATATTTCCACATCTGAAGCCCGATGATTCTTGTCCGCGCAAGCGACATAGCGATAAATCTGTTTGACACATTTACGCTCTGACTGCAGCAATAGTACACCCACAATCCTTCGGGTATCTCTTTCAAAAATTTCTTAGCATGGTCGGTAGAAGGGATCGGACAGCGGCATGTTCCGTCTTCATAATATGACACATCGGACAGCGCGTCAGCCACGATATATCCGTCAAGCACGTCTCTGACCGATGCCACAGCGTTTCTGTAGCTTTCGGCATCCTTTTCCGACGGTTCGTCCGAAATATGGAAGATGCACTTTTTATCAAGTCCCCTCGACTTCATATGAGCGATAAGCTCTGTTAAGAATTGTCTTATGAAGCTTACATACTCATCCGAGAGCGCATCTGTCTCCCAACCGAACAGCCGCACCGTCTCTCCGTCTTTGTTTGCAATGATTTTAGGCGCGTGATGCGCTCCCCACTGAGTAAACAAATGCGCGATTTCAAAATATTCAACTCCGCAGTCGATTGCCATATCAATCCATCTGTCAAGAAGCGTATAGTCAAAGCTTATCTTTCCGTCTGTTATATTTACGCCGACGAGCTGTACCGTCAGTCTCTCTCCGCCGATCTCCGTATCAAGCGGAGGCGTGAAAACAGGCGTCAGAAGTGCGTTGATCCCGTTTTCAACTGCGCGCCGCACATATTTTTTTATGTATTCAAAATGAGTGTCTGACAGAGCTTCAAGACCGTACCTTTCGGCAATACAATCGGCGTGAAGCCACTGCATAACCACGGTTTTCTGCTTTGGGAGAATCTCGGGGAGAACATTTATCCGCACCGTAACTGCGGTTTCTTTTCCCGTTTCCTCAGAAATAACCGTTAGCGCCGCACTGTAGCTTCCGCTTTTTGTATCCTCGGGAATTTTGATCTCCGCACGTAGCATATTTACTCCCGTCTGCGGAGCATAAAGATGATCTTGCCCTGAAATTTCATTCATAACATCGGGAAAAAGTCCGGGTGTATATGAAATATAATTGTCGTCATAAGAATCGGGATAATGCGTAGTTCTGACAGGCACGTGCTCCACAGAATACAGTGTGCCGCAGCCGACATCCGACTCAAGCACTGCTCTGCATTTTTCCTTTAAATAACTTGCGTCGGGAGCAGTATAAACAGCATGAAAAGCAAAGGTTTCTCCCGGAAAAACGGGAGGAAAATTCGGAGTTTCAACATTTTCAATTGAATCGGTGAGAAAAAATTTATCAAGCGGAGACGCCGCCTTTAATATTATCATTATTTATGACCATGCCTTTCCACACTTTAGCGCATTTGGCGCTAAAGCAGTCATTTATATAGAGATTTATCCGTAGGCGAAATTCGCCCGGCAAAAGGTACAAATCGTGTCTTAAATCAGCTGACATGTACACCCTGCACATTTTATTTTCAGACTTATAAGCCTTTCGTAAAATAACTTCGTTTGAGTATATAAGTTTCCCCTGAAAACTGTTGAAAAGTCTCCAGCGGAATGGGAAGATTTTCAAACAGCTCCATGAAAGCACAACAGTTAAGTATCTTTATCTGTAGCGTATCATGCGCATAAATATAGTCGCAAGCTGAGCACGCGTCGCTCCGCTTTTCGGCGAAAGATAATCAACGCCGCCGACATCAATTCCCGCAATAAGACCGTCGCCGTATGCCCATGACATAGCCGTCCTTGCATAATCCGATACCTCCGCGCTGTCAGGGAAAGCGTCAAGGGGAGCGCCGTTCATTATATATCCGCCGTCGGTCATGCGTCTGTATCTCATCAGAATTGCCGCAAGCTGTTCGCGAGTCAGATTTTCGTTCGGCATAAAGAGAGTCTCGCTCACTCCGTTTACGATGTCCTTTTCATATGCCCATTCTACAGCTGTTATGTACCAGTCGGCGCTCAGATCCTCAAACGGACTTTCCGATTCAGGCTCACTCTCACCCGAAAGTCTCCAAAGAGCAGTTACTGCCTGCGCTCTCGTTACCGTTTCATTTGGAGCGAATATGCCCTCTCCCTTGCCATTGAACAATCCCTTGACCGTCGCATATTTTACAGCCTCAAAATACCATTCGTCAGATTTCACATCATTATAAGGATTGTCCCAATCAAGTGAGCATATCAAATCACACTTGTCAGTACATTCGGGATATCTGCATGAGATATTTGTGCATCTTCCGCACTCTTCGCATTTGTCCGCACAAACGTGCGTATCCGTGCGTTCAAATCTTATTCCGTATACATTGCAGTATCTCAAAGCGTCCGATGAAGCGTCACCCGATATATAGAAATCCTCTGTTTTAACATATCTGCGGTCTGATGTAAACTCAAAACCAACAGCGCGGGTTCCAACAGAATTCAGAGAAGCAGGAACGTCGATATGCTTCAGTGAAGAACAGTTTTCAAAAGCGTAAGCTCCGATAGATTCGATTCCCGAAGGCAAGGTTACCGTATCAAGAGACGAACAGCCCGTAAACGCGCTTCTTGATATTTCTTTCATCGAAGAACAAGCGTCAAGTCTGATTTTTCTAAGTTCTGTGCAACGTCCGAAGACATATGTGCCGATTATTTCAAGCCCTTCCCCGAAGCTGACACTTTCAAGATTTGTGCAGCCGAAAAGCGCCTTGCTGTGAATTTCCTTAACCGATCCCGAAAATTTCACGGTTCTCAGATTTTCAAAATCTTCAAAAGCATGCGATCCTACGCTCTGAACCGTACCTTCAACAGATACCGATTTTATAAAGCTTCCGTAATCCTCCCACGGCGCGCCGCGGAAATCAAAATCAGTCATTTCTCCGAAGCCTGAAATTTTAAGCTCTCCTTTATTTGACAACGTCCATTCTGCGTTCTCTCCGCATTTGCCTGAGACAGGGAAATCGTGCCCTTTGCAAGCGTCAAGGCAAATATACTGATCGCACTTAACAGTACATTTTCCGCATACGGGACAAGAATACGAACAATCATAGTTCAGATCATACTTTAAAAATCTAATTCCGTTTGCTTCAGCATAAGCTTCGGCGGCATCGCCTCCGTGAGAGGAAAGCTTTGCATTCTTATAAAGTATATATTTGCCGTCAAGATAGTAATAACCGAAAGCATTTTCTCCGATCTCCGACAGTCCGGCGGGAAATACTAAAATGTCGAGTTTATCGCACCACATGAACGTCTCGCGGCCGATCTTTTCAAAATATTTTCCAACCGTAACTTTTTCAAGAGACGAGCAGCCGAAAAACGCAAAATCAGGCAATTCTTTTATCTGCCACGGAATATCTATCTCTTTCAGAGACGTACACGATTCAAATGCTCCCTTTCCGATATATTCCAATCTGTCGGGTAGCTTTATATTTTTATATGAGGTACAGCTTCTGAATGCCTCATTTCCTATATATGTCACAGTCTTCGGGATATTCATTCCGTTAAGCGACGTACAAAGACTGAACGCACCGTCTCCGATCTGTCTGAGCTTAGATGTATTAAGTCCGATTGCAACACGCCCGAGCTTATAACAATCCGAAAAAGCATAACCGCCGATTTCCGTCACACTGTTCGGCATATCGACAAATTCAAGCTCCCAGCATTTTTCAAACGCATGAGCGCCGATGCTGTTAAGCGATTCGGGAAGCGTCACATCATGAAGTGAAGAAAACATATAAAAGCTGTTGTTTCCTATGTGGGTAACGCCGTGTTCAATCACTATCGAATTGACCTCCCACCTGAGATAATCCCACGGTGCGTCCTCAGCTTTATCAAAATCGGGCATTTTTCCGCTTCCGAAAAAGGTAAGCTCCCCGGACTCCTCGGAAAATTTCCAATTCACAGCGGCGGCATCTATCCCAACGGAAAATACGGAGATCATAGAACAGATCATTGTCAAAACAAGAATAAAGCTCAGTATTTTTTTCATTTTCTCAAACTTCCTATTCTTAAAAATTGATTGAATTTACAAATGTACTGTACCCTGAAAATATGCAATATACACTGTAAGCGCCGTTATCCCTTACTTTCCCAATACAGATCTCTATGAGCGTCCATTAATAAGCGGCTCATAGAGCGGCAGTTCGATCTTTCCGAATACCGTGCCGTTTCCGGCAGTTTGCGCGACTTCAATCTTTTCCGCCTCTTTAACGTTTGTGCAAACAATAAGAGTACTGTCAATATAAATTGTTTCCTTCGGTCTTCCGTCAACGTATACCACGCTCGATTCAGTAAATCCGTTGCCGTTTACATACAGTATATTTCCTTTGATGTATGCGCTCTCACATGTAATATCATGCCATCCAAACTGCATATCGGGAACTTCATACGGAAATTCACCGCCGTAAGCGTACTTTTCACCGAAAATTAGATCGTAAGACAGCTCGTCAAGCAGTTCTCTGTAATTTTCTTTTCCGTACATTTTATTATGAAAATCTGATACTACTCCGTTTCCGACACCGAGCGCACCCGTGAGATACGAAGCAAGCCTGTACGCTTCCATATCGCAGTTGTCAATTCCCATGTCAAAGCTGCTCCATATTACATATTCCGTTTTATAAACAGAGCCTGATTCAACATCCTCTTCTGTAAGAGAAAGGCTCGGAAGATGATCTCCGAAGAAAACTATCACCGCATCCTCACCGCGCTCAGAAATTGAAGCTATCAGCTCACCGATAAACCTATCTGTCTCATACAACTGATTTACATAGTATTTATAACCGTTAAGAATGTCCTCATCAAATTTTCCCGAGACTGATATATCTCCCCATTCTCCGTCCTCTCTGACATACTTTCCGTGAGGCTGTACAGAAACCGCATATACAAAATCGACACCCTCAGTACTGTCCATTGCTCCGATTATCTCACCTGTCAGTATTTTATCACATGCCCAGCCAAGCTCGTTTCTTTCAACATCGCTCATATATTCAACAGGCGTAAAGGTGTCAAATCCGAGATTTTTCATAACCTTATATCTGTCATAAAACGTACCGGTATGATTATGAACAGCATGACAGGTATAGCCGTCGTCACCAAGTCGGTATGAAACTGATTCACATGTTTTTTCTTTAAGAATGCTCTCATACGGATACTCTCCGAGACCGAAACTTGAAAGGCTCATTCCGCAGAGAATTTCAAATTCGGTGTTGACCGTGCCTGCTCCGCAGACAGGAACTTCAAGATACCCCGACGGATACTTTTCTTTAAGCTCTCTGAAAAAAGGCGTCGCGTCTTTGCTTGTTTCAAGTCCTCGAATCTCGCTTACATCAAAAAAGGATTCAAGCTGAACCATAATAATATTCGGCCTTTCCTCATGTTCACCTGTGTGAGTGTCTCGCTGTATAAGATCCAGTATATCACGTATACTGCGCGATGAATATTCATCCGGACGTGCAATACCGCGATCCGCCGTATTTACGGCAAAGCAATAAACAAATCCATACTGCTTGTAAGCCTCCGGGAGGTTCAAATCCGACATATCGCGTGAGTATGCCTGTTTTGACGCAAAAACGAAAATCACCGATAAACAAACAGACAGAAGAATCGCCGGTATTACAGTTTTAAATCTCGGCTTGTGCGGCGGAAAATGAATCATCGCAAGTACGGCAAGAGCTACAGCCGCAGCTATCACGGCAATTATCAGAATTATTTGTATCGGAGAAAGATAAACGTTTATTATGCCAATAACGGAAATCAATATTTTGAAGTCAACCGCCGAGAGCGGATTTACTCTGAAAGTCAGCAGTACATAGTTTGCTATTGAAAGACCGAGCCAGATCCCGCACATGAGCAAAAATGCTCCTAGTCTGCGCGGAACAAGCAGTGTCAGAAGATATGTTATATAAACTATAAAAAAGGCGCTTAAGAATGCAAGCGGACATCTGATGACGTATGTAAATCCTTGTACAATGCTGCCGCAGTTGAGAATTTCCGCGATTATGACCGCCAATACCGCATACAAGGCATACATGATTATTTTATTGTCAAATATCTGTCTTAAAGTATTTTTTGAAATTCTTTTCAACAGCTTGCGTCTCCTTTACATATCATCCCCCGGCATAACACCTCTTCGGTGTCTGCGGATTATTTAAACTATCCAACATTATTATACTTCCTCAGAGTACAATTTTCAATGGAAAACGCACAATTTTAAATAAATTGTAAAAAAGTTGTTTTCAGATAGCGCTGTTAAACACAAAAAGTCGGGATAATCCCGGCTTTTTGTCTGTTTTAATTGTGTAAAGCTGTTTAACCCTGAGATCTCATCTCAGCAAAACAGTCGCTGCAATATACAGGTCTGTCATTTGAAGGCTGGAAAGGAATTTTAGCTTCTCCGCCACACTTACTGCAGACAGTAGTAAACATTTCTTTCGGCTCGCGTCCTGCATTCTTCCTTGCATCGCGGCAAGCTTTACATCTCTGCGGCTCATTCTGGAATCCTTTTTCTGCGTAGAATTCCTGCTCTCCTGCTGTGAACACAAAATCATTTCCGCATTCTTTACACTTTAGGGTCTTATCCTCGTACATCTTGCATACCTCTCTTTAAAGGGTTTAAATTTATTTTGCCCTCGACGGATTTGAACCGTCACCTTTGAAAACAACGCTCTTATTTAAGCTATTCGGGCCTATTTATCATGAGCCGTTAATACGGTTAGATACAACTATGACTTCGACAAACCTTTAAGCTTGACCCTTAACCTGTATAGTGCGTTGCTGACCGACTTATAGGATCTATCCGTGAGACGAGATATTTCGCGTGATGATTTGCCTTGCAGAAGATAATCAAAGACTTGTTTTTCGTATTTCGACATACACTTTTTACTCTCTCCGACGATATTTTCAAGCTTCATCGCCGATAAAGCACCGAAAGATTCATCTGATTCATTCGGAACAGACTGTTCAATATTTTTCATCGATAACTGACGTGTAGCGCGTCTTTTTTTTCCGCATTCACGTCGAATTTCAGACACCATCGCATTATGGATACACACCTTGGCATATAATCCGAATGTAACATTCTTTCCGTAACTGCCTGCGTCATAGTTCACTGCAGCTTTGTAAAGTGCCAATGAAGCTTCCTGTTCTAAATCATCAAAAAGCTCCGTCACGGAAATATTGAATTCCTCCGAGATCCGCTCCGCCGCAAATTTTGTTTCCTTTGCTATAAGAGGAGCATATTCATCCTTCAGGATTTCAAATGCTTCATCTTGTCCGTTCACAACGGCTGAAAGAAGCAAATTAAGATCTTCTCCACCGATATTCTCAGTATTAAAATCTTTAGTTTTCACAGTAGAACAACCTGCCGAAATTCTTTCGTCTCGATGAAATACACATTCCGTTTCAATTGCCGATTTTTCTTAACGTATATCAAAAAAATTTTTGATATACGTTAAGTTTTCTTTGATGTTACAATTATAACACCCCAATTCATATAAGTCAATACCTTTTTAAAAAATAATCATTTTAAAGTTTAAAAATATGTGTATTCATTGATTATAGATTATATAATATGACAAAATATCTTATTCTTCAAACAAATAATCAACATTTCCCGTCAAAAGTGCAACAACTCCGCGTAAAATGACATCGGGACGCTCATCAAAGCTCAGCCGCATTCTGTTAAGCTGATAAACATTATCCGCTCGAAGCGACAAATCAAGCGCAGTTCCCTCTTTGTCCTTGATCGTACAGTTGAAAGTAAACTTATCACCGTCTCTGCTGAAAGTCTGATCGCATACAGCTCCGCGCTTTTCAAGCGACAAATGGCGCATTGCACTGATATAGCTTTTTTCTCTGATCGACGCCATCAGAATATTTTCCGACAGTGTTCTTGCTATCAGCCTTCCGGTCTTTGTTACGGCATACTTTTTAGATCCGTCGCTTAGATCCTCTCCTGTCGGACGAGGATATTTTGCCTCTCCGTTAAGCGTATCAGACACGGACTTCCCCGCTCCCTGCTCTCCCGGCATCGCCGAGTTGTCAACTACAGTTCCTCCGTCCTCATCCGCCTCGGCAATATGTCCCGATTCTACCAGCTCGCAGAAATATTCAAAATAAGCAAAATAATCTATTATGCCGTCTCTGATTACTACTGCGCCGAGATCTGAATAGCTGAGCGGATATCCTATCCTGTCAAGAAGATAGAGTATAAATATTTTTATCTCTTCGGGATTTTGAAGTGTCATCTTCATTTTTAGATTACCAACGCCTTTGTTTTATTTTAAAATGAACCCGAAAGCTGTCTCGCGCCACATAGTCATTTATCCGAAAGCTTTCCTATTTCGTATCCTTCTGCTCTGATATAGTCTATAAATTCACCGAGAATCTTCGTGTTCGTCTCTCCGACGGTATGAAACATCATAACCGAGCCGTCATGAAGCCCTCGCTTCGCCGCGTCTAGCGCTTCTTCAGGAGTCGGCTGATTGTCCGGCTCATAATCGTGATACGTCCATGAATACAAAACGTTTGTAAGTTCCATCTCATGTATCAGCGCTATATCCCATTCGGAACACGAGCCGTATGAAGGTCTGAAATATTCCATATACGGCGCGCCCGGTACATATTCCCGCATCAGTTCGTTTACAGACTCT
Organism: Clostridiales bacterium; assembly: GCA_022800625.1. Classification (GTDB taxonomy): domain Bacteria; phylum Bacillota; class Clostridia; order Oscillospirales; family CAG-272; genus RUG11130. The sequence goes on along the minus strand of JAAWQR010000033.1, from coordinate 12,739 downwards.
ACCTCATAAAAGAAATCTTCAAGTGAGAGCTTTGACATAACCGCGTGATTATTTCCGTGATTTCCGACAATATGACCTTCGTCTATCATCCGCCTTACAAGCTCAGGCGATGAACTTACATAATGTCCGTTAAGAAAAAATGCTGCCGAAACGTCCTTTTCCTTTAAAATATCAAGAATCTTTGCGGTATATCCGTTTTCATATCCGCAGTCAAAGGTAAAATATACGATCTTTTTATCTGCATTTTTTCTGTAAATCACACCGTACTTATCAAGCGTTGCAAGGGTTTCGGGTGCTCTGTCCCATATATATGTAACCTTTCCGGTTGTAAGATCTCTCTCAGTCTTACCGCAGAACCATGAGCCTGTGGTCTTGTCTCCGGTATCGGAAAAAAAGTCTCTGCCAAGCCCGTCAAGAAAAGAAAAATCAGTAATCTTTTTCCCGTTACAAGTTGTATATGAAAGATTACCTTCTGCTTCCGATCCGGAATATTCAGCATATCTAACTTCATTATCCTGCGGCAGAGTTTCCGTATTTTCGCTTTCACGCTGAACTCCCTGAGTATCGGGATTATTGTTTGTGTTATAATCCGTGCTCCCCTCTGCATTCTTGAAAAGCGATGAGCATGAACTTAGGAATACGCATAACAGAACTGTCGGCAAAGCTATATATTTTAAAAATTTACTTACACAATTACTTTTCATATGCGCTCAGATTGTTTCCTTTCTTAATATTTTAGGTTGAAAACAGATCATGAAGCCGCTTAGCTAAAGGAAATCAAACACCGAGCATTTTTGATAATGCCCGGTGTTTGAAATAGCATTGGGGCAGTCAAACCTTTCAGTCTTATCTCTTGAAGTCGGCAAGCGAGCGTATCTCATAACCTTCGGCTCTGATATAATCAATAAGCTCTCCGAGAATCTGAGCGTTTGTCGTTGAAACGGCGTGCAGAAGATATACGCATCCGTTGTGCAGCCACTGCTTATCGTTTATAAGAGTCTGCGCAGGATCAGGCTGATTGTCTGTATTATAGTCAGCCTCTGTCGCTGACCAAAACACACTGCAAAGTCCCATCTGCTGAGCAAGCGCGAGATTCCACTCGCATGATCCGCCCTCCGGAGGACGGTAAAATACCATATCTGGAGCGCCCGGGATTTTTTCCTTAAGCAGATCGTTGTTTGATTTTATTTCTTCAACAAAGACTTCGGGAGTAACGGTCGTCATATTATAATGGTGCATTGTATGAGTACCCACGATATGACCTTCATCAAGCATTCTTTTTATAACATCGGGACGCTCTCTTATATAATCTCCCGTAACAAAAAATGTTCCCGTAACATTTTTTGTTTTTAGCGTATCAATGATAGAACTTGTGACACCGTTAGGATGCTCAGCGTCGGTATACTCATAACCGCAGTCAAATGTGAGATATACTATTTTTTCTTCGCTGTTTCCGCAGTATATAGCCCCGTATTTATTGATAAGATCTATCGTTTCCTGCGCTCTGTCATATTTCACTGTGATCTCGCCTGTCGTAAGATCGCGTGATATTCTTCCGGGCCACCAACACCCCTTGGGATCATCGGCATTTTTATCTGCAAAATGACCCTTGTTTATGCCGTCAAGGAATGAAAGATCGCTCGGCACAGTGATACTCCCCGTTACTGTAAGATCGGGATTATTATAGATTACTCCTGTCGGTGTGGTGTTCAGTGCATCCGTATCCGAAACAGCCGGTGTTCCGTCTGTTTCAGTATCGGACGTATCTTGTGTCTGTACAGGCAGATTTGATTCGGTACTTCGCCCTACGCCGGTATCGGTATTTTTTCTGAACGGTGAGCATGAAGCAAGAGCCACTGACATCATACAGACCGCTAAAATAAACGATATTAATTTCTTCACCTTTATGACCATTCCTTCCTTAATGTCAGAAAATAGCTGACATACAACTCCCCGCACTTTATTTACAGATTTGATATCTCAAATTCAGTAATAATTGTCCGTAACTTACTTATTTCCGCTGTGAAGCTGTCAAATTATGTTTTTCACGGATATACCAAGACTCTCGGACCATGATAGATTTATTGCAATAAAAGTAAGAACACGTCTTAAAGCTCAGAATACATGTAACACAACATTTTATCAGCTTCTGCTAAACATGAATATATTATATCTCAAACTGACATTAAAATCAAGTATCGATACTCTAAAACTTACATAGCATATATTTTTTACGCCGTATATTTTTGCTGATACTTAAATAGTTTATACAATAAAACAAAAAAATGCCGTCAAACGGCGCAGATATGAGCTTGGCTTGTCTCTTCGTTTATCTAAATCACATACCGAGCGAAAAAACGAAAAAGCAGCTTATTTGTATATTTTCTTTTGTGCGGAAGTCAGCCGGCAAAAGGTCAACCCGATTTATGCGGATCGACCTTTTGCAAGATATCTTATATCAGTATGTAATCTCTTACATTTTATGCTCTCTGCACATACCTGCGTTTTTCTACCATTGCAATAATGTATTCGCAAAGCTCACAAATATAATATTGCGGTTCCGCACATACGGCATTTGTGAGAACAATTTCTATGCTCATTCATGACAGACTCCTCCGCAGCCATGCTTATCTTCTCCGCAGAGATGCTCATGTCCGTGATGATTACAATGAACATCAGGATTGTAAGCAAGAGTTCCTTCCAGCAAAGCGTTTACCGCATTATCCTCACTTCCGGAAACTCCGCCGTACAGCTTGATTCCTGCTTCTGCCAGTGCGTTTTGTGCGCCTGCGCCGATACCGCCGCAAATCACCGTATCAACCTTTAATTCGGAAAGCATCCCGGCTAATGCGCCGTGACCGTTCCCGTTTGTATTTACTATCTTCGAGTCTGCTATTTTGCCTCCGTCAATATCATAAATCTTGAACTGCTCCGTATGACCGAAATGAGCAAATACATTTCCGTTTTCATAAGTTACTGCAATTTTCATAATTTCTGTTTCCTTTCTGATGTCAGTCCGATTTGTGACTGAGAAATTCATCTTATTACATATTTTTCCGCAATATTCTCGTGCTGAGCCGTCGCATAATACATAGTTGCCACCGGCAATGTGCAATGCTTTCCCGTTGATGATACAATCGGCAATTTTTTCACGCGCCCGTTCATAAACCTCCGTGACTGTCGTGCGGGAAATATCCATCTGAACTCCGCATTGCTCATGCGTTTTCTTATCACAGTCAATGAGTCGGATCGCTTCAAATTCATCGACTGTCAAAACAACCTGCTCAGCATTTTTCAGTCCGCACGGTGCAAAGCCATCATATTTCGGTTCAATACAAATCCTTCGGCATCGGCTCGGTCTTGCCATTCATAAGCCCCCATTTCCGACATATACCGATTATATTATAATCCAAACGCCTGTAAATTTCAATACACCATTGAATTTATTGTTTGCTCATTTATTATCCGGTTGCTAAAGCCTGTGATTTAGTCACAGAAAGAAGACTTCTTTCAATGTAAAATAAAAAAGTACAGGGGGGATTGTTTTGTCTAAAAGAAAAGCAAAAGTCAGCATACATGAATGCGCGGCATGCGGATGCTGTGTAAAAGTTTGTCCGAAAAATGCGATTTCCGTTCCAAAAGGAATTTATGCCGAAATAAATTCCGAATCATGTGTAGGCTGCGGAAAATGCGCTAAAGAATGTCCTGCAAGCGTGATCACACTGGAGGTGACAGAGAGATGAAAGAAAAGAAAAAATGGTATGATTACCTTTGGATCGTATCTCTTACTTATCTAATATTGGGATTTTTCAATATTCTGTTCGCATGGCTCGGATTGCTTTGCTTTTTCATACCGATTATTATTTCAGTCACAAAAGGAAATAAAGCCTACTGCAACCGATATTGCGGCAGAGGACAATTATTTTCCCTCATAGGAGGTAAATTCGGTTTTTCTCGCAAAAAAGATGTTCCAAAATGGATAAAATCTAAATATTTCCGATACGGATTTCTTATTTTTTTCTTTGTAATGTTTTTCCTGATGCTTTGGAACACCTATTTGGTATTTGCAGGATCAAAAGATTTGAGTCAAACAGTTAAACTGCTTTGGACATTTAAGCTGCCATGGAACCATGCGTACCGAGGAGAACTGTTTTCGCCGGGTGTAGCACAATTTGCTTTCGGATTTTACAGCATTATGCTTACGTCAACCGTACTCGGCTTGATTACTATGGTTTTATTCAAACCCCGTTCATGGTGTGTATACTGCCCGATGGGGACAATGACGCAGTTGATCTGTAAAGCTAAAAATGTGACCGCGTCACAGAAATAAAAATAAAAACAGGGTATAATAAAGCCATAAACAAAAGAAAGGAAGATCTAAACTATGTCAGTTCTAAGTGTCAATAAAAACAATTTTGAATCCGTAAAAAGCAGCGATAAGCCTGTACTTCTTGATTTCTACGCCGATTGGTGCGGACCGTGCCGTATGGTTTCTCCGTTGGTAGATGAAATCGCAGAGGAAAATCCGCAGTACCTTGTCGGTAAAATCAATGTAGATGAACAGCCGGAGCTTGCACAGGCTTTCGGCGTAGCGAGTATACCGACTCTGGTTGTAATGAAAAACGGTAAGATTGTCAATCAGTCGTCAGGTGCAAGACCGAAGCAGCAGATCCTCTCGATGTTAGAGGGCTAATTTCCTAAGCCGCTTCTTATCAAGGATCTTTATGCCGCCTCTTGAGACTTCAACGAGTCCTTCATTTGCAAAATATTTCAGCATTCTCGACACTACCTCGCGGGCAGAGCTTATATAACGGGCTATCTGCTCGTGTGTCAGTGTGATAGTGTCGGATTTTGTCCTTACAGCCTCATCGGCAAGAAAGACGGCAAGCCGTTTATCCATACTCATAAAAAGAATTTGCTGCATTACCCACATGACATCCGAAAAACGGCTTACAGCAGTCTCCAGTGCGAATATTTTTACTTTTGGATTTCGGGCGGAAACTTCTGCAAAGGCAGAACCGCTGATAACATAACACTCGCTGTTTTCCTCTGCATCAACGAACACATCAAAGGTTATCGTCTGCAAGACGCATGAGGCAGACAGCATGCACATATCTCCTTTATGAAGACGATAAAGCGTAATATCCTTTCCGTCCTCGGACATCATATAAAGACGAAGGCTGCCTGAACGGACAAAAATCACTCCGGAGCATTCGTTTCCGTCATGAATGTTCATACCTTTCGGGTAAGTAAGTGCAAAGGAATTTCGGCAAATGAATTCTCGGTCGGATTCCGAAATCTCATTCCAAAATGGGAAAATCTCCTGATAAATGTCTTTAAATAAGTTTTGTTCCATTGAAAAAAATCCTTTCAGAAAGAGGTATATGATATGAAAACTGTAATTATCGGCGGTGTTGCCGGCGGTGCATCAGCAGCGGCAAGACTGCGAAGACTCGATGAATCGGCAGAAATTATTATATTAGAACGCGGCGACTATGTCTCCTTTGCCAACTGCGGACTTCCGTATTATATCGGAGGCTCAATTACCGACAAAAACAGCCTGACTCTGCAAACACCGGAAAGTTTTCGGGCAAGATTTAATATTGATGTTCGTGTAAACAATGAAGCCGTGAAAATCGACAGTGAAGATAAAACTGTTACAGTGAAGAATCTGAAAACAGGAGAATTCTATACAGAAAGCTACGATAATCTGATTCTTTCTCCCGGAGCTGAGCCGATTAAACCGAATATTGATGGTATAGACAGTGATATTGTATTCACACTGCGCAATATCCCCGACACCTTAAATATAAAAGAATATATCGAAAATACAAAGCCTAAATCAGCCGTTGTAGTCGGCGGCGGATATATCGGCGCAGAGATGGCTGAAAATTTAAAAGAAGCAGGACTTGAAGTTTCGATAGTTGAACTTGCCGATCACCTGATCGCTCCGCTTGATTTCGATATGGCAGCAGATGTGCACCGTTATATGAAATCCAAAGGAATCAAGATCTGTCTTAACAATGGCATAAAAGCAATTGACGGACACACAGTCATTCTGCAAAGCGGTGAAATTCATACAGACATGGTCATATTGTCAGTCGGTGTCCGTCCCGAAACTGCATTGGCAACTGAATGCGGAATAGAAACAAACGCCCTCGGCAGTATCATAGTCGACCGAAATATGAGAACGAATATTTCCGGCATTTATGCTGTCGGAGATGCGGTTGAAGTAACAGATTTTATTAGCGGAAGATCTGCTTTTATTCCACTTGCAGGACCCGCTAATAAACAGGGACGCATTGCGGCCAATAATATTGCCGGTATTTATTCAGAATACGGCGGTTCACAAGGCTCAGCAGTCTTGAAGCTTTTTGATATGGCTGTCGCAACAACGGGGCTTAACGAAAAAGGGGCAAAAGCATCGGAGATCGATTATGATAAGACCTATATTTATTCCGGCTCTCATGCTGCCTATTATCCCGGTGCGAATAATATGTCGATAAAAGCGTTGTGGGATAAGAAAACACTTAAAATACTCGGTGCACAGATTGTTGGATTTGACGGCGTTGATAAGCGGATGGATGTGATTGCTGCCGCAATTCGTTTCGGTGCAAAAATCACTGACCTTACAAACCTTGAGCTTTGCTATGCACCTCCCTACGGCAGTGCGAAAGATCCCGTAAATATGCTCGGATTTGTTGCCGAAAATATTACCTCCGGAAAAGTAAAGCAATTTTTCTGGCACGATGTAGAAAAGCTTCCCCGTGACGGAAACGTAACTCTTCTTGATGTCAGAACAGTGACAGAGGTCAGCCGCGGCAAGATAGATGGTTTTATTAATATTCCGTTGGATTCTCTGAGAAATCGCATAGGGGAAATCCCGAAAAACAAGCCTGTATTTATCCACTGCCACAGCGGACTGCGGAGCTATATTGCCTGCCGCATTCTTATCGGCAACGGTTATGACTGCTATAATCTTGCCGGCGGATGGCGTTTATATGAATCAGTTATCAACGAAAAAACTGTTCCCGAATATATCTGCACCGAATGCAAGTAATAAACTGCCGTGCCTGTCATCAAACAGCAGTCGCGGCTTATTTTTTATCAAATACAAAAACCTCAGGAGGAATTAAAAGATGCAGCATATTTATGATATGATTATTATTGGGGGAGGTCCTGCCGGATACTCAGCAGCCCTATATGCTGCTCGTGCAGGTCTTGATACGCTTGTAATTGAACGGATGTCCGCAGGCGGTCAAATGGCACTTACAGGTGAGATCGATAATTATCCGGGATTTGACGAAGGAATAGACGGTTTTACGCTTGGGATGAAAATGCAGAAAGGATCAGAACGGTTTGGTTCAAAAACCAAATATGCAGAAGTTACATCCGTTGACTTTTCTGAAAAGGTAAAAACCTTGAAAACAGCCCAAAATACATTTTATGCGAAAACAGTTGTAATTGCCGCCGGTGCAAATCCGCGCATGTTAGGCGTGCCGATGGAACAGGAATTAACGGGCAAAGGCGTTCATTACTGTGCACATTGCGACGGTAGATTTTATAAGGATAAAACTGCTTTAGTTATAGGCGGAGGCAATTCCGCTGCGTCTGACGCACTGTATCTGTCCCGCCTTGCAAAAAAAGTATATGTTGTGCATCGCCGCGGCAGCCTCAGAGCTGAAAAAGTCTATCATAAGCCTTTGATGCAGGCAAACAACGTGGAATTTGTATGGAACAGCACAGTATCGGAGCTGATTGCCGACGAACGGATAACAGGCATTAAAATCAAAGATGTAAACACACATTCTGTAAAGGATATAGACTGCGACGGCGTTTTTATAAGTATAGGCAGGAAACCGGCAACGGAATTTTTAAGTGACAGCGTGGAGCTTGATCCTTCAGGTTATGTAATTGCCGATGAAAGTATGCAGACAAGTGTAAATGGTGTTTTTGCTGCGGGAGATATCCGTACAAAAGCTTTGCGTCAGGTCGTTACCGCTGTCGCTGACGGCGCTGTTGCTGTTCATCATGCAGAAAAATACCTTTCGGAAATAAATTGATACAAAATAATGCTTGTCTATTGTTTCAGCTTCTACTCCGTTTCAATTGCATTTTTCACATTGTAATATGGTGCTCTCTCTGTCTTATAACCTGCCTATCTGCAAATGCTTTGCAGGAATAGGGACAACAAAGTTCCCATTTTTCATTTCATGAATATTCTTCTCGGAGGAATTTGGGATCACTGTTTCGTTTTTTATCAGTGATTTTGGACAATTCCTTACTATGCTCACTCCTTTCGGCTTATTTTTGCACAGACATAAGCCACGTTGTTAAAAGTCTACGAAAAAGATATTTTGTGTTTTGGGCTGATGAATTCGTATCCTCGCGAGATTTCTCTCAAACTGATTTCGAGTCATTCACGCAAAGCAGAAGTTAACGGAATCTGACGGAAGATAAAAGAAGTTGCGGGAAGCCTGAAAACCACTGTGTTTTAAGGTTTTTTTGAACATCCCAACTCAAAAACCACGCCAAAATCAATGTCGCAAAGGATATATGCATTTGCCCGAGTTCTAAGAAAATTCTAAAGGCAGTTCTTAGAATTCCTTATAGAACAGGGCTACTTTTTATCATAATTATACCCGTTTGGCAGTGCAAAATCAACACCGATTCCGCCGAAGAACACACAAAGTCATGTGGCAAAATGTAAATGTGGCTGAAGTGAACTCAGCGTTCTCTGCGTGAAGCTCTTTTTCTTGTATTCAGATTTAATTCTTTCCACTTTTCAATCATAGGTTCATCTTTAGCTATAAGCAAAAGATCCCTATCCATATTATTTAATCCATGCAACACGGCAGCATATATACCCATAGCAACAGAAGGGTCACCACGCTCCACTTTCCAAATCGATGTCCTGCTGATCCCGGAACGCTCGGCAAGGAGCTCAACGGTTACATTTCTTCGAAGACGCGCATTTTTAATTTGTTCGCCCATATCGGCTAAAATTCTTTCAGTGTTAGGTAAAATATGATATGATGCTTTTCTCATTTTATCACCTCTAATGTTCACTATTATAAACTATAGTTTGTATTTCGTCAATAATTATAAACATTAAATTGAAATGCGCTGTTTGGATTTCTTTTTATTTTCAATGATTATGCAGAACTACTTGATGTAGCCATAAAATTGTTTTAGATTAATATATGCGAACCCTCGTTACAAACTGAATTCAATGGGAATATTTATAGGTTTATCAAAGCAAAATATAGTTATCGCTTTATTTATCTGTTGAAAAACGAATTAAAATGTGGTATACTATATTTGTTGAAATATATCCTTTTTTGAGGTGCGCTTTATGGCTGTTAGTTACAAGAAGCTGTGGAAACTTTTAATTGATCACGATATGAAGAAAAAAGATCTTGCAAAGGTTGCAGATATAAGCAATTATACCATCACAAAAATGAGTAAGGGCGAGAATGTGACTGTCGAAACGCTCGGCAAGATTTGCGCTGCCCTTAACTGCGGTGTGGATGATATTATGGAATTCATCCCTGAAGGCGAGGGAAAATAAGATGGCTATAAAGAAAAACGAATTATACAGCTCACTGTGGGCAAGCTGCGATAAACTCAGAGGCGGCATGGATGCCTCGCAGTATAAAGATTACATTCTGACGCTCTTGTTCGTCAAGTATGTAACCGACAAATTTAAGGGCGTAAAATATGCCGATATTACCGTCCCCGAAGGTGGTAGCTTTGACAACCTGGTTGCAATCAAGGGGGATAAAAATATTGGCGAGAAAATGGATAAAGCCATCGCAAAACTTGCCGATGCTAAAAATAACAATCTCCGCGGTGTTATCGATAACGCTCATTTCAACGATGAAGCAAAACTCGGTAAAGGAGATGAAATGGTTGACAAACTCACGGGGTTGATTTCAATATTCCAACGACCCGAGTTTGATTTCAAGAACAACAAAGCAGGCGGCGATGACATTCTCGGCGACGCATACGAATATTTGATGCGTAACTTTGCTACTGAAAGCGGTAAGAGTAAAGGGCAGTTTTATACTCCTGCCGAGGTTTCCCGTATTCTTGCAAAGGTGATCGGAATTGATAAAGTAACCGATCCCGATACGTCGGTGTATGACCCTGCGTGCGGCTCTGGTTCGCTCCTCATTCGTGCGGCGGATGAAGCTCCCATCGAGGTTGCAATTTACGGTCAGGAAAAGGAGATCACCACCGCCGGTCTTGCAAAAATGAATCTTGTGTTGCACAACAAGGCAACGGGAGAGATCTATGCCGGAAATACCTTCTCCGATCCACATTATAAAGACGATAATGACGATTCAGTTTTGCGGCGTTTTGATTTTGCTGTAGCAAATCCACCTTTTTCGCTCAAAAACTGGACGGACGGTCTTAAGGATTACGGACGGGTAAAGCGGCGATTATTCTTCCTCGTTCAGCTCGTTGTATGCGTCAACGGCCTCTTTATATTCGCAGATTATCGAACATACCATATATCCGCTGAATATCGTAAGCGCAGAGCATATCACAAGAAAAAAGACTTTGAGTGATTTTCTCATTTAGTCTTATTCCTTTTCTTTTTTAAGCCCAAGGAAACGGCAATCAACGCGCCGAAAGAAGAAGCTGCTGATCCGATCCAAAAAACAAGACGACTGTTATCTCCGGTTTACGCTCGTTGTGTATTGCTACGGTTACAGTCTCATTAACGACAACAACAGCAGCTTTATCACTTGGTAGGATATATCCTTCGGTCATTTCATTTTTTATCTCTGAAACAGTATATTCCCCAATACGCAGACCTTCAATAATGATCTCTCCGTTTTTATCAGTTTTTAGGATTATGTCAAATCCGTCGGGTCCGGTAATACGGAAGGAGAAGCCTTCGACCTTGCCGTCGTCGGAAGCTTTGACAATTTTAAGAGATCCCTTCATAGCTTCGTTAATAAATCCGATATCGGTCTTATTTTCCACAAAGTAGGTTGCGCCGTCTCTTTCGATAAATAAAGAATACAAGCCTTCGTCAAGGAAAAATCCTTCGGGAGCAACGGTTTCTTTAATAAGATAATGACCGTATCGCAAATCCAGCATTTCATAAACGCCTGTTTTGCTCTCAGAAAGAGAACCGATCAGCATATCGCCATCATCCAATATTCCGTTCGCATTGTTGTCCCGATAAACCTCAAAAGCTGCGCCGGACAGTTTGTTATCCGGATATTCGGCGTCAACTTTAGTCACACATTCGCAAGCATTCTTATACAGTCTTTTCTTCTAACGGTTTTATACAACATTCCATGATCCAAATAATTGCGATTGATAACAGTAGATTTTTTAGTAAAATTATCTGTATCGTCAAACATAGTTAGTAAGCAAGGAAAAAGATTTGCAAAATTTAGTGCCAAAAATAATTTGCCTTCTCCAGTAGCCTGCTGTTTGGTAGCATCTTTAAATTTTATGATTGCGTTAACTCCGGTCATGCGTTTTTCTTTTTTATTTTGTAAACGAATAACACGAGAATCAATTATAGAGAATAGAATCATTGCGCATGCTTTATAATGCTTTTCATTATAGCAATCTATAGCTTCTTTTATATCTTTCTTCCTTGGACAGTTTTCTAATAAAAGTGCAAATAATTGTTGCATGTCATTATTTCGACAGTATCTTAATGCAATTTCATCCGCTTCAATCTGAGAATTAGGATGTGTGTTAAAACAATTGATTTCGGCAAAAGGAGGAACAGTCCATCCATATTTTCACCATTGCTTATAGTTTTTTATGAGTTCTTTTTTTCTGCTTTCGGATACTTCGGGAATCTCAATATCACCAATAACATCATAGATGTTTGATATAAGAGATTGTCCTATTTTACTGAAACTTTCTAAAACGGTGCTAATATTCTATGAAATGGTTTCTGCATTATTGGCATACCAAGAAAACGCATTACTTATTGTTTCAAAAAGCAAAGTGAAATGAGATGAATTTATATATTCTATTGCGGATTTAATTGAACTTCCCATACTTGAAATAGCATTTGTTAAATTGTTTTTTGTGTTCCCAAACGATGTTCGTATGTTTTTTATGCAATAATTGCTATATGCTCTAATATATTTTTCACAGACTTCATCACAATGAGTTTCATTTAAAATAGCGTAAAAATCATTCACATTAGATAATAAGGCATCGAATATTTTCTCAAAAAATTCATTGTTCTGAATTTCAATATCTTCTATTTGAGCCTTTTCTTCTGATTGTATTGATTTAAGTATTTCATTTGATACATGTCGACGATAGTTAAAATTATCATCAATATCGCTGTTTGGCAGCAAGAGATTACTAGAAGAAATAATAATATCATAATGTTTGCCAGAAATTAAAATTGATATTTTTTTCTTGCCATCATCAATATAAATAATGTTGTTTTCATTATTATTCATTTTGAGTTCCTTTTCTTTTGAGATGTATATAAATTCAATGGTGATACTATATGCACTACTTGGATTTCCGTTAAAAAAATCCCTTGAAAACATAGGTTTATCAAGGGATTTTGGCGCAGAGGGAGGGATTCGAACCCTCGTGAGATTGCTCTCAAACTGATTTCGAGTCAGCCCCGTTATGACCACTTCGATACCTCTGCGTATATTCAAACTCACTTTTGTGAGATGAACACTTATTCAGTTTTTATTAGAATTCCTCTTAGAACTCCTGTTGTTTTGATGCT
>JAAWQR010000004.1 GCA_022800625.1 Clostridiales bacterium | reverse complement strand
AATGATAATATTATCATTTTACAATTGGGAAATATCGCTTGAAATTCAACAAATTTTACTGTTATATTATATAATTAATTTTAAATTACTCGACAATTACCGAGAATTGTCCGTATAATAACGGTCTTTTCATCTTCAATTTCACTTTTTCTGTATATTAATCTGTATAAAATGATAAAAAATCACATTTTTCAAACATTTGCTTTATAAAAATAAATCATCTCAAGTATTCGTAATGTTATTGACATGCGGCTTTCGGTGCTTTATAATAAAAAAGCCGATGCAAATCACAATCGCTACGAGCGTAAATGAATCAAAAAAATTTATTGACGGCTGATATCTTTGCTTTATGCCGCCTTTGGACGGTTTTAAGGAAGAAATCATGATAAAACAACAAAAGAAAAAATATCCCGCAAAATACGGGGATTCGGAAAGGCGTTAATTTACATGAAGAGCTACACTGTGAAAAATACAGATGATATAACAAGAGCCGATACAGGAGCTGTTATGTGTTGGCCGTGGAAAGGATTTGAATTTCAAAACGAGTGCAAATTCAAGATTTCTCATACAAACGACAGATTCATTGTTTCTCTGAGAACTTATGAGGAGAATCCCGTGGCGCGCGTTACCGAGAAAAACGGTCCTGTTTGCAATGATTCCTGTATGGAATTTTTCTTTTCTCCGTCAGCTGATAATTCTATGGGATACTTTAACTTTGAGGTGAATTCCAATCCGACTTATCTTTTTGAATACGGATTGTGCGGGTCGGATTTTCATCCGAGCGTTGACTGTTCAGACGAAGAGCTGAATGTTCGTTCAACAAAATCAAAAACCGAAGACGGACGCGATTTTTGGCAAGTTGATTTTGAGCTTCCGTATGAGCTGATAAAAAGATGCGCTCCCGAATGCGATCTTTCAAGCGGAGCTGTTATCAGGGCAAATGTATATAAGTGCGGACGCACGGATCAAAAAGAGCATTACGGTTCATGGAATCCGGTGGAAACGGAAAGACCGAATTTTCATATGCCCGAATTTTTTGGAAAGTTTATAATTGAATAATATAATCAGACTCCATTATTGATTAAAATATAAAGCACAGCGAAGTTTAATATTTTGCGATTGCAGGAATGCAGTTGATTGATATGCTGTCTGACAGGATACGTTCGTCGCAAACGATACGTAATAAATAACTTTAGAATTTAGTGCTCCGCCGTTCAGACAGCGGAGCGGAGATTTATATGAAACATGTAGAAATATATACGGACGGATCATGCAGAAAAAATCCGGGTCCCGGCGGTTGGGGTGCAGTTCTTGTATACGGAGGGCGCGAGCTTGAACTTTCAGGGGGGGAACCTGACACCACGAACAACCGAATGGAGCTTACAAGCGTTATCGAAGCGCTTTCGCGTCTGAAAGAACCCTGTGAGGTAACTCTTACCTCAGATTCAAAATATGTATGCGACGGAATATCAAAAGGCTGGGCGGCTTCGTGGCGCAGGAACGGTTGGAAGAAAAGCGATAAATCTCCTGCTCTCAATCCTGATCTTTGGGAAAAGCTGCTCGAGCTTTGCGAACGTCATAAAGTCAGCTTTGTTTGGGTAAAAGGTCATGCGGGGCACCCGTATAACGAAAGATGCGACACCTTGGCACAGGCAGAATCGGGGAAGTACCTTTGATGCGATTTTGGCTTGTGTATATTGCTGCCGTATCTGTTGCAGCGTTGTTTATAACCGTATATGATAAAAGAGCGGCAGTCTGCGGCAAATGGCGTATATCCGAAAAAATGTTGTTTTTTACAGCGCTGTTAGGCGGATCAGTTTCAATGTATCTGACTATGAAGACCGTAAGGCATAAGACAAGGCATAAAAGATTTATGATAGGACTTCCGATTATAATAATTCTGCAAATTGCGGCAGTATCGGCGATATGCTACATAAAATACGGCAGGAGTTAGGCTCCTGCCGTATTTTCATACTGATAACCATGCTTTCCGTGACTGATACAGCTTACATAAACTGTCCGCATGCATAATTGTCATACTTATGACTCAAGAGATTCGGCCTCAAATCCATGGTGTACTATAATATCGCACAGAATTATTCCGTGCTTTTCAAATTCTTCCGAATATGCTATCAGCTCACTTATGCTGTAGCAGTCTCCTCTGCAGCCGATGATTATTTTCTCGGCATAAGCAGAGATACAGTCCCCGACCGCCGTGCTTGCAGCGGAAGATATTTCGGTATTTGTATAATCCGAGGTTTTTATGATCTTCATATCGCGGTCAAGCATTATTACCGTTAATACGGATTCATTTTTGCCGAGAGTGTGCCATATAAGATAATTTGCCGCGTTTTCAAAAGAAGCTATGGGAGTCAACAAAAATTCCGATTCAATATTTGATCTGAATTTCTCGGCGGCGTTCAGAATGTAGTCTGCGGTACGCGATCCGACGCCGCGGACTTTAACAAGCTCACATTTCGGTGCGGAAAAAACGCCGTAAAGTGAACCGAATTTGTCAAGCAGTCTGTGTGCCGTAGGGTTGGTGTTTGACCGCGGAATTACATCAAACAGGAAAAGTTCAAGCAGTTCATGCGATTCAAAGGACAGCGCTCCGTCCCGCTCAAATCTTTCTCTGAGTCTTTTTCTGTGATTTTTGTGAATATCTTTGCTGTTTTTCATTCTGTTTCGCTCACTGTAATCAGGTTTTTAGATATATAATAATTATACATTATATTGAGTAATCCTTCAAGAGCCTGTATGCTTTTCTTGGGTTTTACATTTATTAAAGTAGTTTTTGATCTATGTTTCAGGTCTGCAGAAAGCATTTTTTGTTTAGTTTACGGCTTTACATATAATAAAAAATGGTGTATAATTATATAATATGCGACAAAATTCGAGGATTTAATTTACCGAATTTCAAAGCATGAAAGGAAGGTGTTTAAATGGAAAAAGAAAACAAAATGGGGACTATGCCTGTAGGGCGGCTGCTCATAACGATGTCTCTGCCTATGATTATATCAATGCTGATACAGGCTCTTTATAACGTCGTTGACAGTATATTCGTGGCACAATTCAGCGATAATGCGCTGGCTGCAGTAACGTATGCTTTCCCTGCACAGAACCTCATGATAGGTCTTGCGACGGGTATCGGCGTCGGAATGAATTCACTTCTTTCAAAGAGTCTCGGCGAGAAAAACAATGATCGCGCAAACCGAGCTGCTGAAAACGGAGTATTTTTAGCTCTTGCAGGATATGTTATATTTTTGATATTCGGTTTGCTTTTTTCGGGAACATTTATAGCTTTCCAGACAGATACCGCCGAAATTATTGACTTCGGACGTTCTTATATGATGATTTGCTGCTGCATGTCTTTCGGAATATTCGGCGAGATAATTTTTGAACGTATCATGCAGTCTACCGGAAAAACTATCTATACGATGATAACACAGGGAACGGGAGCGATAATCAATATAATCCTCGATCCGATCCTTATTTTCGGTTACTTCGGATTGCCGTCGCTCGGTGTTACCGGCGCAGCTCTTGCAACTGTCATCGGACAGATTATATCATTTATTCTTGCAGTTATACTTAATCATTGCTGCAATAAGGAAGTAAGGCTTAATTTCCGCACCTTTAAGCCGAACGGGGAGATCATCGGCAAAATATGCGCTGTGGGAATCCCGTCCGTTATTATGGTCGGAATCGGTTCTGTCATGCAAACGGCAATGAATAAGATACTTAACGGTTTTTCAGATGTTGCGGTGTCGGTTTTCGGAGCATACTTCAAGCTTCAAAGCTTTGTATTTATGCCGATCTTCGGCATGAACAACGGAGTTATTCCGATAATTGCCTACAATTACGGAGCGGGAAAAAGGCGCAGAATGATGAAGACACTCAGATTTGCCTGTATTATAGCCGTAGGTTTTATGTTAGTAGGACTTTTCCTTATGCAGATAATACCGGACAAGCTTCTTATGCTGTTTAATGCAAATGATGAAATGCTGAAGATCGGCATTCCCGCGCTTCGTACAATAAGTCTCAGCTTTATATTTGCAGCGTTCAGTATTATAATTGTTTCATCGTTTCAGGCGCTCGGGCACGGAATAAATGCAATGCTTATTTCTATGGCAAGACAGCTCATCGTTCTGATACCTGCCGCATATCTGTTTTCTCTCAGCGGAAATATCGACAGAGTATGGTTTGCTTTCCCGCTTGCGGAGGTTTTGTCTGTTTCGCTTTGTATCATTATGTTTTTGAATATTTATAAAAAGATCATATCAAAAATTCCCGAATAAATTTACGTAATTATGCCGATGCGGCAAAATCGGTTAGAGTAAAAACTACAGCCGTAGATGATTTAATTCACCTGCGGTTGTAATTTTTTATTTATTTTTACAGTTCGGAACAAATAGAAGCGGAATATTTTCGCTCTCCTTGTTCGATTTCAAAAGAATATATTTTGTATTTTGTACTAAATTCCGATGTATCGGCGCGGCTCAACCCCGAAAGTCCCGCTCCGCAGCATTTCAACACGCTTTCTTTTTCTGTCCACAGCTTATAAAAATTCCGCTTTATATTATTGCTTGACTTTAAAAGTGCGGTCTCATCCTCGGTGAAATATCTGTCTGAGATGGATATAAGCCTTGACTCGCTTCTGTCTTGAGACCAAATTTCCACGTCGCACCCTATTTCTCCGTGACTGTCGCACGATTTTGCAAGGTATGTGCCGTCGGATCTGATAATATCCGTCAGCGGCGGCGGAAGTTCACATGTGTAAGTGTGACATTTGAGTGCGCACATAACACACCCGTCTGTGTGAGAAATTGAATATGCGGCATCCGAATTTAACAAATATGGCTTTCCGCTTTTTGATGCGGCAAATTCAGGTGAGGTAAGCTCAGGTAAAAAATCTCTTATCAAGCTGTCTCGAATTGAAAGTCCGAATAAATGCTGCTCTGCATGGGTAAGCTGTGTTTCGGTAAAGCAAAATCTTAGTATAATCATAGAAATAATATCTCCTGAGCTGTATAAAAACGATTTTTGTATGCTTGGATGATAAAATCATAACAAATTACAGTATATATGAGTGCAAAATAAAAATATTGTAAAAACTTATGTACAAACAGAACAAAATATGATATAATATATATGTAATATAAAGCACGGCATACAAAACATGCCGGGGAAGGTTCGGATATCAATGAAAAAACATGTTATTACAATTGCACGACAGTACGGAAGCCGCGGACGCGAGATCGGGCAGAAGCTCGCAGATGCTCTCGGATATAAATATTATGACAGAGACCTTATATCAATGGCTGCCGAAAAGAGCGGTTATAATAAAGATGTCCTGCGCGCTGCCGATGAGAAAGCGGCGAACAGCCTTTTATATACATTAGCTCTCGGATCGTCCGTATACGCTCACGGAGTAGATCATATAAATATCCCTTTGAATGATAAACTTTATATAGTACAGTCTAACATAATTAAAGATATTTATCAAGAGGGAGAGGGCGCGGTTATCGTCGGAAGATGTGCGGATTATATTCTCGCAGACAAAGATGATGTTGTTCGCGTGTTTATTTCAGCTGATTTTGATTCAAGAGTGTCAGTAGTTGCGCGTCGAAGCGAACTTAACGAATCAAAAGCTAAGGACATTGTTATAAAGACAGACAAGAGACGTGCAAATTATTATAATTATTACACGGGTAAAAAATGGGGAAAGATTGATAACTATGATCTAGTAATCAATTCTGCTAAAACAAGTGTTGATGGCGCGGTCAGAGTGATTAAAGCTTTCATCGCCGATGCAGAATAACCTCTGAATAGTGAAAAAATCCTCCTGAAATATCATTTATTGTATCGCGACTAAAATTTACTGAATGATATTTTTATAAGCAAATTGGATTTTGAGGAGGAATAAAATTGATCACATATAAAGACACTCACGATTTTATCCGAAAAGAACTTAAAGAGCAATCAATTTTGATTGCTCTTTATAATTTTATTATCTTGATGTGAGGGATTGATAAAAAATATTGAAAATAGTGTTCCCGCCGAAAAGTTAAATATCAGATTATTGAGTTGACTACGTCGTTCATTGTGTAGAAGCCATGCTCTGCTTTGGCAAGATAAAGCGCCGCTTTGATAGCTCCCGCTGCAAATAAGTCACGGCTGCCTGCGCTGTGTGACAGCGTTATAACTTCATCACAGCCGGCGAAAATTACACTGTGTTCGCCGACGATCGTGCCGCCCCTTACACTATGTATACCAATCTCATTATGACCTCGCTCCTGTCTGACAGAGTGCCTGTCGTATACGTATTCGAGATCTTCTCTTGCTTCCTTTGCCGCGTCGGCAAGCATAAGAGCGGTGCCGCTCGGCGCGTCAAGCTTCTTTGAATGATGAGCCTCGACGACTTCAATATCAAAATCGTCTCCGAGAACAGCAGCGGAACGCCGTACAAGATCCATCAGAAGATTGATTCCCAGCGACATATTACGGGATTTCAAAATTGGCACACGTTCTGAAACTGTTTTTATCATCGCGTCCTCTTCTTCGGTATGTCCTGTAGTACAAATAACGGCAGGTGTGTTTTTAGACTCAGCGAAAGCGAGAAGCACGCTTGTGAGCGAATGATGCGAAGTATCGATTATTACATCTGCATCTTCGGTTATCTTATCAAAACTGTCATATATCGGAAAGTCAGCCTTGCCGCATCTGTCTATTCCGCAAACGACATTGCAATCCGTGCGTGCTTCTATTAGGCGCGCGATCGCTGATCCGAGTCTGCCCGAACAGCCTGAAAGTATAATTCTGCAAGTTTTCATCTTTAAATTTTCCATGCCTTTCTGCGCTTCACGCAGGTATCTTTTACTTTTTACTTCCTCAAATTGCCGACTCAGAGAAGCTCTGCCGCTTTCATTGATTCAATAAGAACTTCTCTGTGAGCATCTTCTATTTCGCAAAGCGGAAGCCTGATCTCTTCAGAGCAAATTCCCATCATAGCACAAGCCGCCTTAACGGGTATCGGATTTACTTCAATAAAGAGATTGTTGATAAGCTTCAAGAGACGGAGCTGCAAGTCTCTCGCGCCCGTAACATTGCCTTCGGCATACATCGCGCATATATCGTGCGTTTCCTTTGGCATTATATTGGAAAGAACTGATATAACCCCGCGTCCGCCGAGAGAAAGGAGCGGTACGATCTGATCGTCGTTTCCGCTGTAAATTGTGAGGCTGTCTGAGAGCTCAGAGGCGATTTCAGCTACAGCGCTGATGTTTCCCGAAGCCTCTTTAACAGCAACGATACGTTCGTGCTTTGCAAGCTCGCGCAGCGTGGGGAGCGTCATATTCATTCCTGTGCGTGACGGAACATTATAAAGGATTATCGGTTTTGTTGATACTTCCGCTGTTGAAAGAAAATGCTTTACAAGTCCCTTGGGAGAAGTCTTATTGTAATACGGTGTGACGAGAAGAAGAGCGTCTGCTCCGACCTCGCATGCGTACTTGGACAGCTCGTTTGCGTAGTCAGTGTCGTTTGAACCTGTGCCGGCGATAACAGGTACTCTGCCTGCCGTCTTTTCAACCGTAAAACGAATACACTCCTTGTGCTCCTCGTCTGTAAGAGCAGCAGCTTCACCGGTTGTTCCGCAGACTACAAGCGCGTCGATTCCGCATGCTATCTGTGCATCGATCAATCTGCTGAAATCGTCGTAATCGACAGCTCCGTTTCTCATAGGCGTGATAAGAGCGGTAGCCGCTCCGTTAAATATGATTTCTTTGTTGAATGTTCCCATAACGGTACCTCCGAAAAATTAAGTTTCTTTTTGCCTCAAAGCTTAAAATGCCGTGCTAAAAATAAAAACCGGTTGAAAACCGGCTCTCTGTGTAATATAACATACTCATATGCTGAGAATCAAAACACAGATAGCCCTCCACCGTTTCACGGTGACAGTACGCAGGCTTTCGCACAGCGTCCCAGATTTACCGCTCCGCAGCGGTCAACCTTCGGCACCACTCGCCCTTCACCGAAATCTCATGCGGCAATGCGGATTGCCTTGTTTTCGGGTACTCATCGGAGGTGCTCCTCTATCAGTATATTTTTGCATAGCGTTGTTTGCTATCGCTAAGCCTATATTATCACAAAATTTGTGCTTTGTCAAGGCAAATATCGGCTTTTCTCAACATTTCATCATATTTTTATGATATAATAAAAATGTTAAATGCCAAAGGACGGCTTTGCCGTGCGACAATTGATTCGAAAATTTTTATTGACGGTTGATTTTTCAATCTGATGCCGCCAAAGGCGGCTGTAAGGAAGAAATCATGGTATAATATACGCAGGAAAGCTTGCTTCACAAGCTATGGAGACTTGCGTCTCCGCGTGCTTTGCACGCCTGCATTATTGACGGCTTCGCAAAAATGCCATTGTAAGCAAGCATTTTTGCTTCATGGTATAATAAAAACAGCATATGCCAAAGCGCTGCATTGCGGCGCGGCAAAGCATGGCGAAAATATATTTTTTAACCTTTAAATTCACGATTTTTTAAGCGAAACATACTCGCGGAACGGAAAAATAAATGATAAAAAACGAATTACCTGAAACAAAACTTACGCTGTCGGACTTTTACTATGATCTCCCACAGGAGAGAATAGCGCAGACTCCGATCGAGCCGCGCGACTCGTCAAAACTGATGGTCATTGACAGAGAAAGCGGAGAGATAAGCCACAAGCATTTTTATGATATTATAGATTACCTGAATCCGGGCGACACTCTTGTGATAAACGAGACGCGGGTTATTCCTGCAAGGATTATCGGTCACAGGTCATACAGATTTGATAAAGATGCAGAAGCTGCTGTGCCGACAGGAAGCACGTCTCCTGTGGAGCTTTTGCTTCTCCGTCAGCTTGAGAATGACTGTTGGGAAGCGCTTGCAGGTCCCGGAAAGCGTGCGAAAATCGGAGATGTAATAGAATTCGGCGGCGGTAAGCTGTCCGCACACGTTGAGGGAATATCTGACGGCGGTTGCAGAATAGTAAGGCTTGTACCTGACAGCTCATATCAGAGCCTTTACGATGCGCTCGACGATCTCGGAAGCATGCCGCTTCCGCCGTATATTACCGAGAAGCTTGACAATCCCGAGAGGTATCAGACGGTATACTCCAAAACCGCAGGCTCAGCAGCCGCGCCGACGGCGGGACTTCATTTTACCGAAGAGCTGCTGAAGAAAATTGAAGAAATAGGCTGTGCCGTTGTACGAGTTTTGCTTCATGTAGGTCTCGGCACATTCCGTCCCGTGAAGGAGGAACATATCGCAGATCACGTAATGCACGCAGAGTATATCAGTATGACGGATGATGCGGCAAAAATAATAAATGAGAGAAGGGCTGCAGGCGGCAGAACGATCGCTGTCGGCACGACCTCATGCCGCGTGCTTGAAAGCGTTGCGGGAGATGACGGTCTTGTTCGTCCTTACACAGGAGAGACGGGAATATTTATATATCCGGGATATAGGTTTAAGGCGACAGACTCGCTCATCACGAATTTCCACCTGCCTGAGAGCACGCTTCTGATGCTTGTTTCGGCATTTGCCGACCGTGATAAAATGCTTGCAGCATATAAGACGGCGGTTGATATGGAGTATAGGTTCTTCAGTTTTGGGGATGCGATGTTTATAAATTAAAAGATTTTTGCGAACCTATAATTTACGAGATGCACTTTTATGGAGACAATAAAATAAATATTACTGTTTTATATTGATTTCCGAGGCGAGAGAAGTCTGAAAATATAATGCGTGGGCAGCGATGTTAGCTGTTTTCAGACACGATTTGTACCTTTCGCAGGAGATGCTGGGCGAATTTCGCATGCGGCGAAACCGACACAAATAACCACTTTAGTGCCATATGCGCTAAAGTGTAGAAAGGCATGGTCATAAGAATGAATACGGCAAACGAAAAAAGAACGTCTATAGACATTATAAATACTGTCGTACTATGTCTGTGCGCCAATAGCTTTATCCTTGCATACAGGCACCATATTTTTATACCTATCATGCTGATATTGTTTGCAGCAGTCAATATAATTCCTTCCTTTTCAAGGCGGTACTACCCCGGCAAAAGGCTGAGATTATGCGGTCACGGAGCGAACTGTCTCAGGATCTTTGTGCGCTCTTTGATTATATCGGTGATATATCATGCTGTCGCAGGATTTTGGCTGATGCCGCAAAAATGGCAGCTGTGGTTATTAAGTGCTGCGGTGTGTACGGCAGCCGAGGCAGTGGTGTTTTGGAACGGAATGATAAGCGTGTATGCCGCCTCGTTGCAGCTGGGAGTGCACCATCGTTTGGTGGGACTTTTGTGCGGCATGGTACCTGTGTTGAATCTGATCGTTTTGAGAAGAATAGTAAAAGTAACCGAAGCTGAGGTCGATTTTGAGATAAAAAAAGTGGTGCTGAACCAAAGCCGTGAGAAAGAGATGATATGCTGTACAAAATATCCTTTGCTGATGGTACACGGAGTGTTTTTCCGTGATTTTCGCTTCTTTAATTATTGGGGTAGGATTCCGGATGAGCTGATAAAAAACGGAGCTGAGGTATATTATGGGGAACACAGATCAGCAGCGTCCGTGGCGGACAGCGCACAGGAATTGACGCAGAGAATTGAAAGCATCGTAAAGGAGAGCGGATGCCGAAAGGTGAATATAATTGCCCATTCAAAAGGGGGCTTAGATTGCCGTTATGCCGCTGCATTTTTGGGAGCAGACAAGTATATTGCTTCGCTTACAACCGTAAACACACCTCACAGCGGTTGTGAGTTTGCGGATTATCTTCTTGCCAAAGTTCCGGATAAATCCTTAAAAGCCATAGCCGAAGCATATAACGGAACGCTTAAAAAATTGGGAGAAAGTGAGCCGGATTTTGAGGCTGCGGTTAAAGACCTTACCGCCTCACGCTGTGCCGAGCTTACAGCAGAAATGCCGAAACAAGTCGGATTTTTCTGTCAAAGCGTCGGTTCAAAGCTGAACAAAGCCGGCGGAGGTAAGTTTCCTCTAAATTTTACATATCCTCTTGTCAAATATTTTGACGGTTCAAACGACGGACTTGTAAGTGAATCTGCCATGCGTTGGGGAGACAGACATATCTTCTGCGAAACGAATGGGGTGAGGGGTATTTCTCACGGAGATATGATAGACCTCAACAGAGAAAACATTTCAGGCTTTGACGTGAGAGAATTTTATGTGGGTCTTGTGTCGGAGCTTAGGGAAATGGGACTATAGATTTTTTGATGTGATGATTTTGTGAAATATTGGAGATATTATGGAGAACACAGAAAAAGTTATTCTAACAAACATGTGTATGATATACGACGATTGCGGCAATGTTGTAGTGCAGAATCGTGTAGATAAAAACTGGCACGGATTCGCGTTTCCGGGCGGTCATGTAGAGCGCGGCGAGAGCTTTACTGACGCTGTAATCAGAGAAGTGTATGAGGAAACGGGACTTACCGTGTCAGAGCTTCAAATGTGCGGAATCAAGGACTGGGTGCGCGAGGACGGCATAAGATACATAGTTCATTTATATAAAACGAATAAGTTTGAAGGAGAGCTTAGATCTTCCGATGAAGGAGAGATCATGTGGGTTCCGATGAATAAGTTTTATGAACTTGACCTTGCCGACGGGATGGAAAGTTATCCTAAGTTTTTTATGGAAGACAAGCTCAGCGAGATATATTTATACAGGGAAAACGGTGAATGGAAAGAATGTGTGAAGTGAAAAGAGAGAGCTTATCATGAAATATAAAGCAATATTTTTTGACCGAGACGGAACTTTAACATATTTTAACCCTGAAAAAGAAGCATGGCGAGACAATATTATCAGTGAATGGAGCGGCAAACAGTTTGAATTGCCGTATGAAAAAATGACGAGGCTGTTTGATCTTGCAAGCGAGGGCAGAAGTCCGTGGTATAAAACAGTTGACGATGAGCGTGATTTCTTCAGACGATTTTACAGACATTTGCTGATCGGTGAAGGAGTAACGGAAAGCATATCCGAAAGAGCTGAGAAACTGTTCAGTGAGCTTTGGTGCAATAATGATCGTGCTTTGTTCTCTGAAACTGTTGAGGTGTTAGAATATTTCAAAAGTCACGGATACAAAATGGGAGTTATAAGCGATACTTCTCCCTCCTTGAAGCTTACTTTAGAGAGGCTCGGCATTGCGGAATATTTTACTTCATTTACTGCAAGCTCGCTTGTGGGTGCGGGAAAGCCGAGTCCTATTATATTTAATGCGGCGTTGAGCGCGCAGGGTGTTTCAGCGAATGAAAGCTTATACGTTGATGATTATAAGCCTGAAGCAGATGGTGCAAGAGAGCAGGGATTTACCTCTTTTCTGATAGATAGGAGCGGCGAATCTTCCGACAAATGGAGTATAAATAATTTAAAACAACTGATAGACTTTGCGGAGAAAGTAGATGGATAAACCAAAAATGATAGCCGTAACGGGCGTTACGGGAGACAGTCAAAAAGATAAGCCAAAAATTATAGCTGTAACAGGCGCAACCGCATCGGGGAAATCTGCATTAGCTGTGGAAATTGCAGAAAAACTGAGCGGAGAGATAGTGTCCTGCGATTCCATGCAGATATACCGCGGAATGGATATCGGTACGGCAAAGCCGACAAAAGAAGAAATGCGCAAAGTTCCGCATCATATGATAAATGTGTGCGAGCCTACGGATAATTACTCGGCGGCTGATTTTTCCGACGAGGCAAGTATTAAAATATCAGAGATCACCTCGCGCGGACATGTTCCCATTATCTGCGGAGGTACGGGAATGTACCTTGATTCGCTCCTTCGCCCAACCTCATTTTCGGAAAATTCCACGTCTGATGAGGATATGTACAAGATCCGTCGGTCTTTGCTGGAATTCGCGGAGCAAAACGGCGCAGAGGCGCTTCATGCAAGACTGCGCGAGATTGATCCCTATTCGGCAGAGAATATCCACCCGAATAACATCAAACGTGTCGCACGCGCAATTGAAATTTACCTGACAACAGGACTTACAAAAACCGAGACGGACAGAATGACGCGAGAGGGAAGCTCTCCGTATGATGCGCTGATTATAAATCTCGATTATGCCGACAGAAAAATGCTTTATTCCCGCATAGACCGCAGAGTTGATATTATGATGAATTCAGGACTTTATAACGAGGTAAAATCTTTGTATGCAAGAGAAAAGCTTATTGCCGGTACTACAGCGGCTCAGGCAATCGGATACAAAGAAATACTATCATGCCTGAGAGGGGAGATATCAGTCGATGCGGCAGCGGAGCTTATAAAAAAGAACTCACGAAATTACGCCAAAAGGCAGATTACGTGGTTTAAAAGGTACGATTCACTGAGATTGATTCCCGATAAAGACGGAAGAGTTATGTCATGTGAAGAGCTGTGTGGTTCTATTGAGCCGAATCTTGAACGCTTTATAAAAGAATAAAATAAGGCTATGCAGAGATTACATATACTGCATAGCCTTTTGTTTCTTATATTATCCCTCAAGTTCGGATATCATATTGATACGGCGAAGATGCTTACCGCCTTCAAAATCCGAGTCGATAAACACATCTACAAGCTCACATGCAAGACCTGTGCCGACAACGCGCGCGCCGAGACAAAGAACATTTGCGTTGTTATGAAGTCTTGTATATTTTGCGCTGAAAACATCGGAACAGCAAGCCGCGCGTATTCCGCGCATCTTATTTGCCGCCATGCTCATGCCGATTCCCGTTCCGCAGCACAGAATTGTAAGATCAGCCGATCCGTCGAGAACCTTGCTGCATCCCGACACCGCATAATCGGGGTAATCACAGCTTTCCGAGCTGTCAGTACCGCAGTCGATGTAATCAATTCCGCGCTCTGCAAGATGAGCCGCGATTGCTTCCTTCAGCGGAAATCCCGCATGATCTGCTGCAAGCGCTATTGTGATTTTGTTGTTATCCATAACATTCCACCCTTTTAATAATATTTATCTGATTTCTGCCTGTAGATTATTACCGGCAGTTTTTTCATCACGTTCGCGCTCAGCCTGAGATTTTCTGAGATACACGGGAACAAGCTTTGCACTGTCAAATATTGACATGTCTGCACTTGATTTTTCAGCATCTTTATATATCCGTTCGCCGAGCTTTGCCGCGCCGTATCCGTTCTGCATTTTTAGCAGCATCGGAGCTTGTGACGGAGTAAATATTTCAGAGCCGCGCTTATGTGCCGAAATGTATGCAGCATCTGCTCCGTCACCTGTAAAATACAGCGTCTCACCTGAAATACCACTAAACGTTGCCACCTCTTCAATAAGGCTCGGAAGTTCATCCCGCGCTACAAGTGAATCCTCTTTTAATCTGACGGGAATTCCGTTTCCGTCAGAATAAAATACTGCGCTGTATACATTTCCGCGTCTTGCATCGATCATAGGACATATAAGTCCTCTAATTTCAGCAAATATTTCAGCCATAGCTGCAAGAGAAGATACTCCGATACATGGGATGTTGTGAGGCGCTGCAAGCCCTTTGGCTGTAGACGTGCCGATCCTGACTCCCGTAAATGAGCCGGGACCTGTAGTACATGAGATAAGCGAGAGTTCTGAGACTTTAATTCCCGCGAGCTTCAGCAGTCCTTCGATTGTCGGAAGAAGTGTTGTACTGTGCATGTTATTTGAATGCGCCGAGAAAACAGATTCAATCTCTCCGTCATGTATCAGCGCAGCCGTTACTACGGCTGATGTTGAATCAAATCCTAAAGTCCGCATTTTTACCGTGTCCTTATGTATTCTGCACACATAGCTCAAAATCAGCCGCACCGTGAATTTTAATTCGGCGTGAGCCATCATCAAGTCTTGCAATGTGTACTTCTATAATATCTTTCGGAAGATCGGAGTCTTTAAGCCTTTCGCACCATTCGGCAATACATATTCCTCTTTCGGTGTAGTCCTCAAATCCGATTCCGTCAAGCTCTGCGGGATTTTCGATTCTGTAAAAATCAAAATGATATACGGGAATCTTTCCCTTCAAATATTCGTTTACAATTGTATAAGTGGGACTTTTAACGCGGCTTCCGGGGGATAGATGAGAAACAAAGCCGCGTGTGAATTCGGTTTTTCCGACTCCGAGGTCTCCGTACATAGCCACGAACGGCATTGCATCATTTGATTTTATCGTATGTTCAATACGACAAGCCAATGCTTTACCGAGCGAGGAGGTTTCTTCCGGAGCGGAAGTTTTATAGGAAAACATTTTTGTTTATGAAGCCTTTCTGTCAAATTGTGCAGCCTGAAACGGCGGCAATTACATATATGACTTTTGCCTTTTTCCGCCAACAAGCGTGATATAACTGAGTCCGGATACTATATAGTGTTCGGAAAATTTTATTTTCCCGCCGCTGTATTTTTCGTAAAGCTTTTCGGTAAGAAGCATATCTTCATTTGACGGTACAAGCGGCGAATTTTTATGATTGTGTACGAGTACAAAGTATGACGCTGCGGTATTCGACACTTCTCTGTCTATTGCCGCGGTTATATCGGTTTTTGCTTTACCGTGCCCTGATTTTAAGCGCACGATTTTAATTATTCTGTGAGACTTGTCGAATAAAAGCATGTATGCCGTGCCTGCTCTTTCATGAAGCATCATAAAAGTAACGGCATATCCGACAGCTTCGCGCGATTTAAAAATTGTTCCGTCTTTTATATGCGCTGCGGCTAAAGACGCGATTCTGAACGGTGCCGCATTATCTTCGGTGATGGTTCTGCCGATTAACATATAATCAGAGTACATAGAAAATTATGCAGAAAAAGTGCATCAGACTTGCAAGCACTACAAATATGTGAAAGAGCGAGTGTATGTATTTCTTTTTCTTTCCGAGTGCGTAGAGCACAGCGCCTATCGTGTACATTATGCCGCCGCCGAGCAGAAACACCGTTCCCGCAGTTCCTAGCTCACGGAAGAGCTTTCCTGCCGTAAGTATTATACACCAGCCCATGCCGATGTAACATGCCATGGAAAACTTCTTATATTTTTTCAGATCTATCGCGGTAAAGGTTACGGCAAGTGCTGTCATTCCCCAAATAAATCCGAAGACGGTCCAGCCGAGCGGCTGTGATATACTGCGCAGGGTACACAGCGTAAACGGAGTATATGTACCTGCTATCATAAAATAGATCGTGCAGTGATCTATGACTTGAAGCACTTTTTTAGCGCCTTCGGGTTTTACCCCGTGATATACGCTTGACATTGTAAAAAGAGCGACTACCGATGCGCCGTATATTGCAGATGACACAACGCCCCATACATTTTCTCTGAGCGCCGCTATTATTACGCAAAGCGTAAGATACGCGATTCCAAGCGCACCTCCTACGATGTGCGATGTCATATTGAATATTTCTTCTCCCTTTGAATAATTCGGGAGAATTCTGTCGGCAAGCTTTGTGCGTTTCATAAAAATGAGCGCCTTTCAATGTTTTAATACATTTATTATATCAGTATTTCTGCCGCCCGTCAATAGAGTGAGATGATATAAGCTGTCATGACGATTTTAAATATTATGCTTTTTCGGGCACCTCTCCGCTGCGGTAAGCTTCGATAAGCCTTGACAGATCGCGTGATTTCTCGTAAAGTTCTGCTCCATTGTCGGTGTCCGATACGTTAAATCTGCGTTCTAATTTTTCGACTACACGGATTTTAGGCGTTTTGAAAATTCCGTTTTCCGCAGGGCGATGCTCGGCAAGCTGTAAGCTGTGAGAGTCAAATATCAGAGTATAGCCTGCAATTCCTGTTTTAGATCTGTATGCTTTTGAAATTCCGCCGTCGATGACAAAAAGTCTGCCTCCGGCTTTTACGGGACTTTCTCCTTCGCTGTGATGAACGGGAACATGACCATTTATAATGTGACCGCGTTCGGGATCAAGTCCGAACTCTGAAAGGATAAGTCTGCATGTGTCTTCCGAATGGCTGACGGTATAATACGGATCGTAGTTTTCAACAGATTCGGGAATATTCTTTTCAAGGAAGGTTCTCTCGGCAAATGCAAGCTTGTCTTTTCCGAAGAGAGGAGAATCCTTACCGCACCACAAATACCACATATAGTCGCATGCTTCCCTTTGCTCATCTGAGCCATACTTGGAAAAATAAGCACGCCTTATTATGCGTTCTGTACGGTCAAGCAGCTCGCGTCCGAAAAATTCTCCTTCGGGAGTTTTTCCGTATCTGAACGTGCCGTCGTCGTTCATGGGTATACAGCCGTGGTAGAGCACATTTCCGTTGCACAGTTTGTACATTGATCCGTGAGAATAAAGGAAACGTATATGCTCATTCAGAAGTCTGCTGTGATGAAAAGAACTAAGGAGAACACGCATAAGCTCTGCTTCCTTTTCCGTGAGTTTTGCGGGATCTGCGG
The DNA here is from genome assembly GCA_022800625.1 of Clostridiales bacterium. GTDB lineage: Bacteria > Bacillota > Clostridia > Oscillospirales > CAG-272 > RUG11130. The sequence continues at coordinate 74,845 of JAAWQR010000004.1, read as the reverse complement.
GATCGACCGTCGGAAAATTATTATCAAGCAGTTTGTATGTTTTCTGTCCGAGAGTCAGAGTTCCGCTCTTAAAATCTATTTTTTCAAAGATTGCCCGATCATCCATTCCGTATTCCGGATGACGACGGATCATATCGCATTCAAGCTTTAACTGAATGACGGCGATCGCTTTGTGCATTTTTGCAGTGAGACTTGAGTCAATAAAATCAAATTTTACGTCGTCAAGCGTTTTCGGCATAAACAGACCGCACCTGTCATCCGCATATGTTTCGGCGGCAAATACCGACAGCGGACGAAGGTTTAGTCCGTATCCGTCCTCAAGCACATCAAGGCTGTTATAACTCAGGGCGATCCTTATAACATTTGCAATAAGAGCGGTATTTCCGGACGCCGCACCCATCCAAGATACATCGTGATTTCCCCACTGAAAATCAATATGCTTAAAGGAGGAAAGCTCGTTCATTATTTTGTCTGCTCTCGGACCGCGGTCGAATACGTCTCCGATTATGTGAAGCCTTCCGACTGTCAGCGCACGTATGAGAGAAGCCATTTCAATGATAAAATCATCTGCAATTCCGGTTTCTATAACCGTTCTTATTATTTCTTCATAATAAAAATCGCGGTTTATGTCGTCGGTAACATTGAGTAGCTCGTCGAGCACATATCCGAAGCTTTCGGGCATTTTGCTTCTTACCTCGGCGCGTGTATATTTAGCCGAAACAGTCTTGCATACAAGAATCATGCGGTATATTGTGATCTTGCGCCATTCATCGTCAAGTCTGTCGGCTCGGCTGAGATTTTTGATATAATCCTCAGGGTAATAGATAAGATCTGCAAGACTTTCGCGCTCGCTTGCCGATACGCTTTTTGAAAATATGTCGTCGATTTTAAATTTTATAGTACCCGAAGCACTGCGGAGCTGGTACAGAAATGATTCATGTTCTCCGTGAAGATCGCTGAAAAAATATTCTGTGGTTTTCGGAAGGCTGCGTCTGGCGTTAATTCCTATGATCTCCGCTGCCGCCGAGCTGACCGTGGGGTATTCCGAGGACAGGAGGGACAGATATTTTTCGTCTTTCATAGCAATCTCCATTCCGCCGCCGGCGGCGGCTCACAACAGTTATAAAATATAACAGCAAACTAAAGATTATCGCCTGTGCGACAGTTTGTTTTCTGCAAGATAATTATAATATATATTTCCCGTTATGTCAAAGGTGATATCATGTACACAAGATTAAATTTTCACTTTTTCGGATTTTTATATTTTAAATGACGGCGACTTCTTAAAATTAACTTTCCGTCATATCAATTATTATATTCGATTACAAAAACGAAGGAGGAGCAAAACTCTGAACTTAAACTTCAAATCGGAACATAAACCATTTGCTTTCAAACCGGGATTATTTCTTTTTATGCCTGCATAAAAAAATTTAACGATGTTTGAAATTTTCTTTCGCTTCAGATCAAAAGAAAAAAGCAAAATAAATTTTAAAGAAGGATGTGATAATAGCTTTGAAAAAACACGGACGGTTTCTCTTTAATGCGGCGTATCTTGCAGCAGTAAGCATATTGATGCGATGTGTTGCCGTAAGCTTTAATGCTTATGTTTCGGCTAAGATCGGAGCTGAGAGCATGGGACTTTTTACGCTTGTTATGAGCGTATACGGATTTGCCGTAACTCTTGCAACCTCCGGCGTAAATCTCGCATCGGTAAGACTTACGGCAGAAAGCTGCGCCCGTTTGCAAAGCGGAGACGCAAGCGCTCATGAATACAGGCGATCCGCACGAAAGATCATGAGCCGCTGCGCGATTTACAGTCTTATCTTTTCACTACCGACAGGCTCACTGCTGTATTTGCTTTCTCCTGCCATAGGCAGCAGACTTTTGGGAGATGTGAGAACGGTAATGTCTCTTAAGGTGCTTTCTTTAGCTCTTCCTGCAATATCTCTTACAAGTGCGCTCTCAGGATATTTTTCGGGGGTCAGAAAGGTATATAAAAATGCACTTTCCGCCGTAACTGAGCAGGGAATGAAGATTATCTTCACATCTACCGCTCTTGCACTCAGTGTTCCGCATCTTACCGATTCCGTTGAATACGCCTGCCTTGCGGTTGTCGGCGGTTCGGCGGTGTCCGAAGGACTTTCTCTTATAATATCCGTGATTATGTATATGTTTGATAATAAGCGTCCTCAGGGAACATCTCCCGGACGAGGCGGCGCGCTCACAGAACATTTTACGGTGCGCAGCATTGCCGTGGTCTCTCTGCCCGTAGCGCTCGGAGCGTATGCGAGACAGGGACTTTCGAGCGCAGAACATCTTGCAATCCCGTGGGGAATGAAAAAAAGCGGTCTCGGAGCCGCAGGCGCACTTGCTTCATACGGTGTACTTCACGGAATGGTTTTTCCGCTGATACTTTTTCCAAGCGCAGTTCTTGTTTCAGCGGCAGGACTGCTTGTGCCTGAGCTTGCGGAATATAAAGCTTTGTCCGCCGAGAAAAAAATAAAATTTACGGTGTCGGAAGTTTATTCTCTATCACTCTTGTTTTCTCTCGGCTGTGCGGCGGTGTTTTTTGCATTTGCGCCTGAGCTTGGAATGAGCGTGTACGGAAGCGCCGAAGCAGGCGAGCGCATCATGCAGTGTGCTCCGCTTATTCCCGTTATGTACTTTGATATGGCGGTGGACTGTATGCTTAAAGGACTCGGCGAACAGGTACAGTCAATGCGTATAAATATAATAGATTCCGCATCAAGCCTTTTGCTTGTTCTGATCCTTGTTCCCATCTTCGGAATTTCGGGATATATTGTGTCCGTTTATTTTTGCGAAATTCTCAACTGCACTCTCAGCCTTATGAGGTTGAAGCGCGTTACCGGAGTATTCCCGAATATAAGAGGAACTATAATACCATCGCTGTTTTGCGCCGCTGTTGCCGTATTTTTCACAAGCGCGCTTCCTCGGATATGCGGCCGCGGTATCGTCTGCGTCCCGATTTCGATCGCAATGTGCGCTGTCATATATTTGTTTCTTGCCGTTTGCTTCATACCGGATGCAAAAAAGAAATTGAAATTTAAAGTATAAATATTGAAAAGCAGCGGAGGAAATAGTATAATAACAGTGCAGTATTTTCCGCTTGAGTCCAAACAGATAAAATGATATAATTTATATGAAGATACCGTTCTGAAATTTGCGTAATGTGAAATTGTTAAAATTATAATTGATTTATCGGAGGATGCGGAAATGAACAGATCAAAACACGATGCTGATAAATATATCTGGAAAACAACAAGACCGATGTGGTTTTTGCTGTGTATAATGGCAATATACATACTTTATCTTGTGTTTTCAATGCAGAATGACGCCGGTCTTGCGCTCGGAGTGTACAGAATGATACCGCGAATGACGGAGCACCTTTGCGCCGGATGCGCAGTAGTTCTCGGGTACGGTGCAATATCCGAATATTTAGCCGGATAAGAGCGCCTTTTGCAGTGTCGGACGGGAGATATGAATGGACGAACTTGACAAACGCTTTTTGTCGGAAACAGAAGCGCTCGGGCTCAGGAGGACAATTGACAGCGCTGAGCGTATTATTATTGCATATTCGGGAGGCGCGGATTCAAGCCTCCTGCTTTATCTGATGAGCAGATATCTGAAAGACCGTCCTCAGACGCTTGAAGCGGCTCATCTGAATCATATGATACGCGGTGCGGACGCTGACAGGGATGAGAAATTTTGCAGGGAGAGTGCCGATGCGCTCGGAATCAAGCTTCATGTAAGGCGCGTTGATATTCCGTTACTTGCAAAATCGGGCGGCTCGGTCGAAGAAGTTGCAAGGCGAGAGCGGTATGCTTTTTTTGATGAATTATGCGCTCAAGGCGGCAGAACCCTTACAGCTACTGCTCATAACGCGGACGATAACCTTGAAACGGTAATTTTTAATCTTGTGCGCGGTGCGGGAGCTCGAGGAATGTGCGGAATACCGCCGATACGCGACGGAAGATATATAAGGCCTCTGCTCACATTTTCGGGTAAGGAAATACGGAAAATCTGTGATGAGCACGGTATTAAATATGTTACCGATCTCACGAATTTTGAGACCGATTACACAAGAAATCATATAAGACGAAATATTGTACCGGAGCTTGAAAAAATTACCCCGTCTCCTCAGCTGTCCGTCAGGCGCATGACGTCATCGCTGAGGCTTGACTGCGAATACATAGACTGTGCTGTTGAAGAAGTTCCGTTGTCTGCGGATATGTGCTCGACAAAGCGTGAGAATGCAGAAAGACTTCATACGGCGATCTTGTTTCGGGTGCTTCAAAAAATGTACGGCGCGGCAACAAAGAACAATGCGGGACGTCCATCTCTTGAAGCTGTTCATGTCAAGGACATTGAAAAGTGTCTCAGGCGGCGGAGCGGAAATTTTGAAATCAGTGTCCCGGGGGGAGTTAGATTTTATGCGCGCGGAGATACGGTAGGCTTTAAGCACATTAACAAAACCGTACAAACAGAAGTCTTTCAGTCAGAATACGTTTTTGATATAGAGAAGCTTGAAACCGAGAGAATATGTGAGACTGATACTGCCCTCGGCAAGATAATACTGACATTAAATGACGGAACGGATGATTCCATTCCCGAATATAATGAAAATATTTACAATTTATCTATACACAAGGTTGTCAGTTTTGATAAAATTAAGGGTAAGCTGATATTAAGAACTCGCAGAGACGGCGATATTATCGTTTTCGGCGGCATGTCAAGGCGTGTTAAAAAGCTTTTTTCAGAGCGTAAGATACCTCCTGAAAAACGCGGACTTATTCCGATGCTGTCTGATGACAGGGGAATCTTATGGATATACGGCTTTCCTATGAGAGACGGCATTTCCGCACAGCACGGTGAGCGTGGGATTCATATTTTTGTTCTTGATAAAAAATGCGGGTCTTAAGTTTTATAAAGGAGAGGTATCGATGGAGCGGATAAAAAAAGATCTGTATGAGCAGGGTATAGCTAAGATACTTGTGTCCGAGCCTGCAATTGATGCGGCTGTAATGAGAATAGCTGCTGAAATAGACAGAGATTATTCGGAAAGCGAAAAAAGTCTTCTCCTTTTGGGTATACTTAAAGGAAGCGTTGTTTTTATGGGAGATTTGATGAAGAAAATCAAAACTCCGCTTGAGATAGATTTTATGAAGGTTTCCTCATACGGTTCGGGCACCGTGTCAGGAGGAAGAATAAATATAATTCTCGATCTTCACAGAAGCGATCTCTCGGAAAAGGACATAATAATTGTTGAAGACATAATAGACAGCGGAAGAACTCTTTCATATCTCGTTGATTATTTAAAGCTCAACGGAGCGCACTCGGTTAAAACTTGCACCCTTCTTGATAAACCGTCTCGCAGAGTTGTAGATTTTGTACCGGACTACAGCGGATATGAAATTCCCGATGAATTCGTTGTCGGATACGGACTTGACTATGATGAACAATACAGGGCGCTTCCGTATATCGGAGTGCTGAAACCTGAGGTATATTCAGACTGATTGAAATCTGCTGACAAATTTCTCAGACAATCATGCCGCGCGGCGTGCGGCGGAATGGAGCTATATAAATGAAAAAAAGCTTTAAGAATGCCATAATTTATGTGATATTTATTGCGATAATCGTTTTTGCAACAGCTGCTCTGTGGAATCAGATTCCAGGCGATGAGGTTGTATACAGCGATATTCAGGGCTACTTTACATCTGAAAAGGTAAAGAGCTTTGAAGTGGATAAAAACAACAATCTTGAACTTGTGCTGCGTGCTACGGACGCAAAAGGCAATGAGACGGAAAAATTTGTGACGTATAAGCTCCGCAGTCTTGATATTTTCAGAGGCGATCTCGGAGAGCTTATAGCTGAGCAGTACAATGACGGAATTATTGAAAGCTATGACTATCCCGCTCCGCACGAAATCCCTGCATGGGTTGCGTTTATTCCGTATATTTTGGTTGCGGCGGCGCTTATCGGAATATGGATCTACTTTATGAATCAAGCGGCAGGCGGCAAGGGCGGAAAGATAAACGGAGTAGGACGTGCTAAGGCTAAGCTTGTGAGTGCTGATAAAACTAAAGTATATTTTAAAGATGTTGCAGGCGCGGACGAAGAAAAAGCAGAGCTTGAAGAAATTGTTGAATTTCTCAGAAATCCCGCATTTTTCACAAAACTCGGAGCTAAAATTCCGCACGGTGTGCTTTTGATGGGACCTCCCGGAACAGGTAAGACTCTTCTTGCAAAAGCGGTGGCCGGTGAAGCCGGAGTTCCGTTCTATTCAATTTCGGGTTCTGATTTTGTTGAAATGTATGTCGGAGTCGGTGCATCACGTGTTCGCGATCTGTTCGACACCGCAAGAAAAAATCCTGCGGCTATCATATTTATTGACGAAATCGATGCTGTCGGCCGTCACAGAGGCGCGGGTCTCGGCGGCGGACATGACGAGCGTGAACAGACGCTTAATCAGCTTCTTGTTGAAATGGACGGATTCGGTACAAACGAAGGCGTGATTGTCATGGCAGCTACAAACCGCCCAGATATACTTGACCCTGCGCTTCTGCGTCCGGGACGATTTGACAGACAGATCACGGTAAATTATCCCGATCTGAAGGGCAGAGAAGAGATTCTGAAGGTTCACGGAAAAAACAAGCCGTTTGAAAAAGATGTTGATCTTTCACGCATTGCTCAGACTACGGTAGGTTTTACGGGCGCTGACCTTGCAAATCTTTTGAATGAAGCGGCGCTCCTTGCGGCACGTAAAGGCAAATCTCTTATCGGTATGAACGATATCGAAGAAGCGTCTACAAAGATTATTGTAGGAATGCCTAAGAAAAATAATCGAATCAAACCCGAAGAGAAGAGAAAGACTGCCTTCCATGAAGCAGGTCATGCGATTATCTCACACATGCTTCCGTCTCTTGATCCCGTCAGACAGATATCCATTATTCCGAGCGGACGCGCACTCGGATATACGCTTACTTCTCCGCTTGAGGATAAATACAGCGTGTATAAAAACGGACTTAAAGAAAAAATATGTGAACTGCTCGGCGGACGTGTTGCGGAAAAGATCATTTTTGATGATATCTCGGGCGGAGCATCCAATGATATTGAGCGCGCTACAGCAATTGCAAAGAACATGGTAATGAAGTACGGAATGAGCGATGAACTCGGACCTGTGCTTTACGGTTCGGAGCATTCCGATGACGAGGTATTTCTCGGACGCGATTTCAATAATACCAAGAATTATTCAGAAGAGACGGCTTCAAAAATTGATTCTGAAATTAAGCGAATTATTGATGAAGAATATACAAGAGCAGAAAAAATTCTTCGCGATAATATAGATAAACTAAATTTCATTGCCGAATTTCTTGTTAAGAACGAGATCATGGAACAGGCTCAGTTTGAGAGAGCTATGGATTCTGACGTAACCATAGAAGAGCTTGAAGAAATGGTAGCGGAAAAACGCCGTCAGAGTGAAGAAGAGAATAAGGCGCGAGCAGAACGAATTAAACGTGAGGAAGAGAAGCGAGAGGCTGAGCGTGCAGCTGCCGAAAAAAATGCTTATCCACACGGAAATAATATGCCGCCGCATTACGGCATGCCTTTTTCTGAAGACCCTGAAGATCACAGCGGAAACGGCGATAATGAAGATAATAAATAATTCACGTTGAAATTAACAATCTAAAAAAGAGCAGTATAAGAATCTCTACAGATTTTTATACTGCTCTTTAATATTAAAAACAAGACATGATTTGAAGTGAGCCAAGATCATGTCTTGTTTTTTAGTATTGTTCTCATACTGAGAATCAAAGTCCGTTAGCCATGTTGTATGCTGTAGCCATTGCATTTGTATTTTTGATAATCAAGTGCATAGCAACGTATTGACCGAGTCCGCATACGATCATACCTACAACACACCACAGAAGGATTGTTGTACCGGATTCAGGAATAGAAATGCCGTACTTAGGCGCATTAGCCTGAAGACGGTTTCCGATCTGATAGTACCAGTAGTAAGCATAAAAACCGCATGTAATGAATGAGAGCAGAATGAACATGCCGAGACCTGCTGTGCTCTGTCCGTCATCCTTACACATAATATTAACGTCTTCTGCAAGCTTATAGATAAAGTAGTATCCGTAAATTCCGCAGGTAATAATATTAAGAAGGACATACATTACAATATTGCGATCTGTCTGAATTCTTCTCATAATTTAGCTCCTTTCGTAAGATTTCTATATTTACAGCATTTACACAGTTTTATATTACTCTGTGAATAATGCGGTAAATCAAACTGTTTTTCGGTTCAAAAACGACTATATTGCACCCATCGTCTAACATACGAATGATATATACAATAATGAAGATAACTGCAATTATGATTAAAGCAATTTTTGAAACACGGGGATGTCGTTTTCTTAAAAACAGAAAGACAACGGCAGGAGGAACCAGCAGGAAAAGCGGATGATAAGACAGAGCTGTGGCAAAATCAAATCTCAGAACACATAACCATGCTCTTGTCATTCCGCATCCTGCACACGAAATACCTGTAATGTATTTTATGGGACAGGTAATACCGACTGCGTTCATAATTATATATACGCCTAAAACCGCTATGATCGCAGAGATCAAAACGCTGTATTTTTTGAAAAAAGTGTTCAATTTGTTCTCCGACACAGTGGATTTGTATAGTGTTACAAAAAACATGCTCAATAAAGTACGATGATGAACAAATTACAGTAATATACTATGTTGTTGGTGAATATCGATAAAGAAATTGATCGAATTATCTGGAACATTTAGAATTATAACATATATACTTGGATTTGTCAATGTCTACAACAAAGAATATATGACTAATCTCTCTTATATTACTATTATAATTATGTAATGGGAGGGATTTATATGTATGAGAAATTTGTAGTAGACCGAATAACATATCTCAGGTTGAAAAAGGGTGTATCTGAGTATCAAATGAGTTATGACCTCGGACACAGCAGAGGTTATGTGTATAACATATCGTCAGGTAAAGCTCTTCCTCCTATGAAGGAATTTTTTGCGATATGCGATTATTTTGAAATGACGCCAGGGCAGTTTTTTGATGAGGGAACCGATACCCCTGAGCTTATAGCAAGAGCAGTGGACGGAATGAAAGATCTTGAAACAGATGATTTAATTATGCTGCTTGAACTTATAGGAAGACTTCAAAATAAAATAAAAAATAATTGCGGAGCATAAAATGTACTGCGATTATTATAATAAAAAGGGAGATGTAGAAGCATCTCCCACAGAGTGCAGACTGACAATCGCAAAGTGTAAAACAGCGCCTATTCACGCAGAGCGGCATAAGCCAAACTAAAAAACTGACGCGTTATTTTTTAGTTTAACTGAATCTGCCTACTTCCGTGAAGCAGAATGCAGGAACTCTCGTAAGCGCATGTTCTTTTTCCATACATTAGCTTCTTTAGTTAAGCTAACTCCACGCTGCTTGCAGAGCCGCTACTATGCACTTTCTTTTATAAAAGAGAGGTTCACAAAAAACCTTCAAGGGCTACGCACCCTTGAAGCTTACCCCGTACTATGCTCCGCAAAACATCCGAGCTGTCCCTAATTCCGCGTAGCGGATGATGTAGTATGGACTGCTTCGGTATTAGCCGCCCATGTCCCCACAAACTTCATTTCAGGAGGATATCGAAGCGGTTCGTTCACGAATCGCGCGGATGTTATCGCGGAGATCAGAGAAGGGAGGAGCTTCCGGGGGAATACATTCTCCCGGAAGGCTTTCTTTGCGCAACTTTCTTTCACGAAAGAAAGTGCGACATAGATTACGCAGGCACTGCGGAGCCACTTCGATAAAATCCTACGCGGAAGTGGCTTTATTTACAATAAAGGGAGATGCAAACGCATCTCCCTTTGTATCAGTTATATTACTCGTACAGCTTTCCGAACTTTGTGAGTCTGTCGTACTTAGCCTTAGCGTTTTCCTCAGCCATCTTAAAGAGTTTTTCAGCTCTCTCGGGATTGGAAGCTGCAAGTCTGCTGTAACGGTTTTCGCTCTTAATGAAGTCGATGTAGTTGCCTGTCGGCTCTTTTGAGTCCAGAGTGAACGGATTCTTTCCTTCAGCCTTAGCCGCAGGATTGTATCTGAACATCTGCCAGTAGCCTGCCTCAACGGCGCGCTTCATTTCGAGCTGGCAGTTTGTCATGCCGCCCTTAACTCCGTGCATTTCGCAGGGAGCATAGCCGATGATGATTGAAGGTCCGTTGTAAGCCTCAGCTTCGATGAGAGCCTTCATTGTCTGATTCATATCAGCACCCATAGCGATCTGTGCAACGTATACGTAGCCGTAGGACATAGCGATTTCAGCGAGATTCTTCTTACCGATAGCCTTACCTGCTGCTGCGAACTGAGCAACCTGACCGATGTTTGAGGACTTGGAAGCCTGACCGCCTGTGTTAGAGTATACCTCGGTATCAAATACCATGATGTTTACGTTCTCGCCTGAAGCGATTACATGGTCGAGACCGCCGAAGCCGATGTCATATGCCCATCCGTCTCCGCCGAAGATCCATACAGACTTCTTGTTGAGGTAATCCTTACCTTCGAGAATCTCGCGCTCAGCGGGTACGCTTTGGCATGTTCCGCGTGCAACATCCTCTTCAAGGAGCTTAACCAATGTTCTTGTAGCCTTTTCGTTAGCTTCAGCATCGTCTACTGTTGCAAGGTAATCAGAGACCGCATCCTTGTATTCCTGTGTAGCTCCGATCTCTTCATAAAGAGCTGCAAGAGCCTTAACCTTTTCGATATATCTCTCACGGATAACCTTCTGTCCGAGGAACATACCGAGACCGTGCTCTGCGTTGTCCTCAAAGAGTGAGTTAGCCCATGCAGGACCGTGACCGGATGTATTGTTTACGGTGTACGGAGTTGCAGGTGCGCTGCCTCCCCAAATTGAAGAGCATCCCGTAGCGTTGGAGATGTACATTCTTTCACCGAAGAGCTGTGTAATAAGACGTGCGTATGAAGTCTCTGCACATCCTGCGCAAGAGCCTGAGAACTCAAGCAGAGGCTGCTTGAACTGGCTTGCTTTAACAGTCTTTCCGATGATATCGGATTTCTCGGAAACCTTGTTTACAGCGTAATCCCAAGCGGAAGCCTGATCGAGCTGAGATTCCTGAGAAGTCATCTCAAGCGCTCTCTTGCCTTCCTTCGTCGGACATGCCTTGACGCAGAGTGTGCATCCCATGCAGTCCAGCGGAGAGATAGCCATTGTAAACTTGTAATCGGTCTTTACTACCGGCTTCGGTGCAAACTTAGTTGACTCAGGAGCTGCGGCAGCCTCGTCAGCAGTCATAGCAACAGGACGGATAGCGGCATGCGGGCAGACGAACGCACACTGGTTACACTGGATACAATTTTCCGGATGCCATACAGGAACGTCAACGGCAACGCCGCGCTTCTCATATGCAGCGGAACCCTGCGGGAACGTACCGTCTGCATGATCTGTGAATGCAGATACGGGAAGTGCGTCTCCCTGCATCATTCCTACGGGAGTTACGATCTCGTTTACGAATTTAACAAGGTCAGCTCTCTCTCCCTCGGCGGTTTTTGCAGGAGCTGCAGGATCGAGACTCTTCCATGTTTCGGGAATCTCAACCTTAACGATTGCATCAACGCCTGCGTCGATAGCTTTGTAGTTCATCTCGACTACAGCGTCACCCTTCTTGGAGTATGACTTCTTAGCCATGTACTTCATGTAGTCGACAGCTTCGGCTATCGGCATGATGTTTGCAAGTGCGAAGAATGCGGACTGGAGAATGGTGTTTGTTCTCTTGCCCATTCCGATTTCGCGCGCCTTGTCGATAGCGTTTACGATATAGAATTCGATGTTATTGTCAGCGATGTATTTCTTAGCCTCAGCAGGGAGGTGCTCTTCAACCTCAGCGGGTGTCCACTGACAGTTAAGAAGGAACTTACCGCCCGGCTTTACGTCGTTGACTATCTTGTAACCCTTAACGATATATGACGGGTTATGGCATGCAACAAAGTCAGCCTTTGAGATGTAGTACGGGCTCTTTATCGGGCTGTCGCCGAAGCGGAGGTGTGAAATAGTTACGCCGCCTGTTTTCTTTGAGTCGTACTGGAAGTATGCCTGAATATACTTGTCGGTGTGGTCGCCGATGATCTTAATTGAGTTCTTGTTAGCGCCGACAGTACCGTCTCCGCCAAGACCCCAGAACTTGCATGATATTGTACCGGGAGCAGCTGTATCGGGAGCGGGAACTTCAACGAGAGAACGTCCCGTAACGTCGTCAACGATACCAATGGTGAAACCGTTCTTAGGCTCGTCCTGAGCGAGGTTGTTGTATACTGCGAATACGGACTGCGGAGGAGTATCCTTTGAGCCGAGACCGTAGCGTCCGCCGACAACTTTAATATCGCTTCTGCCTGTAACGGCGAGAGCTGCAACAACGTCAAGATAGAGAGGCTCGCCGAGAGCACCCGGCTCTTTTGTTCTGTCAAGAACAGCGATCTTCTTACATGTTGCAGGGATAGCCTCAGCAAGCTTTTCCGCAACGAACGGACGGTAAAGGCGAACCTTTACAAGACCTACCTTCTCGCCTGCTGCGAGAAGATAATCGATAACTTCTTCCGCAACGTCGCAGATTGAACCCATAGCGACGATAACGCGCTCAGCGTCGGGTGCGCCGTAGTAGTTGAAGAGCTTATAGTCTGTACCGATCTTCTCGTTGACCTGATTCATGTAATCCTCAACGATAGCCGGGAAAGCATCATAATACTTGTTGCAAGCTTCTCTGTGCTGGAAGAAGATATCTCCGTTTTCTGCAGAGCCGCGGAGAACAGGATGCTCCGGATTGATAGCGCGTGCACGGAAATCAGCGATAGCGTCGCGGTCAACCATGGAAGCGAGATCTTCATAGTCCCAAGCTTCAATTTTCTGAATCTCGTGAGAGGTTCTGAATCCGTCGAAGAAGTTGAGCACAGGAACACGTCCCTTGATAGCTGCGAGGTGAGCTACAGCGCCGAGGTCCATGATCTCCTGCGGGTTTGTCTCAGCAAGCATAGCAAAGCCTGTCTGACGGCAAGCGTAAATATCAGAGTGATCTCCGAAGATATTGAGCGCATGGCTTGCAACGCAGCGGGCAGATACATGGATAACACAAGGAAGAAGCTCGCCTGCGATCTTGTACATGTTAGGGATCATAAGAAGAAGACCCTGAGAAGCCGTGTATGTAGTAGTCAGAGCGCCTGCTGCGAGAGAACCGTGAACGGCACCTGCCGCACCTGCTTCAGACTGCATCTCCACAACCTTTACGGTGTCGCCCATAATGTTTTTGAGACCGCCGGCAGACCATGTGTCTGTCACGTCAGCCATCGGTGAAGAGGGCGTGATCGGATAGATAGCAGCAACTTCGGTAAACGCATAGGAAGCGTGAGCCGCGGCGGTGTTACCATCCATGGAAATCTTTTTTCTTGCCATAAATATATTCCTCCAATAAAATTATTAGCATATAAGATTGTATGTGGACAAGTTGGTTTTCATCACACACAGATTATTATAACTCAATTCTGCTTGATTGTAAATATCTATTCAGACAAAAGACGCTGTTTTTTTCATGAAAATGTATGTAAAAGCTGATAAGATGAGGGAAATTTGATTTTTACTTCCGAAATATTGTCGGCTGACCTGTCAAAAATCCGAAAAATCAAAGATACTTCGCCTTATTATAAGATATTTTTCGCATTCGGAAATTTCAAGAATGAAGAAAAATAAAAAATCATATCTTTACAGTGGGAATTTTGCGAAAATCTATTGACAAGAGGAAAAATATGCTTTATAATAAAGTTATAAAAACAAAAAATCTTTTTAACGAAAGGAATTTAAGGTTATGAAATTTGTATGTCAGGTATGCGGTTATGTTCATGAAGGAGATTCTGCTCCGGAATTCTGCCCTCAGTGCAAGGCTCCCGCTTCAAAGTTTACGGCACAGGACGGCTCTATGTCATGGGCTGCCGAGCACGTTGTAGGAGTAGCAAACGGCGTTTCTGAGGATATTATTGAAGATCTCCGCGCTAACTTCAACGGAGAGTGCACAGAAGTCGGTATGTATCTTGCTATGGCAAGAGTTGCTCACAGAGAAGGCTATCCCGAGATCGGTCTTTACTGGGAAAAAGCAGCTTATGAAGAAGCTGAGCATGCCGCAAAGTTTGCAGAGCTTCTCGGTGAAGTCGTAACGGATTCCACAAAGAAAAATCTTGAGATGAGAGTTGAGGCTGAGAACGGCGCAACTGCCGGAAAGACTGATCTCGCAAAGCGTGCAAAGGCAGCAGGTCTTGACGCTATCCACGATACCGTTCATGAAATGGCTCGTGACGAGGCTAGACACGGTAAGGCATTTGAAGGACTTCTCAACAGATATTTTAAGTAATAACGGGAGATTAGCGTGAAAGATACGATACTGCAGGAATAGAGTAAACCGGTTTCACGCCCAATTTACCGACTTCACAGATTCATCTGTGAAGTTGAAAATGGGGACCCAACCCATTTTTGTCTGCTACGCATACACAGTAAGTTTAATTTAGATTTGTGCAGCCTCTGAAACGGCTGAATGGAGATTAATTATGGAAAAATATGTTTGCCCCTGCGGATATGAATACGATCCTGCCGTAGGCGATCCCGATAACGGAGTAGCTCCGGGTACTCCGTGGGAAGATGTTCCGGAAGATTGGGTTTGCCCCACATGCGGACTCGGAAAAGAAGTTTTTGAGAAGGAATAAATCTTTCCCCGAAACTTGTTAAGCATAACAAAAAAGGCGGGGACAGGTCAATGCTGTTCCCGCTTTTTGTATATCAGGAACGATTTATAATTTTAAAGAAAGGCAAAGAAAAAATAATGTTGGATAAGAAAGTAACCGATCTTTTAAACGATCAGATAAATAAGGAACTGTACAGCGCATATCTTTATCTTGATATGGCAAATTATTATATTGAAAACGACCTTGACGGTTTTGGAAATTGGTATAATATTCAGGCTCAGGAAGAACGAGATCATGCTATGCTCATTATGAAGTACTTACAGAACAACGGCGTCAAGATAACGCTTGAAGCTGTAGCAAAGCCTGATAAGGTGTTCGTTAATCCTATTGATCCGCTTCTTGCAGGAGCTGAGCATGAGCGTTATGTGACAAGTCTGATTCATAACATATACGACGCTGCATACAGCATTAAGGATTTCAGAACGATGCAGTTCCTTGACTGGTTTGTTAAAGAGCAGGGAGAGGAAGAAACAAACGCAGACGCTATGGTTAAGAAATTCGAGTTGTTCGGAGATGATCCGAAGAGTCTTTATCTTCTGAATCAGGAGCTTGCGGGACGCGTATATTCCGCGCCGAGCCTTGTTCTTTAATCAAAAGTAAAGCTGCCCTGCCTTCCGTGAACAAATCCGGCAAAACGGATAATGAATTACGGAAAGGCGGGCAGCTTTTTTTTAAAAAGCGGGAATTTTGTTTTTTCAGCCGGCTGATTTTTCGATTATTGTAAGATTAGCGGGAACGATTCCGGCAGCCTCGTACACGATCTCACTGATCTGAGCAGTTTCTCCGGGAGTCAGCGTATCCTTTGCAACGATTACGCTTGCGCTGTCTCCGTTTACAACAGCTACGCATTTCTCAAAACCCTTTGCGGTTATCATAGTTTCTATGTTTCCTTCTCTCTCAATGTCGAGAGCAAGTTTGTTTATGTCAGCCATTGCCGCCTGCTTTGCTTCGTCGAGGGCTTCATTGCTTTCGGTTACCTCAAGCAGAACTTCCATCGCCTGATCGCGCGTCTGCTTTCTTTCAAGTGAAGCTTTAGAGAAATAATCGTCAATGTTTTCATTTTCTCCGTCAGCGTTTGCTGGAATTTCAAATGAGTCGCCGTCAGTCAGTCCTTCAAGATTTATAGCCGGTTTGTTTTCATCTTCGAGTTGCTGACCGTCATTTTTGAATAAAACAAAATTTAAGGCTACTGCACATCCGATAAGAAATACCGCACAAACCGCCGCTATTGACCTTCGCCCCATTTTGCTTATAAGCTCTTTGATTTTTCCGACTACCCGTTCAAGCTTTTCTTTTTTCATATCTTTCTCTCCTGAATATGATTATAGATTTTTATTTGCACTATGATTATATGTTATGCCGCGTAGAATTAGAACCGATTTTAAAAATTATGATGTAACTTTTACTCTGTTTGCGGAGATTCCGAGGGATGCCGACAGCAGAGACGTTATTTTTTCACATATATCGGCTGATGCACCGCCGTCGCACACAACGGCTACTCCGCGCACCTTAGGATAAATTTCGCGTACAAGAACAGGAGCTTCTCCCTCTCCGCTGTTTATTATAATGTAATCTGAAGCGCCGGCTGAGCTTCCGTCGGCTCTTTTTTCTTCGTCAATGTTGTCTGCATATACGTATTCGCTGCCTGATTCAAGTGTTATAAGCACGCGCACATTTCCCGCTCCTTTTACAGCGGAGCACAGTTCCAGTATTCGCTTCTCCAGCTTTTCCGTATAGCTTTCCGCCGACGCTTCCGCAGAGGGCGTTTTTTTATTATTAGTGTCCTTATCCGTTTTGGAAGGGAATAATATCAACAGCACGCCGAGCACAAGGCAGACTGCTGTGATAACAGCGCTCTTTTTCTTAAATATTTCTGAGAATTTAATTTTCAAATTTTTTCACCGTCTTTCTCTGTAATTTTGAAAACATTCCTATCTTCCGAAAACTCGGACATCCGTCAAGAGCAGTTCTTCAAGATATTTTTTTAAATCGTCTCTGCGGCTTCTGTCGTTTTCATCGGTAAAAAGCTGTATCTCTTCTATTATGACATTCTCTGAATCGCTGTCGTCAATCACAAGCTTGACGCGTATTTTTTCGGTATCAAATCCAAATTTTTCTCCGCAGACGCTTATAATATATTCAGAAATATTTTCCGCAGTCAATCCAATGACAGCCGCCGCTTCCGCTTCCTCTGTTTCGGCGGGTATTGTTTCTTCTATCTCAGTCACGGTCTCTTTTATATCCGTAAAGAAAGAGGCGGCAGAGCGAATCGGAGAAATTATGATTAGCAGAACCACAGCGCTGCATATGTATTTGACATATTTACCGTTTTGTCCGTCGCCGTGCGGAAGGAGCATCATTACGAGAGTGCATACCGCTCCCGCTGTCATCACGTTTTTTATATATTCCGACATAGTTGTCTTACCTCTCTTTTGAAAACTTATCAGCTTTTGTGATTATGTAAGTCCCGAATTCATAAACAGAGTTACGGCAAATACAAACAGCACGGCTGTGACAGCCGCCGCTCCCGCAAAAATTGCAAGAACCGAATCAGCATCCGATATTATGCGGCTCATTTCATCACAGCCGAGAAGCTCAGAGACACTTCGGCAAAGTGAAAAAAGCGCTCGGTTCAAAGTAAGATTTATCAGTGTCGGCAAGACTATCAGCAGTATTATTATAATTCCGATACTGCCTGTCATTTTTCTTATAAGCGAGAGTGCTGAGCTTACTGTTGTTATAGCTTCCGATACCGCGCCGCCGACGATCGGAACAGAGCTTCCTAGCACAAATTTCACAGTTCTTGAAGCTAGTCCGTCAGCGCTTCTGGCAAGCGAGCTTTGCACTCCTAAAATAAACGAGAATATAAGCATCGAAAACATGAGCGCTTTTGTTACTATATTTTTAATGGAAGATATAAAGCTGCCGATATTGATTTTTTTGAATACTCCCGATACAGTACTGAGCGCAAGAAGCGCTCCGGATGCGGGGATCAGTATCATTCTGAAGATATTTTCCGTGACCGTGATATACAGCATTAAAGCCGACGAATTTACCGACATCTGAGTGAGCGTACCCGAGCTTATCATAACCGCATTCATGACGGGAAGCATAGCGTTCATCATAGCGCATATCCTTGAAATATAGCTTTCAACAAGATTTGCCGCAGATGAGGCGGCTCCCGTCACCGATAAGGCGCTCACCAGAGTTACGACAAGCGAGCAGATCTCTCCGGCACCCCCGCCGCCGCTGTGCAAGGCTGAGATATGGGATACAGCCGCACACGATAATATGAGACAGAGCATTCCCGCAAAGTCACACAGCTTTGGCATAAAAAGCTCTTTTACTTCCCGTGCCGCATACTTTACCCAATATGAAAAGCTCAGCTTATCGGAAAGCGCATCATATCTGTCGCTGTCATCGCGAGCCTTTATGAAGTCAGAAATTTCATTCTTGACTTCTTCGGGGAGGTTTGATATAAGAGCGTCCATCTCATCTTCGGGATACATATCCGTATATTCTTCTCCCGCGCCAAATTCATATTCGCTCGAAAAAACAGGAAGCGAAAGAAAGCAAATACATATGACAGCGAGAATAATACGCAGAATGATTTTTTTCATGTCCTTAGTTTTCCGATCGTTTTTATTTTTCCGTTCTATTTCAGCCGACAAGTCCTGTGGAAATGCTCATCAGCTCGCGTATCAGCGGGAGAGACAGCAGCATGATCTCGCTTCTCCCCGCAAGACCTACGTATTCCGCAATCATGCCTTCTCCCGCATTTTTGCACAGATCCGATGTAAAATCGGTTATTAGGGCTATACCGAGTGCTTTAAATAAAATCTCCAAATACGGCAGAACGGCAGTTTCTTCCGACATATTCTTTATAAGCGCGACTGTTTGCTCCAAGTTAAATATAAGTCTTGTGCTGACAATACCTATAAAAACTAAAGCTATTATTTCGGCATTCGGCATTTTTGCGGCTTTCAGAATAACTGCTGCAATCAAAGCAATAAGCGCTGCGGCGCATATTTTTATAAGTTCAGTCATATGCCGAAAATGCTCCTGATGGAATTAAATAGATCACCGATCTTTTCCGTCAGCATCAGAAGTACTACAACCGTTCCTGTGACGGAAAGCAGCATTGCCTGCTCCTCTCTGCCCGCTCTTGTCAGTATTTGATGAGCAACCGCTACAAGCAGTCCGATGCCTGCTACCTTAATTAAAAGAGCTGAATCCAATTTTATATCCTTGCCTTTCTGTAAGTGACGCCGTCAGATAAAAAGTATTATTATAGAAATGACGCAGAGAGGGGGCAAATATTTATACATTTTTTTATTCTTCAAAAATTTTTCTGCCGCCGCTCTGTTTTCGTCATTCAGTTTTTCTATGTAATAATCACATCTTTTCAGCTCGTCCTCACGGTATCCTGCCCCAAGTTCATCCGAAAATGCTGACAGAAGCTCAATAGTCTTACCTCGAACCGTCAAGCCGCCGTCCTGAAGCGCGGTTTTCAGTCCTTTTTCCTTCATTACCGATATAAAGCCGCATCTGTCGAGAGCCGGAGACGAATAGTCATGCAGTATCTCATTAACAGGGGTAAGAAAGAAATCAATGTTACTTCTTATGTGTCTTAAAAGAGCGCATAATTCTTCGCCCTGCTTTATTTTTTCAGATTCAAGGGAACAAATATCCAGTCCTACAAGTACAGAAGCCGTTAATACGAATAAAGCTCCCACGATTTCATGCGTCATTTTATTGTATCCGCCGTCGCTTGAAGTATTTCTTCTTCAAGATTTACGGTTTTTGAAATCTCTGTTTTGTATTTTCCGCGTCTGTCTCGTCCAAGCAGACCGAGATATGTACCGAAGACTGCTTCACGGTTAAGATTTTTCATAAATTCGGAACGGCAAAGCTCAGCGTATGAGCCTGCATGAGCCGATGCTATTATGCGAACTCCGGACGCTCCTGCCTCCAAGACAGCTTCGGCGTCCTGAGCTGAAGATATTTCATCACATATGATATATTGAGGAGAAAGAGTGCGTATTGCAATCTCGATTCCTTTACCACGCGGATATCCGGACAGCACGTCCGCGGTTATTGCCTCGTTAATTCCTGCCGCTATTTCGCATCTGGAATCAACGATAGCTACGCGCATTGCTTTCTCTCCGCTTGCAAGCTTTACTGCAAGCTCGCGCAGCAGAGTCGTCTTTCCTACTCCCGGGGCAGAATACACGAGCAGTCCCGAAGAGAATGAATCTTCCTCCAAAAGAGCATATGCAGCGTCTGCGGCACCGCGTACCCGTGTCGGTATTCTTATATTCAGTGATGCTATATCGGTGACGGTCGCTATTTCTCCGCGGTCAACGACCGCCCTGCCGCAAATTCCCGCCCTGACTCCTCCGGGTGTTGTTATATATCCCTCTCTTATGGTTTCGCTGTGAGAATAGAGTGAATTTCCGCAGAGTCTCCTGACTGTATGATCCATATCTTCCGCTGTACACATAACTCCGCACGGGATATTGAAGCCTCCGCAGGTTATATATAACTCTCGTCCGACGCGAAGCCTTATTTCGCAAATCCCTGTGCGTATATGCTCGGCGCGCTTCAAAACTGCAGCTGTAAGTCTGTATGGGAGACATGACAGTGCTTCATCAAGAGCTGAAATATGTTTGTCCATTTTTATTGACCGTACCTTTCTTTGTTTTTATCCGTCCGCGCTGTGTCTTATTGTTAACTCCGCGCGTTTTTTACTGTTGTTTTATTATATTAGTGTGACGGACTGTTTAGAACAAAAAATCCGTGAAGCAAATTTCACGGAAATAAAAAGCCGCAGAAGAGTTTATCTCCTGCGGCACTTTAACACGTATTAAGTTTAAATTACTTGATATCTACGGATTTGCCTGTCTTTGCAGACTCATATACGGCGTCAAGGATCTTCATGAGAACAACTCCGTCCTCAGCTGTTGCGCGGCATTCTGCCTTGCCTGTTGCAGAATTTACAAAATTCTCGATCTCATGATCAAAAATTTCATCCATGTTAAGTCCCGTATCGCCTGTAGGCTGAATATTCACGTATCTGCCTGCCATATCCGTAAAGAGCTGAACATTCGGGTCAACCTTTACGCCTGATTTTGTTCCGAACAGCTCAATGTTGCCCATATCGTGTTCAATATTCAGGTTAAAGCTTGCTTCAACGTCGAGAGTAAGACCGTTTTCAAACTTGATCATTGCTGTTGCAAAGTCCTCAACAGAATACTCATAGGTGTTCTGGTCGGCGGGAGCTTCCCACGCAAAGTCGCTTCCTTTGGCTCTGCGGCAGCCTATATTATTGTATGTAACGCCGAATACAGTCGTCGGCTTCGGATTTCCCGAGAGATAACGAACGAGGTCGATTACATGAACTCCGAGGTCAATGAGCGGTCCGCCGCCTGAATAAGCCTTGTCACCGAACCAGCCGCCGGGGCATCCGTCGCGTCTGAGATATGTTGCCTTTGCGAAATAAATGTCTCCGAGGTTTCCAGCATCTCTGAATTTACAGATGACGTCCGCATCGTTTCCGAATCTTCTTACAAAGCCTACCTGAAGAAGCTTTCCTGTTTCCTTTGATACAGCCATCATCTCCTCAGCCTCAGCTGCGTTCATAGCCATCGGTTTTTCGCAGAGTACGTTTGCTCCGCCGCGAAGAGCCGCGATAGTTGCGCCCTTGTGTGCTGCATTCCATGTGCAGACGCTTACGCAGTCGAGTTCTTCCTTTGCCATCATTTCATTATAATCAGTGTACCACTTTTCGGCGCTGTGCTTTTCAGCATAGTTTTTTACTTTTTCCTCATTGATATCGCATACTGCGGCTAATTCCGCAACGCCAGCGTCGATAAGTTTCCTATATCCCTTCATATGGAATTCGCTGATATTACCTGTTCCGATTATTCCGACTCTGATCTTTTTCATTCTGATCTCCCGTCCGCCGTCTTTTACGGCTGATATTATAAAATTCTTTCTTTAATGTACCAATTCGGTACATTTTACAGCAATCTTAAATAATTTTAAAGCCAATTGTACCGCATGTCAAGTAGATAAGCAAAAAAAGTTATTTTTATTTTTTTGCAAGATCATAGCTTCTGTCAAGCTTCTCAAATATTTCTTCTGCCGTTACGGAGCCGTCAAGACATACGGTGTACCAGTATTTTTTGTTCATATGATATCCCGGAAAATATTTTTCCCCGTCAACATATTTCCCGATCTCGTCAGGTACAGCATGAAGGTCGAGAACTTCAACGAGCTCATCAGTGTTAAAACCGAGCTTTCGTTTTGAAATTTTCATAAAAACAGCATACCACTTTCCGCTGTCCGAGCGTCTCAGGATTGCAGCGTCGGGTGTTTTCTTCCACAGAAACTCAAGCTCCGAGCTATATTTTTCTCTTGCATATGCGCTTACAGCTCCGGATAAATCTTCCGAAAACATAACTGTGTCAAAGCATTCCGCAATAATTTCAGATGTCACCGTATCAACCGCTTCTCTGACTGTGCCTACGAATTCCCCTTGCGCTTTGTCATTCAGATAAAGCGTATATTTGTCATCCGTTTCGCTGTCTGTTACTGAAGTTTTGAGTTTTCCGTCTGAGGATACGCTCACGGTGAGATTCATTTCACCGTCCGCTATATCGGTGCGGTATGTATAAGCCTTGCCGCTTTTCAAAAATCCGAAGGCTTCAAGCTTTATAAAATTTACCCGTTTGCCGTTAAATTCACTTTCCGTCATCTGAAATCACCCCATCGGTATTATAAAATAATTTGATAAGAATTAAAGCTTTGATTTATGCTCCAAGTGTATTCCTATGTGACCTGTTCCGAGTATCAGAACGGCTGCTGCCATCGGGATACTTCTGCCGTGTGCCGCAAGAGCTGCAAATGCCGCCACGGGCAGAGTTGCGCCTGCAACCGGGATTCCCAAAAGAGACGAATAAAAATCGAGCAGCTTCTTCGGGCTTTTAAAATATCTTACCCAATATATTTCATATAAGATCATCAAAACAGCCGAAAGTATCAGCCATAAATTTTGAAGAATTCCGTCCCTGATATTAAACGATCTTGTTAAAACAGCAAGGCAGGAAACGCTTACTTCACCGATACGCTCAAAAAGTCTCAGAATCTTATTTTCCCCGTCTGACGTATATCCGTCAGGTATGTTGCGCGCCCAGAAAATATTTGGCACAAAAAGCATAATAAGCCACAAAGCACCGATATATGAAAAGCCGAAATATTCCATAATTGTAATCCTTTTTTCTCAGAATTTTGTTTTTAGTTTTTATCGTCTGATTGCACATCCGCTCTGTCTTTTATCATACATTCAAGCGCATATGCCGCGCTGCTCAGTGACTTACCTACAGATTTCAAAAGACAGATCGAGCGCGGCGGTATAGGCTTTTCCATATCGAGCACAACTATGCTTTGCTGATCAGGTTCGGAAAGTACAAATTCTTCCGGAATAAAGCCGATACCGAGATCATTTTTCACCATAGGCAGGATTTGATTTGCACTGTCTGCTTCAATATCAGGTGTAAATTCAAGTCCTCCATCCCTGAAAAGCGAAGAATAAAATTCAAATGTATTGGTATGAGTTCCGAGTGAAATTATCGGATATTCCGCAAGTTCGGCCAGGCTCAGAGTTCGCGCTGAAAGGCCTGAAAACGCAGATCCGCAGACAGCTGCCTCATGAAATTGCTTTATCTTGAACTCATGTATAGACGGCGGACATTCGACAGGCGTAGTAACTACAGCAAAATCAATGATTCCGTTTTTAAGGTCGGTCATCGTCTGCGCGGTAGAATGGCTTGAGACGCGAATGCGAACACCCGGATATCGCACCCGATAATCCTTAAGTATAGGCAAAATCAGGCAGTGGAGTGCTATTTCCGTTGCTCCTATTGTCACAACTCCGCCGTCAATGCTGCGATTTTTCAGCATACCTGATTCTGCCTTCTGTATATGTTCAAAAGCTATCCTGATGTGTTCGTACAGCATTTTGCCTTCCTCGGTCAGTTCTACTCCCTTGTTAGATCGGATAAGCAATGTACAGCCAAGCTCATTTTCAAGTGTTTTTACAGCACGTGTCACATTCGGCTGATTGTTAAACATCTCAGCTGCGGCACGTGTCAGATTTTTATATTTTGCCGCATAATAAAAAATACGGTAATGCTCCCAATTTACATACATAAATCATCAGCCCCTATTATATGCTTAGGCACGTTGTTACTGAATTCAAAATATCAATTTGATATGAACAGCATGTTATACATATATTTTACATATGCCTCTGTTTAGAATTATAATATCAATGTTGCAAGATGTCAATAGCAGCATATATTTGATTTTTTTGTGCAGACGTGAAAGAAGCCATGCACGGAAAGGTGTTTCAAATCATGAACCGAGATCTGACAGTCGGAAAACCGGAAACGGTGCTTTGGAAATTTTGTCTTCCGCTTTTCGGAAGCATAATTTTTCAGCAACTTTATAATCTTGCAGACAGCTTTGTTGCAGGAAAATTTATCGGAGAAGACGCGCTTGCAGCCGTCGGAAACAGCTATGAGGTAACTCTTATATTTATAGCATTTGCATTCGGATGCAATATCGGATGCTCGATCATAGTATCAAATCTTTTCGGGGCTAAAAAATTCCGAGAGATGAAGACGGCAGTCTACACAACTCTTATTGCCAGCGGTGTGCTTTGCCTTTTGCTTATGGCGGCGGGAGTTCTTTTTTGTACCGATCTTCTTCATCTGATAAACACGCCTGACAATGTTATGGCTGATTCAAAGCTGTATCTCGATATATACATCTTCAGCCTGCCGTTTGTATTTTATTATAATGTAGCAACGGGAATTTTTTCAGCTCTCGGAGACTCAAAAACTCCGTTTGCTTTCCTTGCAGCATCGTCTGTAACCAATATCGGAATGGATATACTCTTTGTCACCGCATTTAAAATGGGAGTTGCGGGAGTTGCATGGGCAACCTTTATATGTCAGGGTGTTAGCTGTGTGCTTGCTGTAATATTTGTATTCCGCCGCCTTTTAAAAATTAAAACAGACGGAAAATCTGAAATTTTCTCGATAAATCTTCTCGGACGAATCGCAAAGGTTGCTATTCCGAGCACATTACAGCAAAGCTTTGTATCGGTCGGAAATATTATAATTCAGGGAATAATCAACGGCTTCGGCTCGCCTGTCATGGCAGGCTATTCTGCGGCAGTAAAGCTCAACAATCTTGTGATAACCTCCCTGAACACGCTCGGAAACGGAATATCAAATTATACGGCTCAGAATTTGGGAGCGGGAAAGCCTGAAAGAATAAGCGGCGGCTTTAGAGCAGGCGTAAAGCTTGTATGGATAATTTGTCTGCCTCTCGTCGCGGCATATTTGTTTGCGGGAAAATATCTTGTACGCGTTTTTCTGAATGATCCCGGCAGCACTGCAATAGCAGTGGGCACGGAATTTTTGAAAATTGTCGCACCGTTTTATCTGATAATCTCGGTAAAGCTTGTGTGCGACGGAGTGATCCGCGGGGCAGGACTTATGGCACGTTTTATGGCGTCTACGCTTACTGATCTTGTGCTGCGCGTGGCGCTTGCAAAGGTTCTGTCTGTTTCGTTGGGGAGTACGGGAATATGGCTCGCTTGGCCGATAGGGTGGACTGTTGCAATGGTTATGTCATATTTTTTCTACCGCCGTGGTAAATGGGGAAAGAAATCTTCTCCAAATTAAGCAGAAGTTCTGTAGGGTAAAAGCTGAATATATAATTTTGTGGACTGCTGCATAACGCAACAGTCCACGATTCATTTTACAGTTAAAGTTCAATTTTACCGCACGCGCCTATCATCAGCGGTTTTCCGTCGCATGATACCCATACGTCAGTGTCGGTCGGATTATATAAAATACTGCCGTCGGCGGAGATTCGTATACTGCGCTGAGCCTGTACATAGTCATATATTTCAATATTTGTTGCGCTCCAGATGTTGTCAAGGCTTCCGTGAAGTATTTTAAGCATATCTTCAAATTTTTCCCACCCTACAGGAGCGTTGTCTTCATCAAACTCATACGCATGTCCCCAAATATAAAGAAGTCCTCCCGCGTTCCATGGTTCTTCCTTAGCAATCCGCGCAAAATATCTCACGCGGGATTCGCATTCTTCATGGTGAGTTGTAGGATTCCAAAGTCTGAAATCTTCGGGAACGGTGAATTTTCCTGTGCTTTTTACCGTTCTTCCGTATACTATGGAGGCAGTCTCCATGGCTTTCAGAGTATCGTTGTTGTATGTTCCGTACGGAAAAGCAAAGCCGCGGACGATTGTTCCCGTTATCTTTTCAAGCGCCTCTCGGTCGCAGAATATCTCGTCAAGCTGATCTTTCAGGCGCATATTTTCAAGATTCGGATGATTTACGGAATGACATGCGATCTCGTGTCCGTTATCTGCATACAAAGACTTTATCTCATCGGCATGAACTCCGCGGGAAGCGGGATTCGTGACACTGCTTGAAATCAGATTGAATGTCGCCTTCATGCCGTATTTATTAAACAGTTCGACAATGCGTCTGTCCTGCGGACATCCGTCGTCATAACTGAATGTCAGTGCAAACTGTTTGCCGTCCTTGAATCTGTCAAATGTTATCATTTTCATTGATTCCTTTTCTCTAATTTTTATCTGAAGATATAAAAAATAATATCACAAAAGTCAGAATTTTTCAACAATTGATTTGCGGCAATTTTCATTTATGCAAAAGTACCGCATTTTCATTGACTTTTAATATATCTCATGATATAATTTATAAACTTATACGGTATTATTAAAAATATCATAGCAGAGTGCAAAAAAATTTTCCCTGTTTTACTGAGAAAACTCGGAGCAGATACGATGAAAGGAACGGTCATATCATGAAAACCGATGAAATATTGAAAATTGCAGAAGAAAGACTGAAAAACAGACCGTCACAGATGTTCAGAGAGCGCGGAAATAAATTTTATCACGGACAACGAGTCGGAAATTTGGTAAGGTATCTATGCGAGAAACTGAAATATGACGGTGACGTTGATGTTCTCGTCGTTGCGGCTTGGTTTCATGACATCAGTAACGGAATGATAGAATATGAGAAGCATGAAAAGCTTGGTGCTGAAAAGACGAGAGAGGCTTTACAGGGGTTATGCAGCGACTGTGAGCTTGATTTTATATATAATGTAATATTAGTTCACGATCACCGAGGAATGGAAGGTCTTGACATGGCGAGCATGATCTTGCAGGACGCGGATCTTCTCGACCACTTCGGGACATTTCGTGTATGGCAGGATTTTCAGGAGGCGCTCAGAAACGATCGCTCGATGACAGAGCAGGCTGAAATTATGATAAAAGAGTGCAACTGTGATTATTATTCGGCAGGTGAAGGTCTTAACTTTGACATAAGCCGTAAGATTTATAATGAAAAAGTAGCATTTATCCGCTCATTTGCCGAGAGACTTGCAATCGAAGGTGACGGGGGAGTTGTAAACTTTGACTGACATAGACAGTATTATCAAGTTGTTTAAAAGGGGAACATATGCAAACTGAGAAGATATTAAAAATAGCTGAAGAAGAGATGAAATACAGAACGTCGCATCCGTTTAAGGAGCGCGGAAATAAATTTTACCACGGGCAGCGAGTCGGAAATATAGTGAGAAGTCTGTGCGATGCGCTTGGTTATGACAAAAATGTTGAAGCGCTGGTTGTTGCAGGCTGGTTTCATGATGCGCGAAACGGAATGGAGCATCATGAAAAGCTCGGATCGGATTTGGCGCGTGAGCGGCTGACAGGTCTTTGCAGTGACGAAGAACTTGAACTTATATGCCGCATAATATCAGTTCATGATCAACGTGATATGGAGAATCTTGATATGGCGACAATGATCGTGCAGGACGCGGATCTTCTCGACCACTTCGGACTGTTTCGCGCATGGTTCAGCTTCCAGAATGCAGTGAGAGATCATTTGTCGATGGCAGATGTTGCTGAAAATATGCTGCGTGAGTGTGAGAGGGACACCGTTGACAACAGATCTATTCATTTTGATATAAGCCGAGAAATATATGAAGAAAAAGTAGCATATATCCGCTCATTTGCCGAACGTTTGGCGATTGAGGGAAACGGCGGGGTTGTGTTTTCGATAAAGTAATGCAAAAAAATGACGGACGTGTCGTAAAGCACGCCCGTTATTTTTATACCATAGCTCCGTCAAGTTCGGCTATAAGCTCTTTCATTTTCTCGGCTGAATCACTCAGCATTTTTGATTCATCTTCATTCAGCGGAATGTCAAGCACGTGTTCGGCACCGCCTCTGCCGACAACTGACGGCACGCCGAGACAAATGCCGTCTACGCCGTAGTGACCGCTTACAAGTGTCGATACGGGAAGGATTGTTTTTTCATCCCTCACAATAGACGTAATTATCCGCTTAGCCGCCTGCGCTATCGCATAATAGGTTGCACCTTTCGCTTCGATTATTTCATACGCGCTGTCGCGGACGAAGTCGAATATTCCGTAAAGCTCGCAAATGTCACCGCATTTTTCGCATATCGGACAGTAATCCGCCATATCGATTCCCGATACATTGGCGCTGCTCCAAACGGGAAATTCGCTGTCTCCGTGTTCACCGAGAATGAATGTGTGAACATTTCGACTGTCTACCTCAAGTCTTTCTCCTATTAGATGCTTCAGTCTTGCGCTGTCGAGCACAGTGCCGCTTCCGATTACTCTTTCCTTCGGAAAGCCTGACATTTTAAGCGTGTAATATGTCAGCACATCCACGGGGTTTGTAACGACAAGAAGTATACATTCGGAATTTACGCGTGTGATATTTCCTATTATATCTCTGAATATTGATACATTTTTGTGCAGCAGATCGGTACGCGTCTCTCCCGGTTTTTGATTGGCTCCTGCTGCAATAACAACTACCGCCGCGCCTTCAAGTCCCTCATATGAGTCTTGATATATCTGCATGGGAGACAGGAACGGCAGGCAGTGGTTGAGATCCATCGCTTCGCCGCGCGCCTTTTCTTCATTTATGTCAATGAGCACCATTTCCGAAAAAAGTCCGCTTTCCATCATTGTATAAGCAATAGTCGAGCCGACAAATCCGCATCCTACAATTCCGATTTTTTTAATATCAGTCATTTTTATTTGTTTGCCTTTCTATATTATTTTATTATTTATTTTTCCTTGCCCTCACTTATATATACGCAAGATAAATTTGGCGTCGGCGGTTAAATGTACATCAAATATATCGTTTTATACGGGATAAAATATAGTGTAATAACTGAAAAATTGCGGGGAATAGCTTCAAAATGAAGAAAAACAAATTTAAAATTATACAGTGTATCATATCGGCGGCGCTTGCCTTTATAATGTGTTTTACATGTACGGGTACGTTTTATGCGCAGGAAAATAAAGAGACCGAAGAAAGTGAAAAATCATATATAAAATGGGTGGATTTCAAGGTCAGCGCAGACGCGATGCGTGACTGTGCAAAAGTTGACATTGATACAAACGGCGGCGAATGTCATGAGAGTATGATCGAACTTTTGACATGTCTTGCGGTTAAATACGGAGGTAACTTTTCTCTTTATAAGAAATCCGATCTTGATGCTGTGACAGAGCGGCATGCCGCAGGAGAAGAATATTCGGAAATTGCTTCAAATGAAAAGCTGTATAATTATTACAGAGAAGCATACGGAGCGGCTCTCGGCGGCGCTGTCGGAAAGTATCTGGAATATACGGAGAATGAAAACGGGGAGACGGTGTGCGAAGAAAAGTACGGAGTATGTCTTTCTTCTCCCATCGCAGCCGGATATTATTATAATCACTATGACGATTTCGGCGCGTCGCGTTCCTACGGCTATAAAAGGCATCATCTCGGCCATGATCTGATGGGCTCTGTCGGAACTCCGATAACAGCTGTTGAAGCCGGATATGTTGAAGCATGCGGCTGGAACAGATACGGCGGCTGGAGAATCGGCATCAGAAGTTTTGACGGCAAGAGGTACTATTATTATGCTCATTTAAGAAAAGATAAGCCGTATGAGGATATTTATGAGGGAAAGACCGTTGCCGCGGGTGAGGTAATAGGATACCTCGGCATGACGGGATATTCCGATAAAGAAAATGTCAACGGAATCAACACTCCGCATCTTCACTACGGACTGGAGCTGATATTCGATCCGTCTCAGAAGGATGGATACTGTCAGATATGGCTCGATATGTATGCTCTGACTGCATTTCTTTCAGGATATACATCAGGTGTTTACAGAACGGACAACGGTATGGAAAGCAAAAAAATAAAAATACCGGAATATATGTGGGACTGACGTACAGAGGATTTTTATAAATTTACAGTTTACCTCTCGGCTCAGTA
Organism: Clostridiales bacterium; assembly: GCA_022800625.1. GTDB lineage: Bacteria > Bacillota > Clostridia > Oscillospirales > CAG-272 > RUG11130. The sequence continues at coordinate 44,562 of JAAWQR010000004.1, read as the reverse complement.
TTGCAAAAACTTCCGTTATATGATAAAATAAAAGGGAACAGAGAGTAACTTAAAAATTATAACGTAAGTAAATGTAATTTTATAAGCCTGTATGCTCTGGTTATGCAGGCTTATTGATTATTTAAAATAATCAATAATATGGTAGCGTATCTCATATTCCAATAAAGTTCGTTTTATCGTATTTTATTAACACATTATAATAAATGTGTTTTATAGAGAGATAGAAATGAAAAAGGTACTTGTTACAGGCGGTACGGTTTTTGTCAGCAGATATGTTGCTGAGTACTACGTTAAAAAGGGGTATGATGTTTATGTACTTAACAGAAATACAAGACCTCAAAGTGAGGGCGTTACTTTTATTGAAGCAAATAGAAGAAATTTAGGAGATCTACTGAAGGCACATCATTTTGATGTTGTTTTTGACGTTACAGCATATAATGCAGATGATATAAGTTGACGGATTAGGAGATTTTGACGATTACATAATGATAAGCTCCAGCTCTGTGTATCCGGGATATTGCGTGCAGCCGTTTACAGAAAAATCTATTATTGGTGAAAATAAAATATGGGGTAGCTATGGAATTGGCAAAGTTAATGCAGAGCTTGCACTGCAAAAGAAAATTCCAAGTGCCTATATTCTACGCCCTCCGTATTTTTATGGTCCCATGAATAACGTTTATCGTGAGAGCTTTGTGTTTGAAAGTGCGATGCAGAAACGTAGGTTTTGTATTCCGAGAGATGGGAAATTAAAATTACAGTTTTTCATGTTTATGATCTTTGCATATTTATGGACATACTTATTGAAAAGCATCCTGAACAAAAAGTATTTAACGTAGGTAATGAGGAAATTGTTACTGCAAGGGAATGGGTTGAACTGTGCTATGATGTTGTAGAAAAACAGTTGATTTTGTAAATATATATGATGGTATTGAGCAGCGTAATTATTTTAGTTTTTATAACTATGATTACTATCTTGATGTTAGCTGCCAAAAGAAACTTATGCCGAAAACGGAGTCACTTAAAGTAGGACTGAGGGAGTCATTAGATTGGTATTTAACTCATTCTGAGTTGGTAAATAAGAAACCATTTTTAGACTATATTGACAGAAATTTATTGAAACTATAAAAGCTAAGTTGCAGCGTGAGATGATCGGAGCTTACATATGAAAAAACTGATAAAAAAAATACTCGCTCAGGGGTGTGCGATATATACTGTGGTAATAACCGCGCTCTATATTATAGGATATATTGTCGGAGACGGGAAGTGGATACCCAGCTTCAGGATAATGTGGATCGTGCTCGGTATGTCCTTTGTGATTGCGGCTGCTGAAAGACTGTTTGATAAGAGGGGACCGAATGTTTTTACCGTTGCAGTTCATTTTGCGGTATGCGTTACCGGATTTTTGCTGATATTTATGCTCGGAGGACAGTATTATAACGATCCGTCCTCAATACTGATCGGGACGGTTGCTTTTATGGCGCTCTATATCGTCTTTACGGCACTTCGCTTTGCTCTTAACGGAAAGCTTAAGAGAGTCGATGCCGAAGAAGAATATACTCCCGCCTTCGACAGTAAAACAAAGGATTAAGTAAAATCGGTATTTACAAAAACTCGATTATCATGTAAAATATAACTGCGGATAAAAGTATCCGGGCTTGAAAGGAAACATATATTTGTTATGGAAGATATAAAATATAAAAGAGTATTTCTGAAGCTTTCCGGTGAAGCGCTGGCGAAGAAAGATTCCCAAACGGGTGAAATCAAGGAAATCTTTGATCCCGAAATGATATCGGATATTGCATCATCAATCAAGAAATGCTGTGATATGGGCGTCGGATTCGGAATTATGATCGGCGCTGGCAATATTTGGAGAGGAAAGTTCGGACAGGGAGTAAATCGCGCTAAAGCCGACCATATGGGAATGCTCGCAACGACGATCAACTGTCTCAGAATGCAGGACGCTCTTCAAAAATGCGGAATAGACGCAGTTGTTATGAGTGCTGTAAGCATGACGGATTTTGCGGAAAGCTTTAACTATGAAAAGGCGATCGCTTACATAAAAGAGGGAAGACCTGTGATTTTTGCCTGCGGTGCGGGAATACCGTATATTTCAACAGATACGGCAGGCGTTGTCCGTGCTCTTGAGATCGACGCAGACATTATCCTTATGGCTAAGAATATAGACGGTGTATACTCGGCAGATCCCGCTGTAGATAAATCGGCGGTAAGATATAAGGTAATCTCATACAAGTCATGCCTTGACGCAGGACTTAAGGCGACCGATGCGTCAGCCTCTGCCATTGCCATGGAGAGAGGGATAGATACTCTTGTATTTCCGCTTCGCGAAAAGAATTCGATAAAGCTTGCAATTACAGGCAATAATATAGGTACGCTTGTAACGGCTCAGGATATTCCGAGCGAGACGTACTGAAAGAGAGAAGTAAATACACAGTCGGAGACTGTTTTCAAAATCTAAATACATAAAATAACAGCGGTGAAGCCGCGGAACGGAGTATGAAAATGAAGCTTGATACAAAAGAATTTGAAAGAAAAATGAGCAAATCCATAGATGTTTATGAGGAATCTCTCGCGACAATCAGGGTCGGAAGAGCCAATGCCGCTGTTCTTGCAGGTATAAATGTTGATTACTACGGTGTTGAAACTCCAATCAATCAAATGGCTGAGATCAAGGTTACTGATCCGAAAACTCTTATGATTCTTCCGTGGGACGCTACAACCCTCAAGGGAATTGAAAAGGCTATACTAACATCAAATATCGGTATAAATCCTCAGAATGACGGAAAAGCTCTCAGACTTTCTTTCCCGCCGCTGACCGAGGAGCGCCGCCGCGAACTTAAAAAGCAGGTGTCCAAGATGGGCGAGGACGCTAAGGTTTCTATCCGTAACATCAGGCGCGAGGCTGTTGACGCGGCTAAGGATATGAAGAAGAACGGCGAGATGACAGAGGATGAGCTGAAGCAGTCGGAAAAGAATATTCAGGATATTACAGATAAGCATATTGACAAAATTGAAAAGATAACAACAGCAAAAGAAGACGAGATAATGTCCATATAAATTTAACGACGGAGATTGCGTCCGACAGCGTCCTTTGGCGCAGTCGGGCGCCGTACTTGTTTTATGTTTGGCAAAAGAAAAAAACAAAATATTAATATACCCTCTCTCGTATCTGAAAGCGGACTTCGTCATATTGCTTTTATCATGGACGGCAACGGAAGATGGGCAAAAAAACGTTCTCTTCCGCGCGAAGCAGGGCACAGCGCAGGGGCTTCTAACTTCAAAACCATAGTAAGATACTGCAAAAAAATCGGTATAAAATATGTGACGGTTTATGCTTTTTCGACTGAGAATTGGAAACGTCCTGCAAGAGAAGTAAACGCTATCATGAATCTTCTCGACGGATACATGGAGGAAGCTCGCGAGGAAACTAATGTTGAATACCGCTTTATAGGAGATATCGGTAAGATCCCCGAGGAGATAGCTCAGAAAATAGACGTACTTGAAGAATATACGCGCGGACGGGAGTACAGGCTCAATATTGCACTTAACTACGGCGGACGCGCTGAAATAATAAGTGCGGCAAACTCTGCGATAGCCAACGGAAAGCGGGAGCTTTGCGAAGAGGATATTTCAAGCAGACTTTATACATATGACTGCCCGGAACCCGACCTTATCGTGCGGACGGGCGGAGAATACAGAATATCGAATTTCCTCATGTGGCAGTCGGCATATTCCGAGCTTTATTTTTCGGAGAAGCTTTGGCCGGCTTACTCTACAGGAGACGTAGATGAGGCGGTTATTGCTTTTTCGGGAAGACATCGCCGCTTCGGAGGTCTTGATAAATCTGAAAAGGCGGAGAAGTAAATTAAGACTGATTTCAGATAATATCGACTGATATAGACAGCGCATAATAAAAATACGCGCATATGCGCAGAGTTGAAAGGATAATGTCCCTTATGCTTACAAGAATTATTACGGCAATAGTTGCGCTTGTCGCGTTTATTCCGATACTTATATACTCAAACACATGGGCTTTTCCGATAGCAGTGGCGTTTCTCTCACTTGTCGGAGTCATCGAGATGCTTCGCTGTATAGATGAAAAAAAGCTCAGTGTCAGAGCTGTTTCGATGATTTTAGCGGTACTTTCGCCTGTTTATGCTCGCTTTGCTGGCAGCACTTCGGAATTTTTATCACCGTTTTGTGCGGCAGTATTCTTTTATCTTGTATTTTTACTTGCATTATCGGTATTTTCACACGGAAAGCTTGATGTTTCTCATACTGCTATGACATTTACGATGGTTTTTTACATAATTTCAGCGTTTACCTCGCTTGTACTGATAAGGGATACTGTTCACGGGCATATCCTGTATCTTCTTGCTTTCCTCGGACCTTGGATTAGCGATTCTGCGGCATATTTCTGCGGCAGAGCTTTCGGCAGACATAAGCTCATACCCGATGTAAGTCCCAAAAAGACAGTTGAAGGCGCGCTCGGAGGAGTTGTGTTCTGCGGAATTGCATTTTCCCTGTACGGATTTATAATTTCAAGATTTTTTATAACTTCCGTGAAGCCGTCTTATCTTATTCTGTTTGTTATCGGTGTGTGCGTGTCGGCGATATCTCAGATCGGCGATCTCATCGCGTCGCTGATAAAAAGAAAATACAGTATCAAGGATTACGGAAAGCTATTCCCGGGACACGGCGGAGTAATGGATCGTTTTGACAGTGTTCTGATTACAGCGCCGCTGCTTCTCATTGTAGCGGAGCTGTCTGAATTTATTTCCTTATTTTGATAAATTTCAATGTAACGGAAAAGGTACATTACTTTATACTATAGAAATTTGAGACTGATTTATGAGCATGGATTACAGTAAAATAAATGTGTCAATACTCGGAAGTACAGGTTCTGTCGGAGAGCAGGCTGTTTGTGTGTGCGAGGAGCTTGGGGTAAAGATCGACATACTCGCGGCAGGACGTAATGCGGCGCTTCTTGCGAAGCAGGCAAAACGTCTGAATCCGCGTGTACTGTCTGTTGCGGATTCTGATACGGCGGCAGAGCTGCAAAGATTGACCGATGGAAAATTTGATATAATATACGGTGCAGACGCGCTGGAAAAAGCAATAATTTCGCTTAAAAATAAAAGCGGCCAAAATACAGTCGTCCATTCGATAGCAGGACTTGACGGAACAAGATATGCGCTTGCCGCAGCCGATGCGGGAGTGCGCCTTGCAATGGCAAACAAAGAAGCTATAATTGCGGCGGGAGATATGATTCGCGAACGGCTGGAGCGCTCAGGAGGCATGCTGATTCCCGTTGACAGCGAGCACAGCGCGATCTTTCAGTGTATGAGAGCGGGCGGCGTCTCGGCGGCGTCCGACAGTGTCAGACGGATTTTGCTTACAGCGTCGGGAGGACCGTTTTACGGTATGACCTTTGATGAAATGAAGGATATGCCGCCCTCACGGACACTTTCACATCCGACATGGAAGATGGGGGTGAAGATTACAGTTGACAGCGCAACGCTTATGAACAAAGGCTTTGAAGTAATGGAAGCGGTACGGCTGTTTTGTGTGGCTCCCGACAAAATTGAAGTTCTTGTTCACAGACAAAGCATAATTCACTCTATGGTTGAGTATATTGATAATACTGTACTTGCACAGCTTGCATCTCCCGATATGCGCTCCTGCATCAGATATGCCCTGTCATATCCCGAAAGAGCGGAATGCAGTTACGGAAGCCTTGATTTTACGTCTCTGTCATCGCTGACTTTCGGCAAGCCTGATTTTGAAGCCTTTCCTCTGCTTGGCGCAGCATATGATGCGATAAAGGAAGGCGGAACAACGCCTGCCGCGCTTATCTCAGCCGACGAGGCGGCGGTGGCGGCGTATCTCAGCGGAAAAATCAGCTTCGGTGAGATATCTTATGTAGTTTCGACAGCTCTTGACAGGATTCAGAGCCGAAACTCTGACAGCATAGAGCAGATATATGAAGCTGTGAGGGAAGCCGGAGAAAAGGCTGAAACAATTATCGGGGAGATCACGGGCTGGCGCCGAAACTGACAGATAGCTTTTAAGAGAGAAGGGATCACCATCAAAATACTTTATATACTTCTTGCAATTTTGATATTCGGACTGCTTGTTTTTATTCATGAAGGCGGTCACTACATCTTTGCGCGGATATTTTCGGTAAAGATAAATGAGTTTGCGATCGGTATGGGACCGAAGCTTGTGTCGCATACATCGAAAAAAACAGGAATCGCATATTCGCTGAGGCTTCTGCCGTTCGGCGGTTTTGTTTCTATGGCGGGAGAAAATGATGAAAGCGATGATGAAAACGCATTCTATAAAAAGCCTGTCTGGCAAAGGATAATTATAACAGCCGCAGGAGCGCTTGTTAATATCACAGTCGGACTTATTGCTATGGCTGTCATCGTTGCATCTTCCGATAAACTGTATTCAACAGAGATCTCCGCATTTGTTCCGAAAAACGGCGAGTACGTTCAGTCAAGCGAGCAGGGACTTGCGATAGGCGACAGAATTATTTCAATCGACGGTGCGAGAGTTTATACGGCAAACGATGTGAATTATGAAATAATGCGACGCGGAATTGAACCTGTTGATATTGTTCTTGTGAGAAACGGTGAAAAAATAAAAGTTGACAATGTATCATTCAGGACGATCAGTGAAGAAGGCGCAGAGTTCGGACTTCGCGATTTTTACTTTGCAGAAGAAGCTAAAACTTTCGGAAATACTGCAAAGCATGCAGTAACACGGTCTTTTTCAAGCATAAAAATGATATATGATTCTGTTTATGATTTGATAAGCGGACGCTACAGCGTTGACAGTGTTTCGGGGCCTGTCGGAGTTACGCAGGCACTCGGCGAAGCCGCAGGGCAGGATTTCGGTCAATTTTTATACCTTGCGGTATTTATCAGCATAAATCTCGGTGTTATGAATCTTCTGCCGCTTCCGGCTCTTGACGGAGGAAGGATAGTTTTTCAAGTAATCGAGCTTATCAGACGGAAGCCTGTTTCGGTGAAGGTAGAAGGTTATATCCATTTTGCAGGACTTGCCGCGCTTATGATAATATTGGTGCTTGTTACTTTCAAAGATATTTTCAGCCTGTTCGGATAACACAAATCAGTCAAGCACATAAAAGCAGCAAATAACACAAATCAGGAGCACAACAATGGAAAGAAGAAAGACGCGCTCCGTGTCGGTCGGCGGAGTGATGATCGGCGGCGGAGCACCTATATCCGTACAGTCAATGACGAATGTTCCGTCGGAAAATTTTGAGGCTGTTACAAATCAGATAAAAATGCTTGAGAAAGCCGGCTGCGATATTGTAAGAGTCGCTGTTCCGAATGAAAACTGTGCTGAGATATTTACATATGCAAGAGAGCACGGAGCTGAAGTGCCTCTTGTTGCAGATATTCATTTTGATTATAAGATAGCGCTTGCCTCAGTGAGGCACGGAGCTGATAAAATTCGCATAAATCCCGGAAATATCGGAGATAAGGCGCGTGTACGTGAGGTTGCAGACGCCTGCCGCGCCGCAGGAATTCCGATAAGGATCGGCGTAAACGGCGGCTCTCTCGAAAAATCTCTTCTTGAAAAATACGGCTCACCTTGTGCTGAAGCTATTGCCGAATCGGCTCTCCGCCAGGCTGACGTGCTTGAAAGCGTCGGTTTTTCCGATATCGTTATCTCTATCAAATCTTCGGATGTGGGTAAAATGATCGCAGCTTGCGAGTCGGTAGCTGAAAACAGTTCGTATCCCCTTCATCTCGGCGTTACCGAAGCGGGAGATTCATACAGCGGACTTGTCAAAAATTCTGTCGGAATCGGATCGCTTTTGATGCGTGGTATCGGCGACACGATCCGTGTTTCACTGACTGCCGATCCGTGTGAGGAAGTCAAGGCGGGAAAAGAGATACTGAAAAGCGCAGGCATGTGGAATCGCGGCGGGGTAAATATTATTTCCTGCCCGACATGCGGCAGAACAAAGGTAAATATAATTTTGCTTGTATCACAGCTTAAAGATGCGGCGGCGAATATCGACACGCACGGAAAAAATGTAAATGTTGCCGTAATGGGCTGTGTTGTAAACGGTCCGGGAGAGGCAAGAGAAGCCGATTTCGGAATAGCCGGCGGCGACGGATTCGGCGTGCTGTTCAGAAAAGGCGAGCCGTGCGGCAGAGTTGAGGAAAATAATATAATTCACACGCTTGTTGAAAATATTAAGGAATTTGTAAAGCAATAACGGGAAGCGAGAGTATCACTATGACTTCGGAATCGAAAAATACGATGTATAAGCGCTTCGGGCGTTTTGAACCCACCGGCGTGTATAAAAAAATATTCGATGAGGCTCTCATAGATTCTATGAGACTTGACCGTGAAAATAAAATACTTGAGCTTCACATATCTTTGCCGCAGCTTTATCCGAAACGCGACATTTATTCTCTAGAGGAGGCTTTGTGCCGTACTTATGAGCTGTCGTGCGTCAGAATTCTTACAAAATATCCGTCTGATAAATTCAGTCCCGATTATCTGTCTGAAATATTGACGGAGGCGGCGCGAGTCGGTACTGTTATCAACGGATTTTTTACCAATATGAAAACGACCTTCGGCGATCACAGAATAGAGATCGCAATCCCTTTTTGCCAAGGCGGCATAGACCTGCTCGATACCGCAAAGAGCGCTGCTGTGATCTCAAACATTCTTATGAGCGAATTCGGGGAAAAATATGACGTTCACATAGAAAAAACCGAAGATGCGCTTGAAAGAGACGCCGAATACATGAGAGAAAAGCTTTCGGAGCTGAACAGCAGAAGCCGTGATATTGCACAGGCAGAGGAGAGGAGAATTGCAACGAGAGCCGCTGAGGCTTCAAAGGAATCTGCTCCCTCAGAGCCGCAGAATCCCAATCTCAGGCACGTCAGCTCGATTTTTGAAGGCTCTGATGAATCTTCGTATGATGAGAGCGGTACTGTCGTTTCTTCGGGCAGGATGAAATTCGATATTTCCTCCCCGACGGCAGTTCTCGGACGTGAATTTGCTCCCGAAAACATAATTCCTCTGAGAGCCGTATCCGATACCGTCAGAAATATTACGATAATCGGCGAGGTATTTGAGATAAGCTCGCGTGAGACTCGCCGCGGTGACAAAATAAGCATTACTGTGGGCATTACCGATAAGGACGCGTCGCTTTTTATAAAAACTACGGTCGCGGCAGAGAGCGCATCTGAGATCATGGATGCTTTTTCTGTCGGGAAATCATATGTTTTGCGCGGAAATATCAAGAGAGATAACTTTGACGGCGAGCTTTTCATGCAGTATACTGACGTCTCAGAGATCAAGCGCATAAGGCGTGAAGACAATGCTCCCGAAAAGCGCGTAGAACTTCATCTTCATACCTGCATGTCTGCAATGGACGCAATAACTAAGGCGGATGAAGTTGTCAAAACTGCGGCAAGATGGGGACACGAAGCGATTGCGATAACAGACCACGGTAACTTGCAGAGCTTTCCGACGGCGATGCTGACGGCTGAAAAGCTCGGCGGTAAGATCAAGATTCTTTACGGAGTAGAAGCATATTTCGTTGACGATACTTTGCGCGCGGCTTATAAAGGCGAAGAGGTAACCTTTGACGATGAGTTTGTTGTGTTCGATATTGAAACTACAGGCTTGTCAGCCACATATAACAAAATCACGGAAATCGGCGCTGTTATTATGAAAAACGGCGAAATTCTGGATAAGTTTAATTCTTTTGTAAATCCGGGCGTTCCTATCCCTGAAAAAATAGTGAGACTTACAGGCATTACCGATGATATGGTAGCAGATGCGCCTGATATATCTGAGGTTCTCCCGAAATTCTTTGAGTTTTGCGGTAAGCGTATGCTTGTAGCGCACAATGCGGCATTTGATATAGGATTTATCAGATTTAACGCTGAAGCGTGCGGACTGCCGTTTGAAAATCCGTATCTTGATACTGTCGCGATGTCGCATTACGTGAATCCCAATGCTAAAAATCATAAGCTTGATACGCTTGCAGAGCTATACAGACTCGGAGACTTCAATCACCACAGAGCGTCTGACGACGCCGAGATGCTTGCTCTCATATTTGATAAAATGTCCTCGCGTATGAAAGAAGAGGGAATCTACGATATTTCGCGAATGAATTATGTAATGAGCGAAAAGGCGGATCCGCTGAAGCTCCGTACATATCACCAGATTATTATTGCAAAAAATCAGACCGGACTTAAGAATCTCTATAAGCTTGTCTCCGATTCATACCTCAAATATTACAGAAGACATCCGAGGATTCCGAAAACGAGGCTTTCGGAGCTTAGGGAAGGACTTATTATCGGATCTGCCTGCGAGGCGGGAGAATTGTTCCGTGCGATACTTGATAACAAGCCTGAAGATGAAATACTTGAAATTGCTTCATTCTATGATTATCTTGAGATACAGCCGATAGTAAATAATGAATTTCTTGTGGCACAAGGAAAGGCTGCCGACATTGAAGCGCTTAAAGATATGAACAGGCGTATAATCGAAATCGGGCGCAAGATCGACAAGCCTGTTGTTGCGACGTGCGACGCGCATTATCTTGATCCTGAGGATGAGATATACAGACGTATCCTTTTATCGGGAATGAAATTTAAGGATGCGGATCATGAAACAAAGCTTTACTTCCGCACGACGGAAGAAATGCTTGCGGAATTTGATTATCTCGGTGAAGAGACGGCGCGTGAGGTGGTAATTGAAAATCCGAAAAAGATTGCGGATATGGTTGAAGTCATAAGACCGATACCCGAGGGAAACTATCCTCCGCACATCGACGGTGCAGAGGAAGAACTGACCGAGAAATGCCATGCCCTTGCCCGCGAGATGTACGGCGATCCGCTCCCCGAGCAGGTAAGCTCAAGACTTGAGCGAGAGCTTGGCTCGATAATCAAAAACGGATTTGCGATAATGTATATCATAGCGCGCAAGCTTGTTGAAAACAGTGAGGAAAAAGGATATCAGGTGGGCTCCCGCGGCTCTGTCGGATCGTCCTTTGCCGCAACGATGGCAGGTATTACTAAAGTAAATCCCCTGCCGCCGCATTACAGATGTCTTAAGTGCAAGTACTCGGATTTTGATTCCTTTAAAGAAGAACAGCCCGGTGTAAAATCAGGCTTCGATTTGAAAGAAAAAAATTGTCCGCACTGCGGTGAGCCGATGTACCGCGACGGACATGACATTCCGTTTGAAACATTTCTCGGCTTCTACGGCGACAAAACGCCTGATATCGACCTTAACTTTTCGGGTGACGTTCAGGGTGACGCTCATAAATTTACCGAGGTGCTCTTCGGTTCGGGAAAAGCTTTTAAGGCGGGTACGATAGGCACGCTTGCTTCAAAAACAGCATACGGATTTACCGCGCACTACCTTGAAGAAAAGGGAATATCGGTAAACCGTGCGGAGATGGAGAGACTGATTGCAGGCTGTGTAGGTGTAAAGAGAACTACAGGGCAGCATCCCGGCGGAATCATTGTTGTACCGGCGGAATATGAGGTTTATGATTTCTGTCCCATTCAACACCCTGCTGACGACCCGAATTCCGATATTGTAACAACTCACTTTGAGTTTAAGTATCTTCATGATACGATACTTAAGCTTGACATACTCGGACACGATATTCCGACCAAGTATAAGAGACTTGAAGAATACTCAGGTACTAATATACTTGATGTTCCTATGTCTGATCCAAAGGTATATAAGCTGTTTACTTCAACAGAGCCGCTCGGGGTTACGTCTCAGCAGATAAACAGCGAAACGGGAACACTCGGACTGCCTGAGATGGGTACAAGGTTCATCCGAGGCGTTTTGATGGACGCAAGACCTGAAAACTTTGCCGATCTTCTTCAGATATCTGGACTCACCCACGGTACGGGAGTTTGGCTCGGAAATGCTGATGAGCTTATAAAAAGCGGCACATGTACTATTAAAGACGTTATAGGGTGCCGTGACGATATTATGCTTTATCTCATTCAGAATCATGATCTTGAAAAAAGTCTTGCCTTCAAAATCATGGAGGATGTAAGAAAGGGTAAAGGCTTGAAGCCCGAATATGAGGCGGAAATGCGTGAGCACGGCGTACCCGATTGGTATATTGATTCATGTAAGAAGATAAAATACATGTTCCCGAAGGCTCATGCTGCAGCTTATGTTATGGATGCGCTGCGACTTGCATGGTATAAGGTATATTATCCGGTTGTGTTTTATGCTGCATACTTTACGGCGGCTCCGTCGGGTTTTGACGCGGAAGTCGTAATGAAAGGGAAGGAGTATGTATCTGAAACTATCAAAAATCTGTCGCGGCCGGGAGCTGATATATCGCAGAAAGAAGCCGATATGCTTGATGCGCTCAATCTTGTAAACGAGTATTACCAAAGAGGATTTTCATTCCTTCCCGTTGACTTCAGAAGCTCCGACGCGCACAAATATGTGCCGGAGGACGGTAAGATCAGACTTCCGTTTGATTCTCTGCCCGGTGTCGGCTCGGCGGCTGCTGAAAGTATCGTAAACGCTCGTGAAAATTGTGATATCTTTTCGATCGATGACTTAAAAAGAGAATCCGGAATGTCCAAATCCGTTCAGGAGATCCTTGAGCGCAACAACGCGCTCGCAGGAATGTCAAGGACAAATCAACTGTCCATGTTTTAAAATTTTCGGAAATTGAAGAACAGTTTATCGGGAGGTTTTTCGGTGACAGGAATCGGAACAATAGTAAATACGGGTGCAGTACTGCTCGGCAGTCTGCTCGGCGTATTTTTGAAGCGCGGTATCAGCGACAGGCTTCGTGAGACCTTGATGCGCTCTGTCGGTACTGCTACAATATTTATCGGTATCAGCGGCGCTCTCAGCGAGATGCTGAAGATAGAAGACGGAAAGCTTTCTTCAAACGGAATTCTGCTGATGTGCGTGTCGCTTGCACTTGGCTCTGTAATCGGCGAATTGCTTCATATTGAAGAGAGACTTGAGGGGCTCGGCGACAAGATCAGGGAAATGAAAATATTCAGGAATTCAGGCGATTTTACTGAGGGATTTGTGAGCGCAACTCTTGTTATATGTATCGGAGCAATGTCCATAGTCGGTCCGCTGAAGGATGCGCTTGACGGCGATCCTTCGATACTTTATACAAAATCGATTCTTGATTTCATTTCAACAATGATTTTTGCGTCTACGCTCGGAATCGGTGTACTTTGCTCCGCTGTTCCCATGTTTCTGTATCAGGGAGCTTTTACTCTCTGCGCGGGACTTGTCGAGCCTTACCTTTACAGTCTGGGAGACGGAAATCTCGTATCGAACATTTCCTCCGTCGGTTCGGTTCTCATATTCGGAGTGGGTGTGAATCTTCTGTTCGGTAAAAAACTGAGAGTCGGAAACATGCTTCCTGCACTGATTATCCCTGTTTTTTGGGCTGTCATACAGAGACTTTTCCATCTTGTTTGAATATATCATCCAATATGTGAATTCATATTTATACATTTTGAACCAAAATGTGACGTAATATTTTGAGATAGCGTCAAAAACGACAAGGAAGTCACAGATATAGTGACTATAATTAGGATATTATGCCATCTTGATTTTTTATCCAAATACGTTTATAATGTGAACATGAGGGACTGTTTCTGTGTTCTCTTTGTGAAAATATTTTAAGCATGTTAAAAATGATCGTGAGGAAACTGATGAAGGCTCTTGAAGAAAAAATAAAAGCTGAAGGAAGAGTTCTTAAAGGAAATATTCTTGATGTAGGCGGGTTTTTGAATCAGTTGATCGATCCTGCGTTTACCATAGAAATGGCTGAGGAAGTAAAACGCCTCTTCGCCAAATCAGGAGTCACCAAGATTCTTACGATGGAATCAAGCGGTATTGCCATAGGATTCGCTGTTGCGGCAGTATTTAATGTGCCGCTTGTCTTTGCAAAAAAGAGAAAAGCCTTGAATCAGGACGGCAAAATGCTGACAGCGAGCGTTCATTCTTACACGCATAACTCCGATTATACGGCTACGGTTTCCGCTGATTATATAAACGAAAATGACACGGTTTTGATAGTTGATGACTTTCTTGCAAACGGTGAAGCTATGAGAGGACTTATTAAAATAATCCGCTCAGCCGACGCCGATTTAGCGGGTTGTGTTGTGCAGATTGAAAAAGGATTTCAGCACGGCGGGGACAAGCTTCGCGCAGAAGGTATAAGAGTTGAGGCATTGGCACTGATTGATTCAATGTCTTACGAAGAAGGACTTAAATTCCGCAATTGATTTCGCACACTTTTTTGTATGTAATTAAAATTTACATAAAATTTTAAGCCGAAAGGCAAGGAGATGCAAAATGAAGAAGATTCTTTCAGTGGTTCTCATGCTTGCTATGGTGCTCAGCACATGCTTTGTACTTGCTTCATGCGGAACAGATGAGAATGCTAAAGCAACAGGGGACACACAGACAGCGGGAGAGAATACAGGCAGCGGCGAGAAGCTGTCAGTTGATCCTGATTTTAAGGTTGGATTTATCTTCCTCCATGATGAAAACTCAACCTACGATAAGAACTTTATGGACGCGGCAAAGGCTGCGCAGGAGGCTGTAGGTCTTTCCGACAGTCAGGTTCTTTTCAAATCAAACGTTCCTGAGGGCAACGAGTGCTATGAAGCTGCGGCAGAGCTTGCCGACGCAGGATGTGATCTTGTTTTCGCCGATTCGTTCGGTCATGAGCCTTTTATAATGCAGGCTGCTGAAGAATTTGAGGATGTTCAGTTCTATCATGCAACAGGCGTTAATGCTCACACTGCCGGAATCGAGAATTTCCACAACGCATTCGCATCTATTTATGAGGGCAGATACCTTGCAGGTATTGCAGCAGGAATGAAGCTCAATGAAATGATCGAAAAAGGAGATATCACGGCAGACGAAGCAAAGATCGGTTATGTCGGCGCATTCAATTATGCTGAGGTTGTTTCCGGATTTACCTCATTCTTCCTCGGTGCAAGATCTGTTTGTGAATCTGCAACGATGGAAGTAGTTTATACAAACTCATGGTTTGATATAGCACTTGAAAAAGAGGCTGCAAACAAACTTATGGACGACAAATGCGTTCTTATAAGCCAGCATGCCGATTCAGAGGGTGCTCCTAAGGCTTGCGAGGAGAGAGGCGTACCGAACGTAGCTTACAATATCAGTACAATGTCAATGGCTCCGACAACTGCGCTTATTTCTTCAAAGATCAACTGGGCTCCTTACATGCAGATGATTATTGAAGCTGCTGTTAAAGGAGAAAAGGTTGCTGCAGATACGTGCTATACAATGAAGGAAGACGCAGTTCAGATCCTCGGACTTAACGAAGCTGTAGCTGCTGAGGGTACTGCTGAAGCTCTTGAAGAAGCAAAGGCTAAGCTTCTTTCGGGAGAAATAAAAGTATTTGATACATCTAAATTTACCGTAAACGGTGAGCATTTGACTGAGTATATGGCTGACGTTGTTTCAGATCCTAACTTTGAACCTGATACAAATGTTATTTCAGACGGTTGCTTCCGTGAATCAGAGGAGAGAAGCGCTCCTTACTTCGATATTAAGTATATTGACGGTATTACAGAAAAATAATCTTAAATGCTTACGGAGGCGGAGCGCCGTTTTTGACGGCGTTCCGCCTTGCCTGTTCTTATGGGCGAAAGAAAGCGAAGGCTGCGTTTTCTTTTTTTGATTAGCAAAGATGGGGATTATATCGCATTTTAAAACAAATATTCAGAAAGGTACGGTACTGCTCGATGACTTCTGCAATTGAGCTTAAAGGCATTACAAAAAGGTTCGGCGCCGTTGTTGCCAATCGTAATGTAAGCCTGAGTGTAAATCGGGGAGAGATACTTTCCCTGCTCGGTGAAAACGGAAGCGGAAAAACAACGCTGATGAATATAATTTCCGGCATTTATCATCCTGATGAGGGACAAATATTTATAGGCGGAAATGAGGTAAGGATAAACTCACCTCATGAAGCGTTTGAATATAAGATAGGAATGATACACCAGCACTTTAAGCTTGTAGATATTTTCACGGCGGCGCAGAATGTTATTCTCGGTCTTGATGAAAAATCAAAATTTGATATAAAAACAGCGACAAAAAAAGTTGCTGAAATATGTGAGAAATACGGCTTTAATATCGATCCTTCAAAAAAGATATACGAGATGTCTGTGTCGGAAAAGCAGACAGTTGAGATAATCAAGGTCTTATACCGCGGCGCCGATATACTTATCCTTGATGAACCTACAGCCGTGCTCACGCCGCAGGAGACAACTTCTCTGTTTGATATTCTGAGACGTATGAGAGATGACGGGAAAGCTATTATAATAATCACTCATAAACTTCATGAGGTGCTGGAGCTGTCCGACCGTGTTTCTGTTCTTAGAAAAGGAGAATACGTTGGTACTGTAGATACTGCGTCCACAACGGAGAGCGAGCTTACCGAGATGATGGTCGGTAAGAAAATCGAGCTGAATATTGAACGGGATATGCCTGCCAATTCGCAGCCCAGACTTGCTGTCAGCCACATAAACTGCATGAGCCGCGACGGAATAAAGCTTCTCGATGACGTATCGTTTACCGCATATTCGGGAGAGATTCTCGGAATCGCGGGAATCGCAGGCAGCGGTCAGAGAGAACTGCTTGAAGCTATTGCAGGACTTCAGCACCTTGAATCAGGTGAGATAATCTATAATGATCCGAAAAGCGGCGCGTCGGAGGATCTCCGCGATAAATCTCCGCTCCAGATACGTGAGATGGGAGTCAGACTTTCATTTGTCCCGGAAGACAGACTCGGTATGGGCCTTGTTGGCAATATGGATATAGTTGACAATATGATGCTCAGAAGCTACAGATCGGGAAAATCTGCATTCCTTGAGAAAAGGAAACCGAAAAATCTGGCTGATGAAATAGTTGCTCAGCTTGAGGTAGTGACTCCGAGCGTGACAACACCTGTCAGACGGCTTTCCGGCGGAAACGTCCAAAAAGTACTGGTAGGACGTGAGATATCGTCTTCTCCTACAGTTCTTATGGCGGCATATCCCGTTCGCGGACTTGATATAAATTCATCTTATACTATATATAATCTTCTTAATGCTCAAAAGAAAAACGGATCCTCTGTTATATATGTAGGCGAGGATCTTGACGTACTCATCGAGCTGTGCGACCGTATTCTTGTGATCGGAGGAGGACGGGTTACGGGAATCGTTGACGGAAGAAATACGACTAAAGAGGAGATCGGTCTTCTGATGACGGGAAAAGAAAGGAGTGAGGATAATGGCGGCGAATAAGAAAAAGCATGAACCGTTTATACATATTACAAAGCGCGATGCGATTGTTTGGTGGAAAGCGTGGCTCATACGTATTGCAGCTGTTATAATTGCTCTCCTTGTGTGTGCGATAGTGGTAGTTGCACTTACAGGATATAATCCGATCAAGGTTTATGCTTCAATGATAGACGGAACATTCGGCAGCTCCAGAAAAGTGTGGAATACACTACAAAGCACTGCGATTCTGCTCTGCATTTCTCTTGCTGTTACACCTGCTTTCAAGATGAAATTCTGGAATATCGGAGCTGAAGGTCAGGTTTTGATGGGTGCGCTGGCTTCTGCTGCGTGTATGTTTTATGCAGGCGACAGATTCCCCACGCCGATTCTCATTCTTATCATGGCGATTGCAAGCATTGTAAGCGGAATGATATGGGCGCTGATTCCCGCATTTTTTAAAGCAAAATGGAATACAAACGAAACACTTTTTACTCTGATGATGAACTATGTTGCAATTCAGTTTGTATCGTTTGCCATCATGGTTTGGGTTCCGAACGGTTCAATGACGATGGGAGTCATAAACCGCGCATCAAAAATCGGTTGGTTTCCCGAAATTTTCGGTCAAAAATATCTTTTTAATATAATTATTGTAGTCCTTCTGACAGTCGCAATGTTTGTATATTTGAAGTTCAGCAAGCACGGATATGAAATAGCAGTCGTAGGTGAAAGTGAAAATACCGCTCGCTATATCGGAATAAATGTTAAGCATGTTATTATCCGTACAATGATGTTTTCAGGCGCTCTTTGCGGTGTTGCCGGACTTCTTCTGGTGGCAGGAACGAATCACACCATAACTACGTCGACTGCCGGGGGAAACGGCTTTACGGCGATCATGGTGTCGTGGCTTGCTAAATTCAACCCAATAATAATGATGCTTACGTCGTTCCTCATCGTATTTTTGCAGCGCGGTGCAGGGCAGATTGCGACAACGCTGAGACTCAATCAGAGTATTTCCGATATTCTTACGGGAATAATCTTATTCTTTATTATCGGCTGTGAGTTCTTTGTAAACTATAAAATAAACTTTTCGTTCGGTAAAAAAATAACAGAGGCTGAAAAAATTGAGGAGGCGGCAAAATGATAGGCACTATAGCGTCATTTATAACGGCTGCGATCATTCAGGGAATTCCCCTGCTTTACGGCGCGGTCGGTGAAATAATTACGGAAAAAAGCGGTAACCTCAATTTGGGTATCCCCGGAATCATGTATGTCGGTGGAATTTCGGGAATTATAGGCGGATATCTTTATGAGCGCTCTACAGAAAATCCTGCAGCTATCCTATGTATCCTGATCCCGTTTTTATCAACGATTATCGGAGCGGGACTTATGGCTTTGATATACAGCTTTCTCACAATTACTCTCAGAGCAAATCAGAATGTTACAGGTCTTGCACTGACTACTTTCGGTGTCGGAATCGGAAACTTTTACGGCGGCTCTCTGCTCAGCTTTTTCGGAGAGGGCGGTTCGATATCCCTCCTGACTACGGGAACTTTTTATAAAACTCCTCTTCCGTTTGCAGATAAGCTTGGGCTTTTCGGAAAAACATTCCTTTCGTTCGGCTTTCTTACATATCTTGCCGTAATAACAGCAATCCTCGCTTCTTGGTTCTTAAACCGCACACGAGCAGGACTAAATCTGCGTGCTGTCGGAGAAAATCCTGCAACGGCAGATGCGGCAGGCATAAATGTAACGAAGTATAAGTACCTTTCTACGGTGATCGGAGGAGCTGTAGCAGGTCTCGGCGGTCTTTACTTTGTTATGGACTATACGTCGGGAGCATGGACTAACGACGGATTCGGAGACCGCGGCTGGCTTGCAATAGCAATCGTAATCTTTGCACTGTGGAAGCCTGCATCGGCAATTTTCAGCTCCTTCATTTTCGGAGGACTTTATATCATTTGTACTTATATCCCGAATCTTACTAACAGTACAAGGGAGCTTATAAAAATGCTTCCATATGTCGTAACAATAATTGTGCTTGTATTTATAAGTGCGAGAAAAAAGCGGGAGCATCAGCCCCCGGCTCATCTCGGTCAATCGTATTTCCGTGAGGAGAGATAATATGCTTTGTAAAAATCCGTGCAGAATTTTTCTGCACGGATTTTTTAACCTATCGCGTTGGTTATCATATAGGATTTTTTGAAGCTTATTCGGAATCTATAATCAATAGTTATTGAAAAGGCTCATATATTTTGTTTTACAGCTTCATATAACCGTCTTTTACAAGACCGATTTTTCTTAATATCTCATTAAATAACAGTGACAGCAGTGACGGAAGAATAAAGCATATCAGAGCAACGCCGACATAATTCAAAATCGTTATGTTTCCGTTATATCCGTTTTCGGGAGACAGCCAGCCGAGAAGCAGTCCGACAGGACCGAGAAGTCCGCATGTGCCCATTCCCGAGTTAATGGCCGCACCGTACATTTTAAGATCGAATACGCATACTGCAAGCGGACCTGTAACAGCAGATGCTAAAGTCGGAGCTATCCATATCTGAGGATGTCTTATTATGTTTGGCATTTGAAGCATACTTGTGCCGATTCCCTGAGATAACAGTCCGCCGAATCCGTTTTCTCTGAAGCTTATTACGGCAAAACCGACCATTTGCGCGCAACATCCGGCAACGGCGGCAGCGCCTGCAATTGCGAGTCCTTCTGAGCTTCCCTGAACGGCGGAGCTTCCCGTAAGAACAAGTCCTGCGCAGATAGCCGCACTTGATATCGGAAGAGTAAGGCATATGCCGATTACAACTGATACTATAATTCCTGTTATGAAAGGCGTTTGAAGAGCTGCCCAACCGATAAATTCACTGATATACCCGACAAGCTTTCCGATATAAGGAGCGGCTGCGATAGACAGTACACCTCCGACAAATATGGTCACAAACGGCGTGACTATGATATCCACTTTTGTTTTTTTAGAAACAAGACTGCCGATCTCAGAGGCAATTATTCCGATTATGAATACTGCAAGCGGACCGCCCGCTCCGCCGAGCGAGTTTGCGGCATATCCAACCGCGGCGGCGGAAAACATTACAAGAGGATCGCATTTCATTGAATAAGCAATTGCCGCTGCCATTGCAGGTCCTGCCATAGTCTGCGCGTATCCGCCTATTTCAGCTAAAAATTCCAAGTGCGGTATCATGCCGAGCGCTTTAAATATCGTGCCTATCAAAAGGGAAGCGAAAAGTCCCTGTGCCATAGCGCCCATGGCGTCAATAAAATATTTGTGAAGAAGATTCTTGATTTTTTCCATAATTGCTGAAAAATATATATCGTGAAAGTCAAATTTACGAGCGCTGATCGCATTTTCACGAATGTTTTAAAGAAAAACCGATTGCCCCGAATTACGACGCAATCGGTATTTTTATGAAATCTTAAAGCACTACAGTAAGTTATTTGCTTTTTTAAATTTTCTGTTCAGTAAGATGTTTGTAAGGATTCCGAGTATCAGAGAAGTAGCAACGGAAGTAATCTGTATCTGACCGAATGTAAGTACAAGTCCGCCGATACCTGCAACAAGTATAACCGATACGGTAAAGAGATTGCGGTTATCTTCAAGATCAACATGCTGTACCATCTTGAGTCCGCTTACTGCAATAAATCCGTAAAGTGCCATGCAAACACCGCCCATTACGCAGGAGGGAATTGAGTTTACAAATGCAACGAATGGGGAAATGAAAGAGATGAGTATAGCAAGTACAGCGGTTGTAATGATCGTGCAGACGGAAGCATTTCCCGTTATAGCCACGCAAGCAACCGATTCGCCGTATGTCGTGTTGGGACATCCGCCGAAGAGAGAGCCTGCCATTGATCCGACACCGTCTCCGAGAAGAGTTCTGTGAAGACCGGGTTCTTCAAGCAGATCTTTATCAATAATAGAGGAAATGTTCTTGTGATCGGCGATATGTTCAGCAAAGACAACAAATGCGACAGGAATGTATGCCATGGCTAGTGATCCGATATATTTGCCGTCGATCTGACTTACACCCTTAATTGCCGTAAGGAATGTGAAATCGGGAAGCGTAAATATTTTCATTCCTTCAAATACACTGAAATCAATAATTCTCAGAGCATCGCTGCCTGTCTGAATTCCGATAACAGTGAAGATTGAAGCTGCGGCATATCCTGAAAGTATACCGATAATGAAAGGGATAAGCTTGAGCGTTTTCTTGCCGTATACGGAGCAGAGCATTGTGACAAGCAGTGCGATAAGTCCGCAAAGTACGGCGAGCAGAGGACTTGCCGTCGGTACGTTTTCAACAACATCAACGATTTGTCCGTTATCAACTATCTGAGATACACTTTCAACAAGGTAATTACCCTTTTGAAGATCGCCTATCGCATTTCCTGCAAGTGAGAGACCGATAATAGCAACTGTAGGTCCTATAACCTGCTTCGGCATAAGCTTTTCAATCCAGCCTACACCGGCGATTTTAACTATCAGTGCTATCAGAACATATACAAGACCTGCAAATACAGCTCCGATGATAAGTCCCGCGTAACCTGCCTCGGCTGATACAGCGCCTGCAAAAGCTGCCGCCATTGATCCGAGAAATGCGAAAGATGAACCGAGGAAAACCGGACTTTTTGCCTTTGTAAAGAGAACGTATACAAGAGTTCCGATTCCTGCTCCGAAGAGCGCTGCCGTCGGCTGCATACCGTGTCCGACTATTATCGGAACTACGAGCGTTGCCGCCATAATGGCAAGGAGCTGCTGGATTGCGAAAACGATCATTTGACCGAATTTCGGCTTGTCTTTGATGCCGTAAATGAGTTTCATTTCTTCCTCCGAAATAAAATTATTTATCTTCGGCACACCTTGTCGGAGTGCATGAAGTCTCAGAACATCGATTGGGTTGAAAGCAAGTTTCATTCAGCGCGCCATCCTCTGTGATCGCACCTTGGCTTGAAGAGGATTCGTAACTTTATGAAAAAACGGAGACTTGACGACAAGTCTCCGTTTAGCATAGCAATACCAATATACTATTTTGAGTAATCCTGTCGATTGCATATCAAGTCGATCGTATATCGCCCTCAAAATTTCTAATAGAAATTATACCATACTTCGACAAAATAGTAAATAGTTTTACGCAGGAATTTTAAATAAATTTTCAGTCGGATTTTTTTGATATAATTCTTCTAAAAAAGCACTAAAAATATTTTAAGTCGGTATTGAATTCCGCGAATTTTTATTGTATAATAAATATCTTAATTTTTAGAATTGTAATCGGAGAAATTAAATGGATTTTATTACTGCTATGCTTGGCTATGCCGCATTTTTTATAGGAATTATCGCTTTTCAGAGCAATAAGCATAAACATATAGTTCTTCTTAAAGCTCTGACCGATGTATGCTTTGGTATTCAATACATACTTTTAGGCGCATATACAGGAGCTGCTACCGATCTTACGGGGTGTGTAAGAAATCTGATATTTGCAAAGGAATTCAAAAGAAAAAGCACTCAGAATATAGTTACGGCGTTATTTGTTGTCATAATGATTATAATCGGCATAGTTACATGGGATGGATATCTCTCTCTGCTTGCTATTGCCGGCAAGTTGTGCACTACTGTATCATTTAGCATAAAAAATACAAAATATCTCAGGCTTTTCACTATTCCGTCGGGATTTATGTGGATAATTTATAATGCTGTGTCTGGTTCTGCGGGAGGCGTGCTGTATGAAGGAATGGTAATTATTTCGATCATTATAGCTGCTTTCAGATATGACCGAAAGGGGAAAAAAGCTGAGCTTACCGCTGAATAAAATAACAAAATATAAGATAACACAAAACCTGTCCGCAGTGTCATAAAGCGGGCAGGTTTCATATTATAGCAACAGGTAAGCAATGTAAGGGTGAAATTTATACGTACAGAATTAAATGGATCGATTTATTTCAGTCTGCTTATTATTTATCGTATCGAAAGGACTTATAAACAAATGCAGACATTTATTTATAACAGATCGCGCTCCCTGCTTTATGCAAGACGTTGGGCTTACAGAAGAAATCCTCTCTTTTTTGATTTTGCGGGAAGCGGAGGAAACTGCACTAATTTTGTATCGCAGTGTATACTTGCAGGCTCATGTATCATGAATTTTACCGATACATTCGGTTGGTATTATATTTCGACGGACGATCGTGCTCCTGCATGGACGGGGGTTGAATTTTTATATAATTTTCTGATTTCAAACAGCGGTGTCGGACCGTTCGGCTATGAAGCTGAGGTTCGGGATCTGCAAGTGGGAGACGTAGTACAGCTTATGAATTCAGACGGAGTATTTTATCATACGCTTATCGTCACTGGATATTCAGACGGCGATATACTTATTGCGGCGCAGACTAACGACGCTTTTGACAGACCGATTTCAACATATAATTATGAGGCGGCGAGGGGCATACATATTGAGGGCGTAAGAAGCGACTCAGGAAGGTGCGAATGCTTTAATGATTTGTTTAACGGAATCTCACTTCCGCAGTGCGGCGAAGAAATGTAACTTATAAGTTCTGATGTGTCATAAAAAAAGACGCTCTGTCATAATCATTAGTATGTTTTAATGCAAGGCTGACATACAAACGGAAAAGAAAGGTACGGTAACATTATGACAGAAACAAATGCAAATATTTACAGAGATATTTCAGAGCGAACCGGCGGTGAGATTTACATCGGAGTTGTAGGTCCTGTGAGAACCGGAAAATCGACATTTATCAAAAAATTTATGGAAGAGCTTGTCCTTCCGAATATTGAAGGCGACTATGATAAAAAACGCGCAACCGATGAGATGCCGCAAAGTGCAGGAGGCCGAACGGTCATGACGACTGAGCCCAAATTCGTTCCCGATGAGGCGGTCACAATTTCAATGGACGACGGCACTGTTATGAAAGTTAAGATGATAGACTGTGTGGGGTATCTTGTACCGGGAATTTTAGGCGATACCGAAGAAGGCGAAACCCGCATGGTACATACACCTTGGTCTGAAGAGCCGATGCCGTTTGAAAAGGCAGCGGAGACCGGTACTCGTAAAGTAATAGCGGAGCATTCGACGATCGGAATACTTGTAACAAGCGACGGCTCTGTGGGAGAACTTCCTCGTGAGAATTATATTGAAGCAGAGGAGCGTGTTGCAGGAGAGTTGTCTGAGCTCGGAAAGCCGTTTGCAGTGATACTTAATTCCTCTCATCCCGATTCACAGGAGTCTGTGGCGCTTGCAATGGAGCTTGAGAGGAAATATGCAGCTCCCGTAGCTCTGCTCAACTGCCTTGATACCGATGCTTCGGATATTGAAGAAATACTGAAGATGATAATTCCCGAATTTCCGATAAGGGAAATTTCGGTGGAACTTCCCGCATGGACAGGAGTCCTTGACACAGGTCATTGGCTTCGCGGAGTTATGTCAGACGGGATCATGTCTTCTCTTGCAGGAGTTACAAAGGCTGAGGATATAAATTCCTTCAGAAAAACGCTTGCGGAAAAGATTTCCGAAGGACTTGCCGAAAATACGGAAACCGGTTCCGCAGCCACAGCGGAAATTGCCGAAATCAATATGGGCACAGGCTGCGCAAAAGTTGAAATAAGACTTCCTGATGAGCTGTTTTACCGAATAATCGGAGATATGACTGGTATTGAGATGAGCGGAGAGGCTGATCTGCTTGCTACGCTGCGTTCACTGTCGCAGGTTAAGAGAGAATACGACAGATTTGCGGAGGCAATAGACGCGGTAAATGAGACAGGTTACGGAATCGTTATGCCCGAAATGGAGGATCTGACGCTTGACGAGCCTGAAATAGTAAAGCAGTCGGGAGGTTACGGAATCAGACTGCGCGCAACAGCTCCGTCAATACACATGATACGTGCGGGAATCGAAACCGAACTGAATCCGATTGTCGGCACTGAACAGCAGTCGGAAGAGCTTGTGCGGTATCTGCTTGAGGAATTTGAGGGCGATCCGGGCGGAATCTGGAACACAAATCTTTTCGGAAAATCCATATATGAGCTTGTAAACGAAGGGCTTCATTCAAAGCTTGACCACATGCCGCAGGATGCGCGTGAAAAATTCGGCGAAACGCTCTCAAAGGTCATAAATGAAGGAAGTCAGGGTCTGATCTGTATAATACTTTAAAAAAGAATCCCGCTCGGAACTGTGATTCCGGGCGGGACTAATTATGTCTGTTATTTATTACTT
Source organism: Clostridiales bacterium (assembly GCA_022800625.1). GTDB lineage: Bacteria > Bacillota > Clostridia > Oscillospirales > CAG-272 > RUG11130. Next base: position 18,974 of record JAAWQR010000004.1, on the reverse strand, counting down.
TATGATCTCGCCGTAGCACTCGCCGAATGCACATGCAGCATTTGCTTCATCTGTATCGATGTGCATAGCTGCTGCGAATTTCGGACTGACTCTTACTACAACATCTCCGAATACAGTGCTTCTTCCGTCTGAATCTATTTTTACTGAAACGATCTCTTTATCGGAAACTCCGGCAGCCTCGGCATCTGCAGGTGTAAAGTGAATGTGACGCTTTGCGGCGATAACTCCGCATTCAAGCTCAACTTCTCCCGCAGGACCTACGATCTTACATGCGCCGCTGCCTGCAACATCGCCTGATTCGCGAACAGGAGCCGTAACACCGAGAGTACGTGCGTCAGTCAGAGAAACTTCGACTTGTGTTGCGGGACGTGCAGGTCCGAGAATAATTACATTCGGAATAGATTTCTTAGGACCTACAAGTGTAACTCTCTCTTCACAAGCAAACTGACCGGGCTGCGAAAGCGGCTTCTTTTCCGTAAGTGTCGCACCCTTTCCGAATAAGATCTCAATATCCTTTTCGGAAAGATGAACGTGTCTTGCGGATGTTTCTACAAGTACTTTATTTGACATAAATAAACGTTCCTTTCAGGTAACTCAATTTTTCATAGTAAATTATACTCCGCTGTGCGAAATTTGTCAATAGTCTCTGAGAACTGATGTGTAAGCCTAAAGCTTTATGACAGTCACTTTATTTCCGAATTTTTTACCTGCTTTAATAACATGCAGAGTTCCGTGTGATATTCCGTCCCAAAAAGCAAGGACTTCGTCTGCGCATGCTATAATTTGCAGATTCCTTCTGAGCTGTGCGCCTTTGCCATGTTTTTTTATACTCGGGAAAAGTTCTGTGAGCTTCATTTTAAACTACATTATATATCAAAATACGAAGGACGTTCTGCAATCGGTCAGATTTTATATCTTATCAGAAAATGTATAAGAGAATTTGAGAAGTCAGAGGGTGAAATTGAGTTCAACAATCAATAAAAATACATTGTAAACTCAAAATCAAAAATAATGTTGACAATCATCTTTGATTGGTGTATAATTATCTCGAAATAAAAAATGCCGCATTTGCGGCAGGCAGGAGATAGTTATGGCAGAGACCAAAGTAACACGAAGAAAAAAAATAAGAAGTGTGACATATGACACAGTACTTATAGCAATGTTTGCAGCGCTTATGGCGGTGTGTGCTTGGATAACTGTACCGTCGCCGATAGTCGGCGGAGTTCCGTTTACGCTTCAAACCTTTGCGCTGTTTGCAGCTATCGGACTTTTGGGGACGAGACGATCATTTACAGCTGTGCTTGTTTATATTGTTATAGGAGCGATAGGTGTTCCGGTATTTTCAAATTTCCGCGGAGGATTTTCCGTTCTGATCGGAACAACAGGCGGTTATATTTTGGGATTTTTAGTATCGACAATTGTATCGGGATTTTTCATTGCAAGATTCGGAAAGAAAGTTTTGCCGCTTGCAATCGGTATGGCTCTCGGAGCTATAGCATATTATATTTTCGGTACGGCGCAGTATTGCTTGGTTTGGATGCACGGCGGCGGAGAAGCATCTGTAGTTGCTGCTCTTACGAAGTGTGTGATTCCGTTCTTAATACCCGACGCGTTAAAAATCGCTCTTGCGATAGTATTAACAAAAGCTCTTGACGGAAGAGTTAAAATCGGAAAATAAGAACCATATAGAACGGATAACATGTAGATTTGTTGTTTTGGGTAAAAGAAACACGGGTTTGCGTTTTGCAGATCCGTGTTTTTTATTAAAAATCGGCTCTGTATATACGATCTAAAGTATAATGAGAGAAAATGCGTACAAACATTCTCGGTGTACACCACGATTCACGAACATCTTTTTTATATTCAGGTTTAAGATTCGTATTAATAAACCACAGCATGGGGGTTATATCCCCTTAACAATATAGATTATAACCCCCCATAATATGTTTTGTCAAGGGGGAATTTCTAATGATTATATTCGATAAATTATGGATTACTATGTCTCAGAAAGGCATTACAACATATCAACTTAGATAAATTATGTGCTGCATTATCCTGCAAATTGGAAGATATTGCGGAATACAAAGAAATTGAATAGAAACTATATAGGCTTGTGTATCGCTTTAATGCATTAGTTTTTTAGTATATCTGAAGCTGCCTGCTTTCACTTATCGGAATGCAGTAGCGTGCATAGCCGCGTTTCGCACTTTTTTTCGTGAAAAAAAGGTGCGCAAAAAAAGCCTTCGAGGTGGCTACGCCCCCTAGAAGCTTACCCCCGATTTGTGCTCCGCAAAAACTTCCGCGCAATCCGCGTAGCGATATTGCTTTGTTATTCGCCTGAAATGAAGTTACTTCCGCCATATTTACAGCTATTGACTCAAATTAGGAAATTGCTCCGCAGTAGAAGATATTTTACAGCTCTTATGCTGTTCAAAGGGCATTAGTTAGGATGTATGGTGAGTTTTCATAATCAAGTAGGACTTTTATTTTATATAAGATATATTTTTCAGTCCGAGTCATTCAAATATATTTTGTTATATATTGCTCAAATTAAAACATGTGTCGCAAGCATTGCTGTACGCTTAACGTAATGCTTTTTGAGCAGCGTACCCTATATAGCTAAACTTATACTGCGGAGCAATCTCCGCATTGTGGGAAGATACCGACACTATGTTTCCGCGAACTTCATTTCATGAGGGTAACGAAGCCGTGCAGCTCGCGTGCGGCGCGAAAGTTATGCGAAGCACCGCAAGGGGTGAGCTTCTAGGGCATAGCCATAGAAGGCTTTTTTTGTGCCTCTTTTTTTCACGAAAAAAAGGGCAAAAAACGGCTATGCAGACTACTGCATTCTGTATAGCGGAAGTATGCCTGAGGCTTTCTTTGTGCCATTTCACTCCATAGGCGTGAGCATGCGTCTTTTTATGTAAAAGAAATTGCGATACGCGGATTCGCACGCAGTGTGGCTTTGCAGAAAAAAATAACCCTCCGGTAGAACCGGAGGGTTTGACTTTTAAATTTTACGAATGCGGAATATATATCCTTTTCCGAATTCCATAGGAATAAGCTCGTCTGACTTAAAGGTTGCCTCTTCCTGCATACCTTCGATCGGAGGAGCATAGAACTCATAGTCTCCGTCAATACCGAGCTGTTCGCAGTTGAGGGTTATGCGCCATGTGTGGTATTTTGACATACACCATGAAGCAACAGCCAACAGTATCTCGCCGTCGTCTCTCAGATAGACAGTTGTTTTAACTAGATCGCTTTCGGTATTTACAGGGCATTCGGGATTCCAATATCCGAGCATACGGCATCTCGTCATGTCGAAATCATCCCAAATATCCCAGATAGGTCGGCTGATTCCGCCTTGCGACCAGCCGCATCTCGTTGTCATTCCGTAGAGCATTCCTCTATACGGGTTACCGCCGCCTTCAAGCATTTCTCCCATCATTCCGAACGGAAGTCCAGATACCTCGGTGAAATAGAAGTCAGGAGACTCTGAATAATAGTCATATCCTTCACCGTTCCAAAGGTTATTTGCATATGCATAATGCTCCAGATATTTGCAAGCAGGAGTTACATAAGTGTAAGCAGGGGAGTGCTCGTTTGCACAGTGGATGTCAATGTCGCAGTCTCCTCTTGCATTTTCGATAACACGTCTGACGCGCTTCATTATGTGTCTGTCATATCCGATTCCGTCAAGGTAAAGTCCGTCTATGCCGACAACACGGCACAGCCAGTCAAGTCCTGCAAGATAATAGTTGTGCCAGCGCGACTTGTTCTGTGTTTTGATCGCGCAGTCGTATTCTCCATTTTGCAGATACTGATGCCAAGCGGGAGTATATCCTTCGACAAGATGCTCGATCAGCCACGGACCGCCGGCGCTTCTTGAGCTTTTTTTATTTCCCTGTACGAAGAAGTCGGCAATGCTGTAATCGTCGCCCATATAGAATATTTCATCACCTAAAGCTCTGAGCGCCCAGATTTCGGTTGTGTAGTTGGACAGCTCGCGGACTGTGTAATATATCTTATACTTCAGTCCCATTTCATGAGCACGGTCAATTTCTTCCTTCAGCTTCGGAGCTAAGTGGAATGGATAGTTGATGTTTTCATTGAGCGGACCGCCCTGGTGAAGAATAACGGTCTTTGTTCCGTTCTTTACAGCGTTTTCCAAAGAGGGAATAGGCTCTGTGCTGTGCCAGCTGTTCTTGTGATAATAGTGTTCTGTCCAATGAGCGTCGTAATCAACGGGGTGGAAAGGAGTAACTATGAGGTGGAAATGAAGTATCTCAGTCTGTCCTGCGCTCATTTTTACTTTTCCCGTCCATGCATTGAAGTCTACAGATGCCGTGTTAATATTGTGAGAGACGTGCATTCCGCCGAGTCCGTCATTGTGCCACAGCTTTGGCAGAGGATCCGTGCCTGCCCAGCATTCTTCTTCCTGCATGAGCTTTATCTGCATTCCGACTCGTGCACCGCCGAACCATACGGTGTTTCCGTGGTATGTAGTATTCCACTTGTAATCCCATTGGGAGGGAACTCTGCCGCCCTCATGGCACATTCCCATCATATAGGGAGCTGCGGCGTCTCTCATCGGAGCTTTTAGCTCAAAGGAGTACTCGCCGTCGTTCTTAGCAGTTATTTTTACGGTGCAGTTGATATGTCCCTCGGCTTCAAAGCAGGTTTCGCTTTCAAGCTCAAGACCTCCGCTTTCAGCAAAGGATACAACGTCTGTTTCCATCGTCCCTTTTTCAATCCACTCGGCAGGACGGCTTTCTTTAACCGATACATTCTCTCCGTTTTCGGTAATATCGATCGTCATGGGAGCATAAAGCAGCTCCATCGGCTCTGTTTTATCTGATATCAAACAAGCGTCATCATAAAAGCTTGTTATTTTTGACGGCAGGCCGAGAGCACCGACTTCTATCTTACGTCCGAGAATGGAAATTGTTTTTTCATAGCTGTTTCCGACTACGGGAGTGTACGGAGCTATTACATCATTGTTTATACCGATGTCTGAGTTGAGCCAGAACAGACGGCTCATGCGCCACAGATCGTCGTCACCGTTGCGAGGAAGCTTGTCTGCGGTAACGTAAAGCGTGATTTCACTGGTCGCTTTGAAGTCTGTGTTTTCAGCGGATACTTCTGCGAAAATTTTGATTTTCTTTTTGTCAAAGTTTTCGACTCTGACACCGCACCAAAGGGGAAGTACTTCGCCTTCGTGCATATCGCGTCGAATCTTTATGATTTTTCCGTCGGCGTCGCGTCCGTCAAAATTGAAGCAAATACAGCTGTCAAGCGGTAATTCTTCGCCGCTCTCGTCCGTAAAACGTACGCTTATATTATCAAGAGCTTTTTTTGCACAAACAGCAATTTGGAATGCGTAATGCTCGTTTGAGCATACGGTGTCGCTGAGAGAGCGGGTCTCGGTTTCTGAACGATCGAACCATATTGCTGGAAGCTCCGCAAACATTCTGACAGAGCGAAGTCTTGATTCGGTGACGGTTCTGAAAGGGGCGTCAAGAGACAAAAAGCTTTCGGATTCAGCTTTTGTCATCGGGATTTCCATAGGATAAAAGCTGTCGAATTCTGTTCTTGCCTCATAGCGAAGTACTTCTCCCGAAGCAATATCGGTGTTTTTCGCTTCGGCTTTCCAGGCTTCATCAGTCAAAAGTCCTGTCGGCGGTATATAGATTATAGTCGGAGAATACCACGGTCCCGGCATCTGATAGGGCATGTAGTATATCTCATAGTTTCCGCTCTCAGGCGCACGGAAAATTATGCTGCCCTCTTCGCGTGAAACAGATTCGATTATAATATCGTCAATTTCAACACTTCCGATAGGATCGGAGCTCTGCACTTCGCTCGGAGTATAGCGGATTCTGACGCCTATCTTTTCGGGATTCAGGTCGCGGCGTCTCCACGGAAGAGTAACTCTGACATATTCGCTTTTCGGCGCGGATACGATAAATCTGTGGTTTCCGAATCCTGCGCTCATTTTCCACCGCGCATCTGCTACGCGGTATTCAATATTATTCATTGATTTTCTCCATTTTCACGTGCATTATTTTATGAGTACTGCACTATCGGAATAATTATAGTATATCACCTACTTGAAGTCAAGGCGTTTTATCCATTTTTACACTTTCTTTTCTTTCTGAAATTTTGAAATTCTCTATCAAAAGAACGGAAAATATGGTATACTGTATAGTGATAAAATTTTCAGAGAATTAAGATGCGGAGGTCGGCTATGCAGTATATACCCGAACAAAATACACTCGTGCTTACAGCGGGTGAGCTGTCCTCTTATGCTTATTCAAGAGAGAGCGCTAACCCTTCGCAGGGCGGTTTTACTCAGGAATATGAAAGATTCGCCGCGTCGGAGGAATATGTTTCTCTGTCATGTTCCGTTCCATTGCCTGACGGGGTTACGGTTCGGCTTCAGACGACGGTAGATGCCGTAGGCGAATATGACGGCTGTTATTTTGTTGAAGTTGAGAAAAGACAAAAAAGATTGCCGTCAAGATTTAATATGGCGTATAACTCAGAGTTTTCAGCGCTCGGAGTTATAAACGCATATATGTTCTGTACAGTCAGAGGAGAGGGCGCGGCTCGGCTGCGTTTGAAGTTTTGCGAGCGGGACAGTGAAAAATCTGTTTATTTTGATAAGCTTTATACCTATGAACAGCTGTCGCGCCTGACAGTTATGCTTATAGATCGTGCGAAACCCTTTATCGGTGATTTTGTATCAAGGAAAAGAGTCGGCACGGAGGAGATAAAAAAGCTATCGTTCCCGTATAAGAATATAAGATCAGGTCAGCAGGAGCTGATGCTCGGAATTATGAAGACTATGAGACGCGGCGGTAAGGTGCTTGCTTCGGCTCCGACAGGAACGGGAAAGACCATGGCAGCTCTGTATCCTGCGATAAAGGCAAAAGGCGGTGGTTATATCGACAGGATATTTTATCTGACTGCCAAAACCGTAACGGGAAAGGCGGCGTGCGACGCCGTAAGGCTGCTTTCAGAGCGTGCGCCTCATCTGAGATGTATTATGATACACTCTAAGGAAAGGACCTGCCCGACAGGCTCTCTGAAGGATGGCTGCATGACTTGCGCCATGATGTCGCAGGTGACGGTGAGAGGCGCTATGCTTTCAGTAAAACAGCGCACGCATGAGGCCCTTGCGGAGCTTATGGGGAGCACAAATATATATACGGAGCGGGAAATATCGGTATGTGCTGAAAAGCATTATTTGTGCCCGTATGAGCTGTCTCTGTCGCTCAGCGAGCTTTGCGATGTGATCGTATGCGATTATAACTATGTTTTTGATTCTTCTATAAGATTCAGGCGCTATTTTGCGGCCGGCAGGGATGAGAAATACGCTTTTATCGTTGATGAGGCGCATAATCTTCCCGATCGTGTAAGAGATATGTACAGCGGAAGATTTTCTTCGGCTGATCTGTTACCGCTGAGAGAGCTTTTGTCGGAAGAGACTCAGTTTGACGCAGAGCTCGGACGAGCTGTTTCACAGTGTGATGAAGCTTTCGGAGAGCTTTCGGTTTTTTGTCTTGAAAACATCAGACAGTACAGTGATAAAAGGGGCGAGCACACAATTGGATTTTATAAAGACAGCGCTTATCCGCAGTCAATTGTAAGCTCTGTGGGGGCTCTGTCGAGGATTCTGAGGGAGCGCGCCTCTTCAAATCCGGAACGGCGCGAGATATTTGACCGCATTCGAGCCTCAGCGGAAAAATTTTGCCGAAGTGCGGCTTCGGCATCAGGCTCCGAGAGTGTATTTTTTGCAGAGCTGCACGACGGGGATATAAAAGCATCGGTATTATGCCTTGATCCGTCATCTGCAATATCCGATATGTGCGAGTCCGCTCACGCTTCGGTAATGATGTCGGCAACGCTTGATCCTACGGACTATTTTGCCGATGTGCTCGGATGCAGTGCGTCTCCCGTTATCAAAGCAGATTCTCCGTTTGATCCCTGCAATTTGTGCGTGACGGTGTTTGACGGAGTGAGCACAAGACTTACAGACAGAAAAAATACTGCCGCAGAGGTATCCGAAGTAATATCGACGGTACTTGAGTCAAAGAAGGGAAATTATTTTGTATTTTTTCCGTCCTACAGCTATATGAGAACCGTATGCCGCGAATTGCTTGATATGTCGCCGCACATTAAGGCGGTCATGCAGAAGCCGAATATGTCTCATAAGGACAGAGAAAAATTTTTGTCGGCGTTCAAAAGCGATAAATATGACGGAATTGTCGGACTTTGTGTGCTCGGCGGAGTTTTTTCCGAGGGAGTCGATCTTGCAGGCGAGAGTCTGATCGGTGTTATAGTTGTGGGAGCAGGACTTCCGGGGCTGTCGTCTGAACTTAATTTGATAAGCGAGTATTATGACTCAAAGTATGAGGCGGGAAGACTTTATGCGTATGATTATCCTGCAATAAACAGGATAGAGCAGGCAGCCGGACGAGTCATAAGAACGGCAGGGGACAAAGGAGTTGTGGTTATGATAGATCACAGACTTTCTTCTCCTCAGTTTGCACACAAGTTCCCGGATTTTTGGCCGCAGATCGCTTCTACTTCGGATACAAGGACACTGTCTGTCCTGCTGCATCGTTTTTGGGATAGGCACGGGGATAAATTTTCCTGAAATTATATATTTATTTTGCATATATTCCTATTGCGTTTTTTACGTCAAAATGATAAAATAATTATTATGCGGCATCAGCTGCGAAAAAGATAAAACACGGATGTTAAGTCTGAAAGAAAGGCTTATAAATAATAAAAATGAAGTTGAATGAAGTAACCCTGATAATTCCTGCGTACGAGCCTGATGAAAAGCTGACGGAGACGATTGACGGAGCGATTTCTATAGGATTTACGGATATTATTGTGGTGGACGACGGCAGTTCCGAGTCATGTTCGGCGGTTTTCGGGAGTGTTGAGGCGAGAGACGAGTGTACGCTTTTGAGACACGGCGAAAACCGCGGAAAAGGTGCGGCTTTGAAAACGGCGTTTACGTATTTTTTCAAAAACAGAAAGAATTTCTGCGGCGCTGTAACTGCCGACGCTGACGGACAGCATTTGGCGCATGACATTGCAGCCGTAGCCGAAGCTATGATAAATACAGATAAAATTATTCTCGGAGTGCGTGATTTTTCGCTTAAAGATATACCACGCAGAAGCAGAAACGGAAACAGGATCACATCGGCGGTATTCCGCATTTTGTTCGGCATGAAGCTCAGCGATACGCAAACGGGACTCCGTGCGATACCGAGAAAGTATATATCCGATATAGTGACCGCCTCGGGAGACAGGTATGAATATGAAACCAATATGCTGATTCTTATGAATAAGCGATCGATCCCGTTTGAGGAAGTTAAAATATCTACGGTATATATTGACAGCAACAATTCTTCTCATTTCAGAGTGGTAAGAGACAGTATACGGATATATTCTTTGATTATCAAATATGTTTTGAGCTCGTCCGTATCGGCTCTGACTGATGAGATTGGATACTATATCTTCAAAAAAATCGATATTTCCGCTTTGATCTTCGGTTCTGCGGTAAGCACAGAGTTTTCAACCTTCATAGCGGGAGGGACGGCAAGACTTATAGCGTCTGCTCTTAATTATATTATAAATTCACGTGTGGTATTTAAGGATAAGACAGGCCCCGTAACGCTTTTAAAGTATTATGCGGTGGCAATTCTCCAATGCGCCGTTTCACTGACTCTTGTAAGCGGAGCCGAGATTTTGCTGGCGGTTGATACGCCGTTCCTGTCAACGCTTATAAAAGTAGTTGTAGATCTGATACTTTTCTTTATCAGCTTCCGTATTCAGAACAATTGGGTATTTGCAGGAGAAAGAGTTAAAAACTCCGAGGAGGCTTTGTCTTAAGTCCGACTCATGTTTTCAGCCACGATTTAACCGAAAGGAAAAGATATAAATATGAATTATTTTAATGAAGCGGAGCTTTTGGTTCTTGACTTTATAAGAGAACATCTCGGCTGTGCTATTCTAGACCGTGTGATGCCTATAATTACGCTTTTTGCCGAAGGCGGAATCTTTTGGATAAGCGCAGCTGTAATTATGCTGTTTTTTAAGAAAACCAGAAAGACGGGGGCTGTGGCGGGACTTGCCATGGTATTTGGACTTTTGTTAGGAAACGCGATACTGAAGCCTCTTATTGCAAGGGTGCGTCCTTATGACATGAATACAGATGTGGCGCTTCTTGTAAATCGTCTTTCCGATTATTCTTTTCCGTCGGGGCACACACTTGTTTCTTTTGAAGCGGCGGGAGCTATGCTTTTATGCGGTAGTAAAAAATTCGGATATCCGGCTTTGGCGCTGGCGATTCTCATAGCTTTTTCGAGACTCTATCTGTATGTTCATTACCCGAGCGATGTTTTTGCGGGAATAATACTCGGACTTTTGCTTGCATATATCAGTTTTATTATTGTAAATAAAGTATTTTCGTCCTTTGAAGTGCGCAAAGCTTCGGTTAAGAGCAGTAAATAAACGAAAAAGGAAATTTGGATAAATGAATGAAGAATTGAACCGTGGGCGGAAACCGAAAAGCAAAATAAAGGAAAAGGCTGAATCGGTATGCCTTTATATACTGTCTTTCTTGCTTGCAGTCGATGTGATCGGAAATTCTCTGTGCATGGACAGTATTGCATTGACAGTAAGCGCAGTTTCTGCGTCAGCCGTGTTTCTAATATTAGCTTTTTGCCGCCGATTTGAATTCCTTTCCGTAACGTCGCTTATTTACCAGATGATGTTTGTGTTCTTCGTTGAATCCTCGGAGCTGTCTGTTTCGGCTAAGGCATCGGCTCTTATCATTCCGATCATACTTGTCGTATTTTCCGTTTATAACAAACGCTCTAAATCGGAAGCACATAAAGATAATCCTGAAAAAGGACAAAAAAACGGTGCGATTGCAGCGGCGCTCATCGCGGGTACGGTAATTTCCGCTCTTCTGGTTTGCTATGCCGTATACAGAATAACTCTTGTCCGCATGATCGACGACGGAGTGCAGACAGATAACACCTATGCGAGCGAGTTTGCGGATTTTAAATATACGCTTCCGAACGGTTGGGTATTTATCGATGAAACACAGCGTAATGAGATAATGAACTCGGGAGATGTTAATTATTACGGAGACGGAAGGCTGTATTTTGTTGCCCGTGATATTGAAGGAATAAATTCCGTTTATGCAGAATTGCTTGACTGCGGAATGTGGACGAGTGAGGAGCGTGTTATACGTTCAATGATATCGTCTCTTGAATCTAACAGCGGCGCTCTTGAATATTCAGACGCTTCTGAGACAGACAGCATTAATATCGGCGGAAGAGAATATTCCGCGGTATCAGTTACTATCTCACTCGGAGAGGACGATCGGGAAATAAATGTTTATTTTATCGTAAGAACAAGTACGCGCTATGCCGTATGCTTTACGGTATATTCTGACGGAACACTTGAACTGTCCGATATAGCAGACAGCATTTCGGAATATTCCGAAGACTGAGCTTTTGAGCGATAATTTATGAGGTTATACACTTAATGAGAAGAACTAAAGGTACGTTTAAGTTTGGATATTTTATATATGTATGCTGTCTTTCGGTCGTTCTGATAGCTGCTGTTTTGTATGTGAATTCGCTTCTTAAAAATTATGAGGCTTCACAGCCGGAAAGACAGGTCGAAGCTGAAATGAAGTCTCTGTCCGATGCGGCACAAGATGGAACGCTTTGGAATAAACTTACGTTTCCCGAGACAGATATCGGGCGCTTTGAAGAAAATATTGATCTGAAAAGCGAATTTACAGCTCTTCTTGCTTCGCCCGACCTTGAGTATACGCAGAAACCGGGAGCGCATGATGAGGACAAGCTGATATATTCCGTGAGAAATAAAGGCTTTGAATTAGCTGAGATCACATTACATGCAGCAGGAGAGCCTGAAACGAAGCTCGCAGTATTTACTTCCCGCCGATGGGAGACGGAAAAGGTTGATATAGTACTTGAAAAGCATGATTATAAGCTGTCTCTTCCGAGAGACTTTTCGGTTTCTCTGAACGGTATATCGCTCAGTGAGAGCGACGGCGTCTCCGACGGAAAAGACGGAATTGAATATACCGCAAACGGAATTTATCTCAGACCGCGTGTCGTGATATCCGACACCCACGGAAATCTTGCCGAATATTCATTTAAGGGAAATAAAATAGTTCCCGTACTGTTCAACTATTCCCTGAGCATACCCGCAAGCCTTACGGTTGAAGTAAACGGAGAGGTTCATAACGGCGAGCCTTTGGATAACGGAACGGTGCGCCATGATATAAGAATGCTTACAAAGCCTGAGGTTCGCCTGTCAGATCTTTACGGCAATATGATAAATTACGACGGCGAAAACGAGCTTCCTCTTACATATATGAAGATTGTTGCCGACAGCGGATATACTGTTCAGGTTTCGGGCAGAGAAGTCCCGGCGGCAGCATGTACTGAAGCTGAGAATCCCGATTATGCCGAGCTTGCGAAATTTGTCGCAGACTTGCCGAAGCTCATAACATATGATATCGCTCTGCTGAAAGCTGACGCTGAGATATCGGTGAAGGATAGAAACGGAGAAGCCGTCGAATTTGATAAAGGCGTACATTTGCTTGATCTGACTGATAAAAACGGTCTTGACACAATTCCAGAAAATATATCTTCTGAAATAAATGTAATTGATATTGCCGAAAAATGGAGTTTGTTTATGTCAAAGGATCTGCAGGTAGGCGAGATCATAAAGTATATCATTCCGGGTTCATACCAGTATGATATGGCATGGAAATATGCTAACGGGATCGACATAACATTTACAAGTAATCATACGCTTCTTGATCCGCCGTTTACAAACGAGAGTGTGAGCAACTATACACAGATCACAGATACCTGTTTCTCGGTTGATGTTAAGCTTGATAAAAATATGCGTCTCGAAGAAGGGAATGTTATCGTTGACTCAATGAGCGAGCGCATGTTTTTTGTAAAGTATGACGCTGTGCGAAACGGCATTACCGATTCCGTATGGATGCTCGCGGGAATGAAAGGAAACTGATCTCGATGACTGAAAATAATAAGCAAAATGATATAAATACGCAGATGAACAGAGCAGTTTCGGGCAGACCTATGAGAAGCTCTCAGGGAAGAGGCGCAGGTCGCATTTCTCGCAAGAAGAAGCCGCTTCACAGAGTTATCTCGGAAATTTTTCTAAAGATATTAGCCGTAATACTTACATTTGCATTATTTGCCGCAGCTGTACTGATGATTTCTTTAAAAATGATATGCTCGGATTCTTTCCCCGCGGCACAGCGCATGTTTGTTACGACTATACTTGAAACAGGTCAGCTTAAATTTTTGGCGTCGGTATTTTTAGACGGAGATAGAATACAGGAGATCGTCGACAAAAATTCCATGAAAAAGCTTGACGGTGAGGTTGACGGAGACTTAATAAAGGTCGGCTCGTCAGGCAGTATCGATGTGAGCGCAGGTAATTCGTCGGAAAGTGAAGAAATCGAGCTTCATGAAGTTTCATCATCGACCTTCAGCGGAAAGCTGCTGGTAGTAAAAGATCCTTCAAGAATCAGTCTTGCGACGATCTATCCGTGGAGAGAGGAAGGCGTAACGCTTGATGAACTGGCGAACAGAGCGGGAGCGGTAGCTGCGATAAACGGCGGACTTTACAACTCATATAACAACAGCGGCGGCTCTCCGTACGGAGTTATAGTCAGCGGCGGAGAGATACAGATGAATGAGCCGCAGCAGTTTCCGGGACTTGTGCTGATCGGCTTTACCGAGGATAATATTTTAAGAATAATCGACGTTTCCGAAATGACTTCCTCAGATGTGGAAAATCTTGTGTCTGAGATGAAGATACGGGACGCGGTGACCTTCCAAGAAGAATCAAGCGACGTTAATAATCATTTCGTACAACTGATAATAAATAATGAAGTCCGTGAAATGAACGGAATGGGAAGCGGTCTGAATCCTCGTACTGCCATAGGTCAGCGCGCTGACGGAGCAGTTCTTCTGCTCGTAACCGACGGACGCGGAAAGGCAGGACATCTCGGCGCGTCGGCATCGGATCTTATAGGTGTTATGCTTGAATACGGAGCTGTTAACGCTGCAAACTTAGACGGCGGAAGTTCTTCATGTATGTATTATAACGGCGAATATCTTATGACCAGCGTTACTTTTTATTACTCAAATTCTTCATGGAAGCTTCCTGCCGGATTTGTTGTAAAATAATATTTTCACGGATACGCGTCCGTTTGAAAATAAATACTTAAAACTGAGGAGATTATTATGAAAAACTCAAAACTCAAAAAAATTCTTGCCGCAGCAATGCTTATAGTGACGGTGCTATTCAGCATAGTGTCATGTGCTGAAAAAACGACAGACGGCAAAGATACGGAAAACACAGCGGCAAGTGAAACAATCACAAAAGTACATATCAGCGTTGACGTTATAGACGACAAGGGTGAAAAAACAACTTTTGATATTGCGACAGACGCAGATAACCTCGGAGACGCTCTTGTAAACGAGGGACTTGTCAAAGGTGAAAACGGTCAGTACGGACTTTTTATAACAACTGTAAACGGACTTGTTGCAGACTATGATACAGATAAGGCTTACTGGGCTATCACACGGGAGGGCGAATACCTTATGACGGGTGCCGATTCCACACCGATATCGGACGGAGATAAGTTCGAGCTGACTTATACAAAGGAATGATTTATCGTACATATGACTTTATAAATCTATAAATATTTTTAAATTCACTTGAATCCGAAGTGAAAATATGATATACTAATACTCACAGATCAATTTTTTGATATCCCGCAGAATAAGGCCATACCAGCCGGGGAAGCAGCGGCGTCCTGAACCTGAAATCCGCTACAGCAGGGGTGGTATCCCGAAACGAGGGGCGGACTTGTGTGGTCTGCGGCTTGTACTTTTGTGTTGAAGAATTGGTCCCGCGCGATCGGCGGCTGTGAACCATGTCAGGTGGGGAACCAAGCAGCATTAAGCAGTTTAGCCGTTGTGCCGCGGGGCAGCCTGTTCCGAGCAGAAGACAAGCCGGCGCATATGAGTTTTGTTTCGACTTTCGGGTGTATGGTCTTATTCTGCGGGATATTTTTACCTTAAAAATAAAGCTTTATATAAAATTATATCGAAAGGCGTGTTAAAAAGTGGAGCATCAGGCGTTATACAGAAAATACCGTCCGCGTGTTTTTGATGATGTTTGCGGACAGGATCATATAACCTCGGTACTTAAATACGAGGCGGAGCACGGGCTTCTTTCACATGCCTATCTTTTCTGCGGACCGCGCGGAACGGGAAAAACGACCTGTGCTAAGATACTTGCCAAGGTTGTGAACTGCGATGAGCCTGTGAATGGCAGTCCGTGCGGAAAATGCTACAAATGTAAATCCATAGACGACGGCTCGGCAACGGATGTTGTCGAAATGGACGCAGCTTCAAATACAGGCGTTGAGTATATCCGTGATATCCGCGATGAGGTGACATATTCTCCTGCTGTGATGAAAAAGAGGGTTTACATCATAGACGAGGTTCATATGCTCTCGATCGGAGCTTTTAACGCCCTGCTTAAAACGCTTGAAGAGCCGCCGGAGCATGTAATGTTTATTCTGGCGACAACAGAGCAGCATAAGCTTCCCGCTACTATTGTTTCGAGATGTCAGCGCTTTGATTTCAGACGTATCACCGCTGCCGATATCGCATCAAGGCTTGAATATATAGCTTCTGCCGAGTCGATAGAACTTGAACATGACGCGGCGCTTCTCCTTGCAAGGCAGGCGCAGGGCGGTATGAGGGACGCGGTAAATTTGTTCGAGCTGTGTGCAGGAGGCGGAAACGGTGTGACTGTCGACAGAGTCCGCGAGGCGCTCGGAATCAGCGGCATCGAAAATGCTTACAGAACTGCGCTGGCAGTGAAGAGCGCGGATCACGCCGTACTGTTTCGGGTAATATCCGATGTTGTCTCGTCCTCAAAGGATATAGCCGTATTTTGGCAGGAGCTGATCTCCTTTTGGAGAGATATGCTTGTTGTTAAAAGCGTCAGAGAATCCGACTCTTATCTTGATATGACAGCTGCGGATTTAGAAATGATAAACAGCGCTGCGGCAAGATTTACAGCAGCAGAGCTTATTTATCATTCGACCTTACTTGACGAAGCCATGCTTACGATGAACCGCATACCGCAGATTAAGCGGAACACGGCGGAGCTGACACTTATAAAAATGAGCGATCCTGCACTCGGGACTTCACCTGATGCTCTCTCTGCAAGAATCAGTCTTCTTGAAGATAAAATAAAACTGATGAATAAAAACGCGGCTCAGGCAGTACAGATTTCACATGAAGCCGAAACTATGACTGAGTCGGTAAAGCAGCAGAGAGATGAAGAAGGCAGTTCGGATCATTATCGCCGCGAGGGCGACAGTTCGGAAGAAGATAACTCAGGCTCGTCAGTATCGGTGAAAATTCAATCGGCTGATGGATTTCGAGAGATTCCCGATAAGAGTGAACTTCTTGAAAAAATCGGCTCAATGAATCCGATTCTGAGGGGATTTGTCGGAAAAGCCGCGTGCTTTGTTTCGAATAACGGACGTGAAATACTGATAAAAACACCGAATGAATTTTCAGCATCGATGCTCCGTTCGGAGGATTCCGTAATGACGCTCAGGGATGCGTTTGCATTGTGTTCGTTTGCTGACGGCGAAGCTTCGATTAAGGTGGAAGTCTCAGAAATTGCAGATCAGACATATCCGATGAATGAACTTGACGGAATATAATTCCGGAGCTATACTTTGCAACCACGATTTTATAAATAAAATCAAGAAATAAATTTCAAAAGAAAGGTATGACATAATAATGAAAGCAAGATTACCCAAGGGAGTGGGCGGAGGCCCGACAAATATGCAGGGAATGCTTAAGCAGGCACAGAAGATGCAGGAGGACATGGAAGCGCTTCAGGCTGAGCTTGACACAAGAGAATACGATATTACTGCCGGAGGCGGTGTTGTTTCTCTGAAAATCAACGGAAAGCTTGAGATCAGCTCTATAGCAATCGATCCCGAAATCGTCGATCCCGATGATGTTGAGACTCTGACAGATATTTTAACTGCTGCATTTAACGAGGCGGTAAAGAAGGTCACGACTACTAATAATGAAGAAATGGGACAGATCACAGGTTCTCTGAACATCCCCGGTATGCCCGGACTCTTCTGATATGGCGGAG
Source organism: Clostridiales bacterium (assembly GCA_022800625.1). Taxonomy (GTDB): domain Bacteria; phylum Bacillota; class Clostridia; order Oscillospirales; family CAG-272; genus RUG11130. The sequence continues at coordinate 1,667 of JAAWQR010000004.1, read as the reverse complement.
CTTATTGAACCGATAGAGCGGCTTGCCGATATGTTCAGACGACTTGACGGCGTCGGACGCAAATCGGCTGTACGCTATGCCTTTTGCGTGCTGAACTTTACCGAAACCGAAGCCGCAGAATTTGCCGAAGCGATATTGGCTGTGAAAAATGATCTTACGCTTTGTAAGTGCTGCCAGAATATATCAAGTGACAGCATTTGCCCTGTATGCTCGTCTTCTTCAAGAAACAGAGCGACTGTCTGCGTTGTGGAAGATCCGCGTGCGGTAATTGCAATTGAAGGCACAGGTCATTATAACGGACTTTATCATGTGCTTCACGGAGCAATATCCCCGATGAAGGGTGTGTCTCCCGAGGATCTGAAGATCAAGGAGCTTTTGTCTCGTCTCGGAGACGGTGAGGTAAGCGAGGTTATTCTCGCAACGAATCCTACGGTAGAGGGTGAAGCTACAGCTATGTATCTTTCAAAGCTGATATCCCCCCTTGGCGTTAAGGTCTCAAGAATTGCAAACGGCGTGCCGATAGGCGGCGACCTTGAATATGCGGACAACGTAACGCTGCGCCGTGCGATTGAAGGAAGATATACGCTTTAAATACGGATTACAGCAAAAAATGAATTTTTGAAATAATGTTGACTTGTCACGTCCGATAAAGTATAATAAGCGTGATGTGACAATCATCATACTTTTTTAGCCGCTGTATGCGGCGGATGGGAGAATGATTATGAAATTAGGTTTTGTAAGCGCGATCCTCGATACATATTCTTTCGAGGAAATGATCGACTGCGCGTCAAAAATGGGTTTCGGATGTGTTGAAGTTGCATGCTGGCCTCAGGGAAAAGCTGAGAGAAGATATGCAGGCGTTTCACACATCAATGTTGACGATACTTCGGACGAATACGTAAGCTATATCAAGAAGTACTGTGCCGACAAGAATGTTGAGATATCCTCTCTTGCTTTCTATCCGAACACAATGGATTCCGATCTTGAAAAGAGACAGGCAAACATTGACCACCTCCTGAAGGTTATTAACATGTCAGCTCTTCTCGGCGTAAATATGGTGACAACATTTATCGGAAGAATGCAGGATAAAACTGTTGAAGAGAACCTTGAAGAGTTTGCGAAAGTATGGCCTCCGATCATAAAATTCGCTGAAGAAAAGGGTGTAAAGGTTGCAATCGAAAATTGCCCGATGCTCTTCACAAATGACCAGTGGCCGGGCGGACAAAACATTGCTACAACTCCCGCTATATGGCGTGAGATGTTTAAGATCATCGACAGCGATAACTTCGGTCTGAACTATGACCCGTCTCACTTTGTATGGCAGATGATCGATTACATCAAGCCGATCTATGAGTTTAAGGATAAGATTTTCCATGTTCACTACAAAGATATCAAGGTTTACCGCGATCGCCTGAACGATTACGGAATCATGGCTACTCCGCTTAACTTTATGTCTCCGAAGCTTCCGGGGCTCGGCGATGTTGATTGGGGCAAGTATGTTTCCGCTCTCACCGATATCGGATACAACGGATACACATGTATTGAAGTTGAAGATAAGGCATTTGAGGGAACAAAGGAGAGAGTTGAAGAATCTCTCATTCTCAGCAAGAGATATATGGAGCAGTTTGTAATCTGACAAAAACCGATACCGCCGCTTTAAAGCGGCG
>JAAWQR010000003.1 GCA_022800625.1 Clostridiales bacterium | reverse complement strand
AATCGAATTTATTCCCTAATTATGGAAAATACATTATCTGTTTTACAATTTTTTGAACACTTGTTCTCGTCTATTGTTTTCATTGTATCACAGAACAGTCGTTCTGTCAATGAATTATGATTAATTTTATTAGAAAATTTTGGAATCTATAATTTACTTTTTATTTTTCAAAGTAATAGCTTTTTAAAGCGATGTGAGGTAGATAGAAAATTAACAAATTATTTTTTTTGTCCCATATTGAAACATTTCATAATCTGTGATATAATAAGAGTGCAAAAGCATATAATAAGCATATCTGATTCTGTTTATGCAGTATCAGTGCAAGTTTACCGCTGACCGATATGGCGGTATATAAGTGGTCGGGTTGAAAGTTTACTGCTGACCCGTATGCAGTATATAAATGGCGGGGTGCGCTCTTCTTACTTAGGTGGAAGAGCGCTTTTTCTTAGTACAGAGAGGACATTTACGTGACTGAAAGCGGCTTTTATATAATATCAGATCAATTCTTTATTGAATTTCCCGATCCATACCTTAAAGGAAATAAATGCGAGCACAGACCGCATTATTACGCAATGTATGATAAATCTACCGACTTATATTGGATGATTCCGATGAGCAGTAGAGTGGATAAATATAAAAAAATAATTGATAAACGTGAACAAAGCGGTAAAAAGTGCGATATTCTGCATGTTGCAAAACTTGATAACGGTAAAGAAAGCGCCTTTTTAATTCAGGATATATTCCCTATTTCCGAAAAATACATAAAAAACAAATATACTATCCGTGGAAATCATTTGCGAGTTACAAGTGAAACTCTCGCCAAAACAATAAAAAGAAAATGTCGTGTAACACTTGGTATGATACGTAAAGGGATTAAATTCACTCCCACCCAGCCTGATGTGTTGAAAATTGAAAAATACCTTCTGAGCGAAAAAAGCGATGTGAGGTTGGTAAAATGATACCAATAAATATAAAGAACGAAATCAATAACCTCGGGCATAAATATAAAGTCGATAAAATAGTCTTGTTCGGTTCACGTGCACGCAATGACGAACATCCGAAAAGCGATATTGATATCGCTGTATTCGGTCTTGCAGAAAATAAGCATGCTTCTTTCTGCTCTGACATAGATGAAATTGAAACCTTGCTTCAGTTTGATATTATTTTTATAACAGATAATACATCGCCTGATTTACTTACAAATATAAAAAAGGACGGAATTTTAATTATGGATAAAACAGGAATAAAATTTGCTAACTACCTAAACGCCTTAAGGCGGCTTGACGAGTCTATAGCCGACTACGATAAATTTGCTCTTGATTCAATACGCGACGGTGCTTTACAACGTTTTGAATTTTGCACCGAGCTTGCATGGAAAACAATGAGAGAATATCTTCTCGATCAAGGATACACAGATATTAACAGTCCAAAGTCTGTTATGAAAACGGCATATGCAGACGGCATAATCAATGATGAAGCAGTGTGGATAGATATATTAAATTCAAGAAATACAACATCACATATCTACGATGAAGAAACTGCAAAAAAGGTTTATGCAAATGTTGCATCTGTTTATCGACCTGCATTCTATAAACTTCTTGAAGCTCTAAAGGAAAAAATATAAAAAATAAAACTCTGATTCGGAGACTTTATATTGACAATAGTACATTTTCTGTTATAATATAACCGTAGATAAGATAAAATATATATAGGTATGATGAGGTCGGAAATGGTTCCCGACACACTCACTTTGTGAGTACCTGAGATTCCGGATACACCGCCCGGACATTATACCTTAATATTTTTCGGCAGACGGTTATTCCGTCTGCTTTTTCTTTCGCACATAACATTTGATAGGAGAAGAATCATGGCAAAAGCTAAGAAGCTTCCGCGCGGCAGTTGGCGTGTGCTTGTATATACAGTCACAGACGCAAGCGGCAAGCGAAAATATGAATCATTCACCGCCGAAACAAAAAGCGAAGCAGAGGATAATAATAAATATGGAGTTTGATAACAATGCCAATCACTAAGGCTCAGGGAACAAAAGACGGTAAACAAAAATATCGCGTAAGAGTATCGTATAAAGACGAAAACGGGCAGCAAAAACAGATCGAACGTACTGCTTACGGAAGGGCAGAAGCTCTTTTGAAGGAGCAAGAAATGTTGGTTCTGCTAAAAGAAACATCATCGCCTAAAATGACTGTGCAAAAGTTATATGATGAATACATGATTTCGAAAAAGCGAGAGGTAAGAGAGTCTTCGTACGAAAAATCTAAAAACCGACTGGAACACCATGTCATACCGATAATGGGGCAAAAGAAGCTGACAGATTTAACTGTTTCTGTGCTCCAACATTGGAAAAATACCATTGCAGACAAAGATCTTGCGATATCAACTTCCCAAGGTATTTTTAAAGAATTCTCAGCAATGCTGAACTACGCCGAAAAAATGAATTATATTCAAAAGAATAACCTGAGATTGGTCGGAAACTTCCGTGAAGCCTATTTTACTGCCCCGGAAGAAAAGCTCAGATATTACACAGCCGAGCAATTCAAAGCGTTTATTGAAGTAGCAAAATCGCATGCAGAAGAAAACAATGAATGGGGATATTATATCTTCTTTATGATTGCATTCTTTACCGGAATGCGAAAAGGTGAAATTCATGCTTTAAAGTGGAGTGATATAGATAATGATATTATTCATGTAAGACGAAGTCTTACCCAAAAACTGATCGGCGAAGACCGTGAAACACCTCCTAAAAACCGTTCGTCTTGCCGCGATATACAAATTCCTAACCCATTAATTTGTGCCCTTAAAGCACACAAAGAAAGACAAAAGAAGTCGAGCAACTTTACTGATAACTTTAGAGTGTGCGGCGGAGAGATGTGCCTAAGAGACAATAATATTACAAATAGAAATGTTATGTATGCTAAAGAGGCAGGGTTGCCGCATATCAGAATTCACGATTTCAGGCATTCTCATGCCTCACTTCTTGCTAATGAAGGTATAAATATACAAGAAATCGCACGTCGATTGGGGCATGCAGATGTAAAAATGACATGGGACAGATATGCTCACTTATATCCACGAGAAGAAGAGCGAGCAGTTGAAGTCTTAAATCATATTTTGAATCCCTAAAAAAACCCTTGGAGTCTTAAAATTATATAAATATAAATAAATGATATTAAATAACAGAAAAGAGATTAGCCAATAAAATATAGGCAAGTTCAGCATATGTTTATATGAGTTTATGCACATAAACATATAATATAATTCCCGCCGTCTCCACCATCAAAAGAGGACAAAAAAGATATCCTCACCGAAAACCCCGATAAAATCGGGGTTTTCGCCGTTTCAGGTGACGATTTTTCGAGAGTCAGTTTCGTAGATGTAAAATAGGCAATTTTCCTTTGCGGAATGGTTTGAACTCTCACAACAACAGAATATCAGCAGAAAAGGCGGATAGAAGCAAAAATACTATCCGCCTTTTTTCATTTTACAGAGCCAATCGTTTACGGATGCACAGCATCAAAAACGGTTGGCTCTTTTTTTATTTCAAAGAAAGGAAATAAACGATGTATTTTAGCAATACCCCTTCACAAAAGGAATTTGAAAAAATGATGCAGTCAGTACCGAATTTTGCTCCGAGAGGTCACGGCAGCTTTATTCCCAAAGAAGCGTTGAATGTGTATGAAAATCCAAAGCCTCCTCCCGCCTCTCTGAGCGACGCCATTAAACGAACCATGTCGCATATACACTGCCCGCCGTTTCACAGACGGCTGGAACAATATCTGAAAGAAAGCGAGAATAATCTTATGGACTACCGAAATGAAAAACATCGGATTGCTTTTACGGAAGCTGTCCAAAAGCTGAACAGAAAAGATTATGCGCTCATGTCTGCCGTATATCTGCTGACTGCGGATCACGCCCTGTGGATGAAGGCTAAACAGAGAATCGGGCAAAACGAAATCCGCTTTGACGAAATCAAGCTCCAAAACAGCACCGAGAATGGATATACCCTGTTCTGCTCGGCAAAGGATCTGTATCTCGGCACGAAGCATATCACAATCAAAGACCTTGCGGATAAGGATTTAATCGCGCCGAGGATGTTCGCTCTCATCTGCAATGCGATGGCGATACGACGCTTCGGTCTCGGAGCAATTCATTACAACGAAAGGAAAACAGACGAATGATCAACGCTGTCATAACGAACAAAGGAAATACGCTTATCACAGAGTTCCCGAAGGATTATCTCAAAATTTATGAGGAACTCTGTTCCATAGGAGTCCGCAAGGCGCTCGAAAGAATACCGCTGACCGATAACGAGGAAGACGATATCCGAGTAAAGCTCTATGCAGACAGTGACATCGGTAATTATCTGCTCCGCCTGTTCTCTGAACAAAATACTCTCGCAGATGTGAATACCGCCTGCTTTGTAATTGAAAAAGCAGACGAGTCAATCAAAGAAGAATTGGAGCAGAATCTGCTGAACGATCGGTACAGCAATAACATTGAACTCATCTGTGACATTAAAGATATGACCGAACAGCTCGGACAGGTTCAAATGTCTTTCTTCTGTCCTTTGACCGGAAATATAGAGGATTCCGAATACAACGATCTAACACCTGTCGACAACCGTTTTCTTAAAAGCTATGAATGGGCTATCCGTGAATTTCTCGAACTGGAACAGTCATCGCCGGAGGATAAGATGGCACAGTTCTTCAATGATGACGATAACATCAAGGCGAAACTCGTCTCTGCCGAATGGACTGTGGATGAATACAAAGGCAAGCTGTACGGCAGGATAGACTGCCGATTCAAAGAAGAACTGACAGCAGACGAAATTGAAATTTTAAAGGATTGGCTGATTGGACAGTGTGCAGATGGGATCGGGGAGCATGTAGAACAGCAGCCCATCGATACAGAGGACGGTGATCTGTTCGTCTCCTTTTGGCATCCCGGTGACAGTTATTTCCTCTGTACAGAAGATGAGCTTGACGATTGCATTGAGGAATCGCACGGACAGCAGATGGGAGGGATGTGAGATATGGCCTTACTTTTTTCTAAGGTAACTGTAACCGCCGGTAATGACGCAGCAAGCTTTCTTGTTGACGGTATTCCAAGAGAGTACGATGATTTGGAGGATATGGATGAATTCGATGACTTTCTAAAATATATCAGTGAAGAAACGGAAGTCTTGGTACACGCCGAAGCCTACCTCTATGGAGACGGCGAAGCCAACGAAGCCTCCTATTCGGATATATTGTGGTTTTCATCCCGTCTTAAATCCGGCAACAGTTTCCTTACGGATTACTGCGAGAGTATCGAAGAAGTGAATTTTCGATTTACTTGGTCACCCGATGAATTATTTGGAATGGAGATAGAATGATGACAACAGAAGAAAAATATCCTGTGCTGATCGGGCACTCGCTTGCAGGCAGAACACGGCTGCACAATATCAAAGAAGTGGCAAATTTCATCTGTACACACGGACAATACGGCGACCTTACCATTACGCAGGCAGACGGTACTCCCTTTCTTGATACTTTCGGTATCTATATTAACAAAATCGCAGATATGGAATACCGTGAAGAATTACTCAAGGTGTTGATTCCGATGCAGCATGAGATTGAACGGTCATGTTTTGGATGTGACGATTCAGAAGCAGACGAAGAAAATATCAATAAAGGAATGGAGATGTGAAAGATGAACCGATTTGAAGCAGAACGGCGCTTTGCACAGCGCATGAAAGACAACTATCCTCCCGGCACAAGGATTATGCTGCTCAGTATGGGTGATGATCCCCGCCCTGTTGAGGGCAACACAAGAGGAACTGTTATGGCGGTCGATGACATCGGAACTTTGCATTGTGATTTTGACAACGGCAGATCGCTCGGTATTGTCCCCGGTGAGGACTCATTCAGAAAATTAACCGATGAGGAACTTGCAGAAGAACAGCAGGAAAATATGGACGAGGACAATGCTCCCGTCATGGGAATGTAGGAGGTAAAGTGTTTGGAGATTGAGATACCCGATACACTGTCAGAACTGCTTCTGACACAGGCAGCGGAACAGGAAATCCCTGTGGAAGAAATCGTGAAGCTATCCATAAAAAAATATATCGAAAGGAATGATGAAAATGCCGTCTGACGGAAAGAAAGGTATTACTGTCAAGATAGACGCAGAGCTTCATGCGGAAGTCCGGCAGTATTTAGAGAGCCACGGCATGACGATGGCTGAGTTTATCACATTGGCACTGGATGATGAGCTTCATCCGAAATTAAATCAGAAAGAAGGACAGAACATGGGAAATATGCGAACACTCGCGTTTCAGGTTCCGGAGGATTTATTTCAAAGAATCAAAGATTATCTGCAGCGCAACAACATGACACAAAAGGAATTTATGCTTGGCTTGATTGAGAACGAACTCAATCGTGAACAGACCGAGCGTGAAGCTGTAAACGAAACAGCCGAAACGGAAGAATACGACGAAGCGGAAGAAGAAGCCGCTGTGAGCGATTTTGAGACGGTTTCTGAGGAAGCCGAAGAAGATACCGAGGAACAGACGGACGCCGATTTTTCGGACGAATTTGAAGCCGTGTCGGAGGAAACCGATGGCTCTTCGGAAAATGAAGATGAGGATGAATCCGAAGAAGCAAATATGGGATTTTCAATGGGAATGTGAGGTGAAACGGAAAACAGATAAGTAAAAGGTGTCGGATGCCCTATGGCAATCCGATTTTTTGATATGTTCGCAGGGATCGGCGGTTTTCGTTCGGGGCTTGAAGCTGTCGGCGGTTTTGAATGTATCGGTCACTGCGAGATCGATAAATATGCGAATCAGGCGTACAATGCCATCTATGAGCCGAAAGGAGAACTGTATTTTGAAGACGCAAGAACCATCAACCCAAACGACCTTCCCGACATTGATCTCATCTGTGCAGGCTTTCCATGCCAAAGCTTCTCAGTTGCTGGCAAGCGGCTCGGATTTGCAGACGATACAAGAGGTACTCTCTTCTTCGAGGTTGCCCGAATCGCTGAAGCGAAACGGCCTGCATTTCTACTTCTGGAAAATGTCCCCGGATTGTTATCGCATGACGGGGGCAGGACGCTTAATACCATCTTCTCCACGCTTGTTGAGCTGGGGTATGATCTCGAATGGTGTGTGCATAACAGCGCTCATTTCGGAGTCCCGCAGCAACGGAGACGGCTGTATATTGTCGGACATCTTGGAAAAGGATGTGCCGGACGGATATTTCCTCTCGGATGCGGCAATGCGGAAAATCTCAAAGAACTTATTCCCGGACCGCAGGGAGCAAGAGTCTACGATCCAAACGGAGTAGCCTGTACGCAGACTGCCGGTGCAGGCGGTTGGGGCGGCAAAACGGGTCTGTATTTCATTGACATGAATCCCGATCCTGTTATTACCGATACTGCCCGAAGCATCACGGCAAGACAGGACAGCGGAGTCAGCAACCACAGAGGCGAACATTCTGCTGTCCTTGTCACAGACGAACCGAGGGCAATCCTTACGCCCGACCGTGAAACCGTCCGTCAGCAAGGCAGACGAGTCAAAGAGCCGAACGAGCCGATGTTCACGATCACAGCGCAGGACAGACATGGCGTGTGGCACAAAGGCAGGATACGCAAACTCATGCCGATCGAATGCTGGCGGTTGCAGGGCTTCACCGATGAACAGTTCTATAAGGCACAAGCCACAGGTCTGAAAGACGGACGGCTGTATAAGATGGCGGGCAACGCAGTAAGTGTTCCCGTCATTTCTGCTATCGGGCAAAAAATTAGAAAAATTTATGAAGAACAGGAGTTGAAATGATATGCCGAATCATGTAGAAAACCGAATTGAATTCAGCGGCGACGAAAAGCAGATTCATGAAATGCTGTAAGCAATCAAAAGTGATAAGTACGGTTTGGGAACAATCGATTTTAATAAAATCATTCCCATGCCGGAATCGCTGAATATCGAAGCTGGAAGTGCGACCGACCGAGGACTCAAAATATATCGGGATTTTATTGAGATCTACAATTTAGGATTTACAGCGGAAAGTGCTTTGAAGCGGCTTGAAAATATCCCTCCGGAAAGCGAAGCGGTATTTTTGAAAACAAGAGCTGACGTGGGTTATGCCGTCGATCCGAAAGAATGGGAGTTTGGCAAAACCGCATGGAATAACATTCAGAAATACGGTGCGCCGACTTGGTATGAGTGGTGTATCAATAATTGGGGCACAAAATGGAACGCCTACGGGTACGATGAATATACAGATTACAGCGGCTGTGATGATTTCGGCTTTCAGACTGCAAACGATGCTCCGCATTCAATTCTACAAAAGCTATCCGAAATGTATCCGGGCATAACCTTTGAGCATCAGTGGGCAGATGAAGATATCGGATGTAACTGTGGAAAACGAGTCTACTCCGGCGGTGAAGTGATCGATGAGTTTTTCCCCGAAGGAATTCGGGCGACGGAATTTGCCCTGGAGGTATGGGATTACGATCCTGCCGATCTGAATCTTGTGAAGAACAGCACAGGAACAGCGTATATCAGCACAGACTGTGAAAAATATCAACTGATAGAATTATTCGGCAGACCTGCATTGTTTTCCGATGACCGTATTACTCCAAATGACATTCCTGAAGGATTGTATTGTTATGATCTGCGCCACGGAGATGACGGACGGTTTTGCACCGTTGAGCCGAAAGTCTCTGTTAACTATAACGGCAGCGTGATTTGTGACGAGCCGATAGACTTCGGCAAGGAGGGATATATTTCTTTCACCGAGGATACCGAGCCGAACTTTATCGGAACGGATCTGACGTTCGGAGAATATATGTGCGGCGAGTTCGAACCGGGCGAAACAGAATCTCAGCAGATGGGAGGTATGCAGCTATGAGCATAAAGAACATTACCGCAGAGAATCTTCGGAAAATGAACGGTCAGGAAGGACTCATCCTGCAAGGCTGCGGCGGCGATCCGCAGGAATGGCTGGATGGTATCAACGAAATGCTTACCGATGCGGAAATTCTGCAAAACGGTAGTAAGTTTGAAAATATCTCTGTTTTCGATCACGACGGAACTACAAACATTCTCTTCCCCTTTGAGGACAGCGTACAGCTTGATATAGGTAAACTTGCTATGTGGAGATTGCAGACACATGAAACCTTCGGCGGCAAATGGCTGTCCGATTATGTGGATAACAGACTCGGCGGCTTTGCAACTGAAGAAACGGCAGAGCAGAAAAAGCCGGACTGCAAACTGATCGGAGAAGATGGAAATATCTATAATCTGATGGGAATTGCCGCCCGAACACTGCGCCGAAACGGTATGACGGAGCAGGCAAAGGAAATGACCGATAGAATCTACGAAAGCGGCAGTTATGATGAAGCGCTCGGTATTATCGGAGAATATGTGAATATTACAGGCGAAGATGATTCGGAAGATATGGACGAAGGGATGGAAATGCAGATATGACGGCAAAGGAGCTTTACGATAAGATACAAGAGATCACAAAGAATGAAAGCGAGCTTGACATTTACACCTCACCGGATTTTCAGTGCGATCAGACAGGCGGCTTTCCCACCTCTTTGTGTGTTTCATGGGAGCATGAGGTGGCATGGCTTAAACTGAATGAAAATCTCATTATGGACAGAGATGAAATGGAACTGGATTATTACCGTCAGCTTTGTGCCGATTTCGGTATCCGTACCTGCTGTGACAATGAACAGTTTAACGAATTGTTGAAGGAACTCGGAGAGGATGCATACAATACAGCGTATCTTCCCGACGAGGACGAAAATATTGGGATGGGAGGAATCTAAGATGGGAGCCATATGCTTTATTCTCGGCGCCATGTTCGGCGGCACAATTGCAACAGTGTTTATGTGTTGCCTTCAAATAAACCGTATTGATATATTTAATAAAAAACAATCAGAAAAAGAAAAGGAAAAATAACCACGGCGGTATCAATCGTTTCAGAGCAAATGATTGATACCGCTTTTTTTGTTGCCCTGAAACGGTTGCCGCCTCAGAACGGAGGTGGTGAAAATAAAATCCCCGGTATCATGGATGGGCAACAAATCGTCCATCCTCCACATTCTCTATGCACTGTTTCCGCTGCACTATGACCGCTACATCGAACCCTTCGGCGGCAGCGGATCGGTGCTGCTCGGCAAGCCAAGACCGGATAAGTTTGAGGTGTTCAACGATTACAATCACAACCTCGTCAATCTGTTTCGCTGTATGCGCGACAGACCGATGGCATTTATCCGTGAGCTTGGCTTTTTAAGCCTAAATTCCCGTGACGATTTTGCAGCGCTGAAGCAATTTTTCAAAAAAGAGGAATTCAGCGATGACTATCTGAACGAGGAATTGGAGCTGACAAACATCCTCCTCCTCGAACTGCAGGCAGAGGAACTGCGGGAGCTGTATTCAGAGATTAAAGAGGATCACGATCTGCGGAGAGCTGCCATGTTCCTCAAACTCATTCGGTACAGCTACTCAAGCGGAGGAAAGTCCTTTGCCTGTCAGCCCTTTAACCTTCGGAGCCTGTTCGGGCTCATACACGCATTCAGCAGAAGGTGCGAGAATGTCATCATAGAAAATCAGGATTTTGAGGTACTCATTAAGCACTACGACCGCCCCGGCGGTTTTATCTACGGCGATCCGCCGTATTATTCGAGCGAATATGTGTACCAATGCGGCTTCACTTGGGAGGATCACCTGCGGCTGAGAGATACGCTGATGAATGCAAAAAGCAAATTCCTGCTGTCATATAACGACTGCCCCGAAATACGGGATCTGTATGACGGCTGTATGTTCTTTGATTTCAAACGCATTCACAGTATGGTGCAGAAATACGAGGCAGGCAAGGAATTCCCCGAACTGCTCATAGGCAACTATGACCTGTTTGAACGGGAAAAAACAAAGCCGACGCAGCTCACGCTGTTTGAAATTTACGGAGATATCTTCGGCGAAAAAAATATAACTTATGAAACAATGAAGGAGTGTATATTACAATGCAAAAAAGAACAATGAAAACCGAAATGGTAATGCTCGCTGTTCCTGCGGAAACGCTGCTTGAAGCAGGCATCTTCGAGGGCGATCCCATGCAGATGTATGTGGAAGGCCGCAGGCTCGTCATAGGAAACCTTGACGATACGGATGACTTTGTCTGTGACGGTAACTGCGAGGACTGTCCGTTTTATGAAATTGAATGCGATGGCGATTGCGAAAGCTGTCCTTGCAGCAGTAACTGTGATGATCCGGAGGAATAAGAAGATGAATAAGATGTTACGAATCCTCGGTAAAAGAGGACGAATCACAATCCCCTATGAAATCAGACAGCGAGTAGGCTTTGCATATAACGATGTTCTGTCGTTCACCGAAGCTGCTGACGGCAGAACCGTTATTGTAAGGCGTGAGAAGATCTGCGATAACTGTATCGACCGTGAACCTGCGGAGTTTGAAGAAGTGGTAAACTTGGAGGATTTTCTCGACGATCTCTCTCCCGAACAGCAAAGAACCGCCCTCATTCATCTATCTGTCAAATGGGCAGAAAAGCAAGGCGGTGCGCTGAATGTCTGAACGGGTTCCGCTCTACGAATGGTCACTCGAAGATGCCGTCCGCAATAACGAGCGCGATCTGTGGCGTGAGAGCTACAAGGAAAATTGCGACTGCGCAAGAGCCATTGAACGGGCAATTAACGAGAACTATCACGACAATGTTCTCCATGACTGCGTAAAACCAATCATTGAACGGTACGGCTTTGACCGTGTCAACTTCGTACTCGCAAATACCGTACAGCAGAAGAAAGAGGATGAGCGCTTCTCCGAGGACAACAAAAAATGGGCAAGGTCGATCCATATCCCCCGTGATGAGGTCAGGTGGCATTTTACGGTAGAGAGCCATCCCGGACTGACAAATCTTTTCATAAACGATGCCCGAAAGGAATGGCAGTCACTCGGTCTGTTCGATCACACCCACTGTATTGACGAAACCGACGGTCAGATCGATTACACGGGAAAGGTTGTAGTTATAAAGCCAACAGAGCTGAAGGATGAATACAAGACGCCGAAAGGTCAGTTGTTCTACGCGGAAAGCGGAAACGGATGCCGACCGAATTCTATCGGAACGAAGGTGTACGGTTTTCATCCCGACAACGGCGATAAAGGATACTACCGCAGATATGATATCATCGGAGCGCTCAGAGACGAGTATCTGCCCGATTGGGCAAAGGAAAACCTTGCAAAGTTCGGCAATACCGAAGAACAAAGTGACGCTGAATCCCCGGCTGAGGATGGAGGCATGACAATTGGAGGTATGTAAGTGAACATCAAAATTTATCAGATCAGTCATGAGCGAGATAAAAACTTTGTCAAATTCCTTCATTACGATCATCTCGACAGCTTTCAGGAAACAAAAGACATCAATGCCTCTATTTATGATGAAGTATTCAGCGGCAATGTGGATTGCTCAGATTTAGAAGATGTATTCCGAAAATTCAATACAGAAGGACATCCTCTGCACAGAGGGCATTCGCTGTCGGTATCGGATATCGTGGTAACTGATGAAGGCGCCTATTACTGCGACAGCGTGGGATTTCAAAAAGTGGATTTTGACGAATCCCAAACACAAAAGCCGGATAACCTTATGCGGATCGTATATGTCGAACCGCATAAGTCTCCATATACAGCCGAAATTGAAAACTCTCTTGCTGCAGAGCAAAAGGCTGTCGGAGGCCTCATTGATGTGATTGATAATGGAGACGGTACACTTATTGTCTGCAACGATGAGGGGAAGCTCATGGGGATGGAAGGCAATCGCCGTATCGCTGACGGCTCCTCCATTATTGCCGGACCGTTCTTTGTTGTCGGTAATGACGGAGAGAACTTTCGATCTCTGACGGAAAGCGAGGTGACGAAATATATGAATGTGTTTGCAGAAATCGAGGATATCGATCAGGACGAGGTTGAGTCGGATATGGGCTTCACATTTTACGCATGGTAGAAAGGAAAAAAGATTATGAAAATCAAAGCACGGATCGACCGTATGGTCGACTATGAGGGCAGCAAGCTCAAGGCAATTGCAAGTGCGAATATCGGAGGTGCATTTGCCATTCACGGGATCAAGGTTATTGATTCCGAAAAAGGACTGTTCGTTCAGATGCCGCAGACCTCCTATGACAAGGACGGTAAAAAGCAGTACAGCGACATCTTCCATCCGATTACAGCCGATTCACGTAATGATCTGAATACAGAGATACTCGCGGCTTATGAGCAAAAGCTAAGCGAGGATTCGAATATGGATGATAGCGAGATACCGGAGTTCGGACAGACTATGTAAAAAGATTCGGAATTTTCCGCATTCTCGCTGGACTTTTTTCGTTTTATCGGTATCACTATAGGCAGAGGTGATCCACATGACGATACGAAAAATTATATCCGCTATCCTTGGCACGACAATTCTACTCAGCCTCGCAGGATGCGGTTCAACGACACCATCCGTGCCTAAAGAAACGGACGCTGCCATACAGAGCGACTCGGCAGATGTAACATCGGACACAGAATCAAGCGATGACATCACTGCCGAGCTTCCATCGGCAAACGAACTTGATACAGAACCACCCGCTGAGAGCGAAGAAGACCCGACAGAGGAAAAAACGCCTACACCGCAGCCAACAACTCCTTCCACGGAAAAGTCTGCGGAAACGGAAGCCTCAAAACCGTCCGAACCGCCCAAGCAGACAGAAACACCAAAGCCTACAGAAACGCCGAAACAGACGGAAACACCGCCCCCGTCAGAAGCGCCGACCGAGCAGGCAAAGCCTGCGGTACCTTCGGAAACAGAGGAACCGAAACCAACAGAACAGCCAAAGGCTGCGACTGCCGATGACTGTAAAGCGATTGCGGATAAGATCATCGAATATATCAATAGCTACCGCAGCGTATCGGCAACAAAATTGCCTGGCTTGACCGAATACGCAGAATACCGCAGCCGACAGATCATTGGCAACTTCGCTCACGATACTGATGATCAGAGAGCCGCAGCGACCGCCCTGCAATACGGCGAATATGTAAACCCACCGCTTTACGGTATGACCGGAGAACCATACTACGAGGTGAACGCAAGAGAAGCTATCGGCAAAGCCGGATATTACGGTTCAGTGGACTATGTTGCTGAACAGCTTGCACTCCAGTTCAAAAACAGCGCGTCTCACTGGTCATATATAAGCGATACGAAATACCAATATATCGCAGTCGGTGTGACCTACCAAAACGGAACATGGTACTGCGTCATTGCCGTAGCGAGAGAAAACACAGATAACAACTGAATATCCCAAATCCATGAGGAACTCCGCCACTGAAGAGTGACGGAGTTTTTCTTGTCTCAAATCCAAAGTAAGAAAGGAAAAATCAATATGTTCAAAGGAAAAGGCAAACGGCTGGCAGCGATGCTGCTGACCGCAATTATGATGCTCGGAACATTGCCGATGTCTGCATTTGCAGCGCCCGCCTCAGACATTCCGAGTGAGATGCTCGACAATGATTTTCTCGACGCGCTTGCCTATACAGGATACAATGTGCAGGCGCAAAAAGATGACGGCACTATCTTCAAAAAATACGGCTACCAATTAGAAGGCAGCTCTATTCTGTCCGGCATCACCTATGACTACACTTGCAGCGGTCTGGAAACAAACGCATCGGGAAAGCCAGATATTGCCGCTTTTCGTACAGGCGGTCTTTGCTGTGCCAGCTATGTTTCCTATGTGTATTTTAACTATCTGCCCAATGTCGCAGGCGTCGATGTTTCGGCTGTGCCTCGACCGGCAAATTATCGGTCAGCCTCCGGGTTGAGCGCCGCAGCTGATGGCTGGGTATCTGCCGGACTTTCTCGCAGAATTACTTTTACGCAAAACTCGGACGGAAATAATTTTGTGCCGAGCGAAGAAATTCCCATTGGCTCTTTGGTTGTATTCAAATCCATTGAGGAAGGTAATATCGCCCATGTTGCTCTGTATGCAGGTTGCTACAACGGACAGTATTTTCTGACCCATGTAGGCAATGATAAAGGCCCCGAAATCTCCACGATTGTCGGTATGAGCAAAGGCGGCTATCCTGAAGCGGTTTTTCAGGTTGTGACTCCGCCCTTTACTGAGTCAGACGGCACTATTGAGGTCTACAAGAAAGACCCCAACGGAAAGAATCTGAGCGGTGCATATTTCGTGGCAACAAACCAGTCGGATAGTTCCAAACAGTATCGCATCGGCCCGACCAACAGCAATGGCTATGCCTATCTTGATAAGATTCCCTATGGAGATTACCGTGTGGTAGAAACCGTATTCCCGACGAATTACAGATCCTACGGACAGACCGAGTGGAATGTGACTGTCGGCAAGGCAAACAACGGCGTTGTCACTATCAATGCTGTTAACGAAGAAATCCCCGGCTCTGCTAAAATCGTAAAAACATCTGAAGATGGCAAAGTGGATGGAATCTCCTTCCGTATACAAGGTAATGGTGTAGATAAAACCGTACAGACCAAAAACGGCGGGCAGATTCAAATCGATAATCTAAAACCCGGCGTGTATACAGTTACAGAACAGACAGAGAACAAGTATGTTCCGCAAGAGAGCCGAAGCGTGACAGTGGTATCCGGTCAGACGGCAACCGTTACTTTTAATAACAAGCTCAAGCGTGGTGATCTGACAGTCACAAAAACTGCTGAGGACGGACTGAGTGAAGGAGCAAAGTTTCATCTCTACGGCACATCCTTGTCCGGCTTGGCGGTGAACGAATATGCTGTTGTCGGCAGCGACGGCAAGGCGTATTTCCGAGATGTTCTCATCGGCACAGGCTATGTGTTGGAAGAAGTCGATACAGCGATCCGTTATGTCATTCCCGAAAATCAGACAGCAACCATCGAGTGGAACAAGGTGACAAACAAGAGCTTTGAGAATATCCTCAAGAAATGGCAGCTCACCGTAACCAAGAGCGATTCCGAAACAGGAACTGCACAAGGTGATGCAACGCTCAGCGGCGCCAAATACGGTATTTACAAAGGCGATCAGCTCGTAGACACTTATATTACCGACCGTGGCGGTCAGTTTACCACTAAATTCTATATTTGTGATTCGGATTGGAGTCTGCGCGAAATTACCCCGTCTGAGGGCTATCTGCTTGATCCGACTGTTTATCATATCGGCGCAGAAGCAAAGCTCTATACCGTAGAGTATAACAGCACGGCGCTGGATGTTCTCGAAACCGTGCAAAAAGGCAGGATCGCTGTCATCAAGCACTGCGACGATGGCGAAACACAGATCGAAACGCCGGAAACAGGCGCGGAGTTTGAGGTATATCTCAAACGCTCCGGCAGCTATGGAAACGCAAAGGAGTCCGAAAGAGATATTCTTGTCTGCGATGAGAATGGCTTTGCACAGTCTAAAGACCTGCCCTACGGTATTTATACCGTCCGTCAGATCAAAGGATGGGAAGGCAAAGAGCTTCTGCCGCCCTTCGATGTGTTCGTGAAAGAGGACGGCGAAACCTATCGCTACCTCATTAACAACGCTAACTTTGAAGCGCTTATCGAGATCGTAAAAAAGGATATCGAAACCGGCAAGGTGATCCCCGCTTCGGGAATCGGTTTCAAAGTTCGCAATACGGACACAGACGAGTATATCGTTCAGCATATCAACTACCCGACGCCTGTGAATATTGAAATCTACTACACCGATAGCACGGGCAAGCTCATGATGCCGGAGGCACTCCCTTACGGAAATTATGAAATCATTGAGCAGAATACTTGCTATGGATATGTTCTCGATGCGAGTCCCGTGCCTTTTACGGTGGACGGCAGCAAAACGGTTGTCACCGTAGAAAAGCACAACATTGCACAGAAAGGCACGATCACGGTCAGCAAGTCGGGCGAAGTATTCTCCTCCGTGACAGCAGTCGGCGGCGGATATGTGGACGAGGATGGCAACGATGTTGCATTCCCGAATCTGTATCAGCCTGTGTATTCTGTTCAGGGACTTGCAGGCGCAGTCTATGAGATTACTGCTGCCGAGGATATCGTCACACTGGACGGAACGCTTCGCTATGCAAAAGGCGAGGTGGTAGCTGAAATTACCACAGACGCAGACGGAACAGCCACCTCAGAACCGTTATACCTCGGAAAATTCGGGGTGCGGGAAACCAAAGCGCCACACGGGATGGTTATCAGCAATGAAGTGCATTCTGTGGAGCTGACCTACGCCGGACAGGAAATCAGCATAACCGAAACAGCGACAGCTTTCTATAACGAGCGGCAGAAAGCATCCGTAAGTCTTTCCAAAGTAATGGCACAGGACGAAAGATTCCAAATCGGCATGAACGGTGAAATCCTTTCCGTACAGTTTGGTTTGTTCGCAGCAGAGGATCTGACTGCCGCTGACGGCAGCGTGATTCCGGCAGACGGTCTCTTGGAGATCGTCAACTGTGACGAAAACGGTAGTGCGGTCTTTACAACGGATGTTCCCGTAGGCGCGAAGCTGTATGTAAAAGAGATCGCTGTTGACAGCCGATATATCCTCTCGGACGAAAAATACCCTGTTGAGTTTGTGTATGCAGGACAGGAGATCGCCGATGTGGAAATCAGGGTCAACGACGGCGAAGCCATCACTAACGACCTCATCTACGGCAATATCAAGGGCTTAAAGATCGACCGTGAAACAGAGGAAACCATTGCGGGCGCTCTGTTCGGTCTTTTCCGTGCGGATACAGTGGAATTTACAGAAGAAACTGCCGTTCTTACTGCAAAATCGCAGGAGGACGGTATTTTTATGTTCCAAAACATTCCGTATGAAAATTGGCTCATCAAGGAACTGCAGCCTGCGGAATCCTTTCTCCCCAACGAGGAAATCTACCCTGTCATCGTATCCGAGCATGAACAGCTCATCGAAATCACTGTAGTCAACGACCGTATCCCGGAGATCGGCACCACTGCAACGGCCGAGGAAGAAAAGCAGACGCATCCGAATGAAACGATCACTATCGAGGACGAGGTGGAATACAAGCACCTTATTCCCGGCAAGGAGTACACGTTGAAAGGCGTTCTTATGAATAAAGCCACCGGCGAACTGTTCATTGTAAACGGTGCTGAAGTACGCTCCGAGATAACATTTGTACCGACCGAGCCGTCCGGCACAGTGATCGTCACCTTTACCTTTGACGGCAGCGGAATCACAGAAAACACTGACATCGTAGTCTTTGAAAGCCTGTATAAAGACGGACTCGAACTGACCGTCCATGCTGATATTGAGGATGACAGTCAGACCGTAACTGTGCTTGTTCCCGAAATTGGCACTTCTGCCACGGTTGACGGAGAGAAGGAATTCAATGCGACCGAGGTCTTCACCCTCGATGATGTTGTGACCTACGAAAACCTTATTCCCGGAAAAGAGTACACTATCAAGGGTGTTCTCATGGATAAGACCACCGGTGAACCTCTGATGCTGAACGGTGAGGAATTCCGCTCCGAGATCACATTTATCCCCGAAACGCCGTCCGGCGAAGTTACGGTATCCTTTACCTTTGACGCGAAGTATATCAAAACCAACACAGATATCGTTGTTTTCGAGAGCCTGTATAACGACGGCTTGGAACTTGCCATTCATGCGGACATTGAGGACGAAGGTCAGACCGTGAAAGTAAAAATCCCCGAAATCGGCACACAGGCAACGGCAGAAGGAAAAAAAGAAATCACCGTATCCGGCAGAGTGGTCATTGAGGACATCGTCTCATACAAAAACCTTACTCCCGGTAAGGAGTACACCATCAAGGGAATCCTCATGAACAAAAAGACCGGCGAGCCGTTTATGGTGAATGATAAAGAAATTACGGCTGAGATCACCTTTACTCCCGAAAAGCCGGATGGCGAAATCAAGGTGTCTTTCACCTTCGATGCAGACGGTATCACAACCGAAACAGAAGTGGTTGTATTCGAGCATCTATTCCGTGATGGCGTGGAGATCGCCGTTCACGCAGATATTGAGGATGACGGCCAGACAGTAAAGATCACACCGCCTGCCCCTCCTGTTACCGAAAATCCCAAAACAGGCGACAACAGCAATCTCGGATTCTGGATCGGACTCGGTGCGATTGCCTTTGGTGGTTTGATTTCTACTCTGATCATCGGAATCAAGCAGAAAAAGGACGATGATGACGAGTGATGAAAAAGGTGTATATCTGTTCTCCCCTCGGCGGTAATGTGGAAGGAAATCTGCGTAAAGTCAGACGGTACACTAAGTATGCGCTGCTGTGCGGCACGGCTCCGGTCGTGCCGCATTTTTATGTGGAATGTCTTAATGACCGTATTTTTGAAGAACGGGAAATCGGTATGGCGGCCGGCCGCAGTTTATTATGGTTCTGCGACGAGCTGTGGCAGTTCGGAGATGAGATAACCGAGGGAATGACCGCAGAGCTGCAGCTCTGCAAGCATCTCAATGTGAAAACCCGAAAAATTCGGGAAGAAGAAATCAATAAAGTGTTAGGAGGACAACGCTGATGAAAAAGAAATGGACAAGAATGCTTGTCTGCGCCGCTATGGTGGCGCTGATTTTTACTGTTTCCGCCGTACCTGCCTTTGCCGCAGGCGATGTGGCGGGAGCTATCGAAGGCACATGGAACACCGCAAAGACACAGATACAGACGGTGGTCAACAATGTGGTGTTCCCCGTAGTGGATATGATTCTTGCAATCCTGTTTTTCGTGAAGGTCGGTACCTCATATTTTGAGTACCGCAAGCACGGGCAGTTTGAATTTGCCGCGCCGTGCATTTTGTTTGCCTGCCTCATTTTCACGCTGACAGCGCCTCTGTATATCTGGACGATTCTTTAACCAACAGAACAAAGCCGACCCGAATAAATGGGGCGGCTGATTGGAGGTGAATCGCTTGTTCGATTGGTTAGGAGATATATTCTCCGGTATCGGCGACGCCATCGGAGGCGTGTTCGACTTTTTAGGTGAACAGGTTTCCAATGTAATCTGGAACACCATGCTCAAATGGTTCTATGAAACCATCTACAACGCCGTTGCCGACTTTTTCACTATGATGGGCAACATGGGCGCAGATATTTTTGATCTTGACTGGATTCAGGCAACCATCAAGTTGTTTACACTGTTTGGCTGGGCGCTCTTTGTTGCGGGAGTAGTTGTCGCCATCTTCGATGTGGCGATTGAGTATCAGTGCGGTCGTGCAAATATCAAAACAACGGCAATCAATATTCTGAAAGGCTTCTTCGCCTGTTCGCTGATCGGTATTGTACCTGTGGAACTGTACAAGTTCTGCATAAGCCTGCAAAATACCTTTTCCCATGATCTGTCTGCACTCTTCGCAGGAGGAAGAACGCTCGACCTTGCGGGAGAAAGCACCAGTGTATTGGAGGGCAGCTTTGCCGTATCGTTAAACATCAATCTGAACTTGTTTAACCTTCTGGCAATGATCGCTTTTGCCTACTGCGTGATCAAGATATTTTTTGCAAACATCAAGCGCGGCGGCATCCTGCTTATTCAGATGGCGGTCGGAAGCCTGTATATGTTCAGCGTACCGAGAGGATATTCAGACGGCTTCAATCAATGGATGAAACAGGTTGCGGCAATTTGTCTGACCGCATTTATGCAGACCACACTGTTGTTCTTGGGACTGCTGACCTTTCCCGGCAATATGCTGCTCGGACTCGGTATTATGCTTTCAGCAAATGAGGTACCGAGAATTGCACAGCAGTTTGGGCTTGATTCAAGTGTTCGTGTAAACATGATGAGCGTTGTTCACGCAACGACAACAGCGGTCAATCTGACGCGCTCGGTCGCAAGGGCAGCCGGAAAATAACGGGAGGAATCTAAATGACACAATATTTATACCCACAAAACCTAAAGGCCACAGCCAACCTATGGCTGTGGGGACTGCGGGATTTTTGTATTCTCGGCATTGCTGCACTGCTTTCCATTGTGGCGCTGGTACAGCTTCGGATGATGATCCCCGCTGCCGCCACACTTTGTTATGGCTTTCTGACAATTCGGCTGGATGATACCACCATACTGGATTTTATGAAATACGCCGTGCGGTACTTTATCAGTACACAGCAATACTTTGAGTGGAGGTGACGAAGTGACAAAACAAATACAACAGAAAAGGAAAAAAGGACGTTCAGTGCAGGATTTAATCGGAGTCAAGACCTTCACGAAATATGGTCTGCTGACAAACAAGGGCGAGCTTTTGTTTTATCTCGTCTCCCCGACCAACATCTCAGTGCTTTCCCATGTGAACATCGAAATCAAAATCCGCCATCTGATGATGGTACTGTCGGCGATTCCCGATATTGAAATCACCTGTACGGACTCAAGTGAATGTTTCGATGATAACAAGGCATATCTGCATGAGCGGCTCGAAGAAGAACCCAACCCTAAGGTGCGGAAAATCATAGGCAAGGATATTGACTTTCTCGACCATATTCAAATGGAGATGGCGACCGCAAGGCAGTTTCTGTTTATTGCAAGACTGAAAAACACGAAAGATAAGCAGACCTTCGATACCGCAAACCGTATCGAAAAAATCATATCCGAACAGGGCTTTGAAACACACCGTATGAAGAAAAATGAAATCAAACGCTTTCTTGCTCTGTACTTTGAAGCCAGTATGAACGGAGAGCAGATGCCCGATGTTGACGGCGAACAGTTCTACGAGGTAGACGATGGCGAAGATTCGGAAGATTAGCCTTGCCGCTGTTTCTGTTCTGCTGTCGGCGCTTCTTATTCTATCCGGCTTTATGATTTACAAGGAATTGTCCGACCGGCAGAAAGAAAAAGAAGATTTTGCAGAACTTGCGGAATTGGTACAGATAGAACCGTCCGATAATCGGCACCCCGATGAACCAAACACATCCGACGATGATGACACGGAACCTGCACACAGGCGTGATCTTGCACCGCTGTTCGCACAGAACGGTGACTGCATCGGGTGGATCTGTATTCCCGATACCGAGGTGGACTATCCCGTCATGCACACGCCGAAGAATCCGCAGAAATATCTGCGCAGAAATTTTTACGGTGAGTACAGTGTTTCAGGCGTTCCGTTCCTTGACGGCAGGTGCGGCATGGACAGTGACAATCTGATCATCTACGGTCACAATATGAGAAACGACACGATGTTCGGTTCACTCCCTAAATATATGGAGCAGGACTATCGACAAGCACATCCCGTTATCGAATTTGAAACGGAAGCAGGCTGTGCGGAGTATACCGTGTTTGCTGTTGTTACAGTCAAAAAATATGATGACTGGTACGGCTTCATCAAAGCCGCAGACCGTGAGGAATATGAAAAACAACTTGAAACAATCCGAAGCAAGGCATTGTACTGTGCAGATATCATCCCCGAATACGGCTGTCAGCTTCTTACCCTCTCCACCTGTTATGACTCGGCAAACGACGGAAGACTGCTGATCATCGCCGTAAATACGCAATAACCAAGAAAAATATATCAGTCGTTTTGTAAAAGGCAGAACGGTTGATTGACATATATTCCTTCTGCCTTTGCAAAACGGCAGAAGGAGGAAAAATGCTGAAACACAAACCCAAAGTTCTGACCCCGGAGCAGATGGAAGAAATCCGCACTAAGGACTTCTTTGACTGTATCTTGCCCGGTACGGTCAAATTCCTGTCAGACCATTATATCCTCGGAGACAGTTATCGCTGTGTGTGGGCGATCCGTGAATATCCGCCCTCTACCGAGGAACAGGCAATCCTGTCACAGCTTGCTGACCGCAGCGGCGTGACCTTGCGCATCTACCACAGGCTGGTCGAGAGCATGGAGCAACGGAAAATTATCCAAAACGCTACTCGCCGCAACAAGCTGAAAAGCGGCGGCAATGATGTAAACGAAACCATTGAAGCCGAAGGCAATCTGCAGGATGTGGTAGAGCTGCTTGCCAATCTCCGAAAGAACCGCGAGCCGCTTCTGCACTGTTCTGTGTTCATAGAGTTAAAGGCACGGAACATGGATGCGCTCAAAGAATTACAGAGCGAGATTGCAATGGAGCTGACCCGCTCCAAAATTTCGGTAGACAGATTGACCTTACGGCAGAAAGAAGGATTCCTCTCCGTTCTGCCCGTGGGCACAAACCAGTTCGGCGCGCAGTATGAGCGCGTATTGCCTGCAAGCTCGGTGGCAAATCTGTATCCCTTTAATTTTTCAGGCAAGACCGATCCTCATGGGTTATATATCGGGAGAGATAAATTCGGAAGCAATGTGCTTGTGGACTTCGACCGCAGAGCCGAGGACAAAACCACAAGCAATATCCTCATTCTCGGCAACAGCGGTCAGGGTAAATCGTATCTCCTCAAGCTGATACTGACCAACCTCCGTGAATCGGGCAAGCGGATCATCTGCCTTGATCCCGAAAGCGAGTATGAGGAAATCTGTTCAGCTCTCGGCGGCTGCTATATTGATTTTCTTTCCGGCGAGTACACCATCAATCCGCTGGAACCCAAAGCATGGAACGACAACACAGACGATGTCGATCCCGATGCGCCTGCGGCGTTCAAGAAAGTCACCCGACTTAGTCAACACATCGCATTTCTGAAAGATTTCTTCCGCAGCTACAAGGATTTTTCGGATGCGCAGATCGACACCATCGAAATCCTGCTCTCCAAGCTGTACACCCGCTTCGGCATCACAGACAGCACGGATTATAGCGTAAAGAAGCCGTCCGACTTCCCTATCATGGAGGACTTTTATAACCTGTGCGAGGAAGAATTCTACAGCTACGATAAAAGCAGAAAATACCTGTACACCGAAGAAACCTTGCAGGAGGCGTGTCTCGGCATCCACTCTATGTGTGTCGGCGCGGAAAGCAAATACTTCAACGGCCACACCAATATAACCGATGATGCTTTCCTCGTGTTCGGCGTAAAAGGCTTAATGGATACCAACAAGCGACTAAAGGATGCTATGCTGTTCAATATCCTGTCATTCATGAGCAATCAGCTTCTCGGCAAGGGCAACACGGCAGCAAGTATCGATGAGCTTTACCTCTTCCTCACCAATATGACCGCAATTGAATATATCCGCAACGCCATGAAACGTGTGCGTAAAAAGGAATCCTCGATCATTCTGGCAAGTCAGAACATCGAGGATTTTTTGATTCCCTCTATCCGTGAGTTTACAAAGCCGCTGTTTTCCATTCCGACACACCAATTCCTGTTCAATGCCGGACAGATCAACCCGAAGGAGTATATGGACGCCTTGCAGGTTGAACCGAGCGAATTCGAGTTGATCAAATATCCCGAACGGGGAACCTGTCTCTATCGCTGCGGCAACGAGCGGTATCTGTTGCAGGTCATTGCGCCCGATTACAAAACAGCGTTGTTCGGCAAAGCCGGAGGCCGCTGATGAGTGCTACAGTTGCCGCCGCCCTTAAAAAGATTGCCGTATCGCTGCTTACCAATCCGAAGGTACTGAAAACCGTTCTCGGAATTGTGCTTGGCATTATTATCATAATCATCATGCCCATTGTAGCGGTGGTGTCGATCTTTAACGGCGATATTAATATTGACACCGACCGTCTTCAACAGATGGTGGTTGAAAACCTCTCCGCAGAAGAACAAGCAAAGCTGCAATTCATAGAAACTACGATGACAGACATTGAGACTTCTATGAAAAACGCAGGCTTTACAGGCAGAGTAAAAGAAGCTCAGGTGCTTTATATAACTGCTCTTTCAGATAAGGCTCACGAGTCGGACTTTGTGTCAAAGCTCGTGGGCTGTTTTGCCGAAGATCAAACGGACGCGCAGCTTGTCGCTGCAATCAATGCAGCATTTGGCACACAGCTTACAGTCGAGGATTTTACAAAAGTGATGCATGGAATCCGTGCTGTGTATATTGATACATCCGGCTATACCGATCCCACTACAAAAAACAATCTTGATCTTGTGCAGTGGGCAATAGAAGCACAAAAATCCGGATGGGGTTATGTGTTCGGCACTTACGGCAGTGTGCTTGATGAATCGACACTCACAAGCAAGGTGGCACAGTATCCCGATGAGGTTGGCGGTAATGAAGAATTTATCCGTCAGAATTGGATGGGCAAAAGGACATTAGACTGTGTCGGTCTAATCAAGGGCTATGGCTGGCTCGATGCGGAAACGAAGGAGATTAACTACGGCACAAACGGAATGCCCGATATCGGCGCAGATACCATGTATGAGAACGCAGCAGAAAAAGGAACGATTGATACCATTCCCGAAATTCCCGGCTTGGCTGTGTGGCATGAGGGGCATATCGGTGTGTATATCGGTAACGGCAAAGTGGTACAGGCGGCGAACACTACGGCAGGCGTGATACGCACCTCTATCGGTCAAAGCGGTTGGACACACTGGCTGAAAATACCGTATATCAACTATATCAACGAAAGTGAGGATACAACATGAGATACAGAGGATTTATCATCACATCACGGTTTGACCGCTGGACGGAAGAACGGACGAACGGATCAACTGAAGAATGCTCCGGCTTCTGTTGTCAGGTGTATAACGGCAGCGACGGACTGTATGAAAATATGCTTGACGAGTTCGAACTCATTATAGGCAGAGACATTGGAAATATGAGCGACTCTGAACGTGACCGTGGAATCATCGGGTATATCGATGAGCATTACGAGCGTTTGAACGAAGCTGTATCGGATGCCATTACCAATCGAACCGACGATCTGTTCATGAGGATGCTTTGTTATCTCTTTGAAAATGAAAATTGCGAAGATTTCTATGTAACGCTCAGTCAAAAGATCGGCATGACGGACGATGAAATACGGAAAGCAGGTTTTGCATCTCTCGCACCCTGCTTCGTTAAAGAATCCTACGCACAGACCATTGCAGAATACCTCATTGACGAAGGTACGGCAAGCACCTATTCCGGCAATTATCACTTTGACTATACGGAAATCAATGAACGTTTCGGTGTGGCGCTTCCTGCGGATAATGAACTGCTCGACATGATCATGGAGAATCTTGATACAGATATCGTATCCGATGTGATTACGGACGGAGACATTGACCTTATGTTTTACACGCAGTATTGTCCGAATGTTGAAGATGATGAAACCGAACTGCCGGAATTTACTCCGCAAATGTAAGAAAGGAAAAATCAAAATGGAAAAAGAAAAAATAAAGCAGCTCGCCGATTATGCCATATCGGAATGCACACAGCACTCCGAGGACGGAAAATGGTCAATCTCCTATGAGGAATTGTACTATCACTTCGGTGCAAACATTTCCGACACCAATCAGAACGGCAAGCTGCTCGAAGAAGAATTACGGCAGAGAGAAGAAATAAACGAGCTGATCATGACCGAGGATTGCATTGAAATGACCTGCCACCTCGAATACTGCGAGAGGTGCAGTAATGATCCGATAAGCCTCCTCTCTGTCGTGGGCTGCAATATTTACGACGAACACGAACATGAGTCTGCGAAGCATTTCGATGAGGAAAATTCGCAGGCTTTTTCTATGTGAGGAGATGAATTTATGAAAATCAATGTACCTTTCCGCAGAAAAGATACGGAAATTGAAGTAAGCCCATGCATTGTGGAGAAAACAGTAGAACTGCCTGCAGACCTATTCGAACATTTCTCGGAAAATCTATTGAACGATTATGATTTCATTCTCGAAAACATCGACTGTATGTATCAGGATAAAAGTGGTGTGAGCCACTGCCTGCTGGTATTAGGTAAAGGTCGGGATGACGGTGTTCTCGTAGAGTCAGAGGGCAGCGCATATGCCCGATACTCTGCATTTGTCCCCCATGCCCGAAGCCTTGTAAATCAGGAACAGTATCCGTCATTGAATGCTTATGGAAACGAGATGCGCTCGAAAGTCGATAAGTATGTACAGAAAGCAGTGGACGGTCAGATAGACTGTCAGTACAGTATCGATCTTAACGAAATACAACGGCAATTTGAGGGGTGCGGATTCAGTGAGGAACTGTTTACGGAAATGCTTTCAGATCGTCCCGAATTTGAAGATATCGAAGTTGTTGACGGATACTGTGTCGTTACGATAGCCGAACCGTATCTGCGTCAGGAGGACGAACAAAGTCTCCGCAAGCTGACCGCAGAAGAAGTTGAAATTATGTGCGCAAAGCATATTCTGTGGCTTCACGATGCAGGCGGCGAGCAGGCGGATTTTTCAGGCTGCCTGCTTGCCGATCTGGATCTGTCCCGAAAGAATCTGATGAACGCAGTATTTAACGGGGCGAAGCTGTCAAATGTGAATCTCGGAAGTGCCGAGCTGTGTTTTTCCGTTTTCAACGATGCAAAGATATACAATTGTGATCTGACAGATGTTATAGCCGAGGAAACGGAATTCAATCATGCGGAATGTATCGGAAGTGATTTCGACCGCAGTATATTTACACACAGCGATTTGACAGGAGCAAAATTCAGAGACTGCTCGATGAATAACGGCAGTATTCAAAACTGTTGCCTTGACAAAGCGGAGTTCGGGGATATGTACCTCGGCTCAACAAGCACAAACGGATGCAGCTATGACAAACAGGATTGGAGCGCCGAATTGGACGGCTCGATTACGATGAACGGAGGTAACGCATGAAAGGTAAAATGAAAACACTGCACGGATTGTATAAGGCGTTGGGACGGGACGCCTTTCTCGCCGCAGCTAAGGTTTATTCCAATCATGTTCAAAACACCGTTGAGGCAACGCTATCTGTTATGGAAAGCACATGGTATGATAATGCACAGACGATAACAGAGGCAGAAAAAATGATTGCTGATTATAACAAAGGGCATCTCACACGGGAAAGCGCAGAGGATATGCTCCGGCAGGAAAAGCTGGCTGAAACTTTTGTAAACAATACCAATTCTGTTCTGCGGAAGGTATCCTTTGAACAGTTGGAATCCTCACTGCAAAGTGCGGACAAAAGCTACGCAGGAGAAGTGCTGAAAGAAATGCACAATGCCTTTGTAAAAACCTACGGTGCAGATTATTTGGATGATAGCGAATACGAATTTGTCAGTATCCCTGCCGTCATCCGATCAAGAAACACCGGAAAGCTGTGCCTCGGTATCGTTACACTTGATCTTGAATCATCAGGCGAGCATTGGGGAACGGATTTTCTGACGCCATACGGTGTTGTAACGCAGGGCGATCCCGACGCAGATGCCTCTCTGCTGGAATATATTCGTGACAATTTCACGCCATACGATTATTGGTACACTGCCTATGTTGAGGGAGACATTCATGTCAACTTTGACGATATCCCCGAAGATGTTGCCGACCTTATCTCTGCCGGAAACGGTGAGCAGCAAGGCGAAGAACCCGACTACGCTATGAAAATGTGAGGTGAATTTTTATGAAGAAAACAACGATCAATATTTCCTATGATGAGGAAAAGCTCAGTGCGCTCAAGTTGTACCTTGAACAGAGAGAAATGAATATCGAAGATGAATTGGTAAAGTCCCTCGATACCCTGTACACAAAAAATGTGCCTTCCAATGTTCGTGAATTTATTGAGCTTCGATCCGGCGTTACACCTGCGCCTGCAAAACAAAAAGCACAGCGACCGCAGGCGCAGAGATTCAAATCACCCGTCAGAGAGGTGAGTGCAAATGAAACACACTGAGGTATCGCTGTATTTTAATGAGCTTCGGCTGAAAGCTTTGAAAAATGAACTCGCCCGTGACGGACTCACCATTGAGGATAAAATGAACGAGGCGTTTAATTGGCTGTATGAACAGCTCGTACCTGTAGAACAACAGACGGCAATCGAAGCACAAATCAAAGAAACAGACAAAGCATAACGTGCCGAGCGTGAAGCGAAAAGACGCTTTGCGGTTTACCATGTAAATGAGAACGGATCGGATGCCTATTTTACAAGCGATCACTTTAACAGTTTCCGCACGGCAGCTTACCGCTACCGATTATACGACCGAGGTGAACTGAGCGATGAACCACAGTGTCTTGCCGATGCGTTCTTCGGAAGCGATGCGATCACTGCTGCCGAATACGAATACCTGTGCGACAGGATGCCGAATGACTTTCGGATCACGGCGCTTGTGGATTTTGATTTGGATAACGAAACGGTCAGCGTATGCGACAGCAGCGATAATGCATGGAGATCATACAGACTTCACGATCTGTCCGTTGCGGCGTTCAAAGCATTTCGCGGAGATTACTACTCAAGCGATGATAGAGAGCGTATTTTCAAGGGCGCTTTGACGGGCAAAGAAATCGATACCGAAAGTGAACTGCTCTCTGAAACCGAGTCTCCCACCGTGAAGATGTGACCGCCTGTGAGCCGCTGTGTCGACCTGTGTGGGGACTTCGGCGGCGAGGTCGAGGAAGTAGCCGACCGAGAACAAACAAGCGAAATTCGGGCGGATTTCGCCAAGAGTCCGTGAAGCACGGAAAGCGGCTCTTCGGAAGATTTTCGAGGGTCGAAAATCAAGCAGGTGAAAATGAGGTGGGTCGCTTATGCGCCCACCTCATGGCTTACATCGGACGGCAATGCCGACCGTGTGGGCATTTTCAGCGTTTTTGCCCTTGCATTTTCAGGGTGGGTTGCTAATAGCAGTACAGCCCAAACAGGTGGGTTGCTAAACGGAAAAACGCCGAGTTTACGGCGGTTTGGACAGTGGTTGCGGAATATGAACGGAGGTGATGCCATGCCGGCGCCGAAAGGAAAGAAAAAGTTTCTGCTATGGGCATATCCAAGCACATTGGAGCTTGTGAAGAACAACTATCGGAAGGATAAAAGCAAAAGTCAATCGGAATTTATTGATCGCGCTATTAGGTATTATGTCGGTCATGTCACAGCAGAGGAAGATACCTCATACCTGCCCAATGCGTTTCTCTCCAACATGAAAAATGTTGTTGCCGAGAGTGATAACCGTCAAAGCCGTCTGCTGTTCAAGCTGGCGGTGGAAATCGCTATCCTGCAAAATCTTTTCGCCGCAGCCAATGATATCGATCCGTTATCGCTTGAACGGCTGCGCGGAGAATGTGTGAAGGAGGTTAAACGCCTCAATGGTTCGTTATCCTTTGAGGACGCACTCGACTGGCAGAAAGGTGAATAATGGCTCGACTTGTTACCAAGTTCAAATATCTGAAGCCGGATGATAAGCTGTCACCCGGAGGTTATGCAAAATATATTGCTACCCGTGAAGGTGTTGAAAAGACAGATGAGTCCCTCAAGCTGAAGCCTGCCACGGTCAATCAGAAGCAGCTCATTGCTAAAATGCTTCGTGATTTCCCCGACAGTAAGAACAGCTTGGAGTATGATGACTACCTTCAAAACAAAACGGTCGGCACAGCTTCGGAATTCATTATACGGACAGTAGAAGAAAACGCCTCGCAGATGAATTCCAAAACTTATGCCGACTACATTGCTACCCGACCGAGAGCTGAACGGTTCGGATCGCACGGTCTGTTCACCGATGACGGTGTTAATGTAAATCTGTCTGCCGTATCGGAAGAACTGAATCTACATGAAGGCAATGTGTGGACAGCAATCATCTCCCTTCGGCGTGAAGATGCGGAACGATTGGGTTTCAATACAGGAGAACGATGGCGGGATATGCTTCGTTCACAGACCGAAGCTCTGTCCACGAACCTCAATATCCCCATGCAAAACTTGAAATGGTTTGCTGCGTTTCATAATGAAAGCCATCATCCCCATGTGCATCTGATCGCATACTCAACAACAGAAGGTCAGGGCTATTTGTCACCCAAAGGGGTGAACGCTCTTCGTTCTTCTTTCGCAAAGGATATCTTTGCGCAGGATCTCATAAGCGTATATGAAAAGCAGACCAAGCATCGGGATGCGCTTCGGACGAACAGCCGTGAGGTGATTGCGAAAATTATTTCAAAGATCAACAACGGAGTCTATGACAATCCAAAGCTCGAAGAAATGCTTCTGTACCTTGCCGACCGCCTCTCCAAGACATCGGGCAAGAAGGTGTACGGCTATCTGAAAGCAGATGTCAAAGAGATTATCAACTCGATAGTAGATGAGCTTGCTGCCGATGAACGGATCGCCTCGCTCTATGAACTGTGGTATGAGAAGCGAGAGGAAGTCATCCGCACCTATACGGACGAGCTACCGGAGCGTGTTCCGCTGTCTCAAAACAAAGAATTTAAGTCAATCAAAAACGCTGTCATACAAGAAGCAATGAACATTATTGCCGACCGCACTCCCATAGAGGACGCGGAGGAACAGCCTGCTCCCGATCCCGAACCGCAGGTGGAGGAAGCAGAACCGGTGCTGACAACAAAAGAAAAAACATCGCTCATGTGGAAGTATTACAGTCGAGCCAAAGAGTATCTCGATAAAGATGATGCGTTCTATGATCCCAATACTGCTGTCGAATTCTTAATTGAGTCGGCGAAGCTCGGCTGCGGTGTCGTAAAATACCGTCTCGGTAAAATGTTTTTGCGCGGCGATGAGGTAGCAAAGAATGTGGACTACGCTCTGCGATGGCTGGAAGAATCGGTATCGGAGAAAAATGAATACGCAGAATATCTGCTTGGAAAGACCTACCTTAAAGGCGAAGATGTGGAACAGGATTTGTCTCGTGCGGAAGATCTACTCCGAAAGTCTTCCGATCAGGGCAACAGATATGCCGCCTATACTCTCGGCAAAGCATTGCTTGACGGCGATGCTCTCTTGCAGGATATCCCCGAAGGCTTGCGGCTGATCACCGAATCGGCTGACAAAGGCTTCGCTCCTGCACAGTATCTGCTCGGAAAGTTGTACTACAAAGGCGAAGTGTTGCTACAGGACACCGAGAAAGCTATCGACTACTTTGAAAGAGCAGCCGAACAGAAAAATCCATACGCCGCATACCTTGCCGGAAAGCTGCGGCTCACCGATGAATCGGTCAAGGACATCAGGAAAGCGATCCGCAACTTTGAGATTGCCGCCGAGAACGGAAATGACTATGCGGAGTATCAGCTCGGCAAGATCTATCTCTACGG
This sequence comes from Clostridiales bacterium, assembly GCA_022800625.1. Taxonomy (GTDB): domain Bacteria; phylum Bacillota; class Clostridia; order Oscillospirales; family CAG-272; genus RUG11130. The sequence continues at coordinate 63,222 of JAAWQR010000003.1, read as the reverse complement.
TAAAGATGTAGACCGTGACTATGAGAAAGCGATTGCATACCTTACTGCATCAGCTGAACATGGAAATCAATATGCCGCACAGCTTCTCCACAGCATCAAAAGCAATCGCAACTGGTCGGCAGCGTTGGGATCGCTCCGCCTGCTCGGACAGATCAGCCGTGCGATACAGCATCGCTTGGAGGATGAGCGCAAAGGTAAGATGGGAGCAATCGACCGCAAGCTGAAGCGAATCATCGACGAGAAGAAGCAGGCGCATGGTTTGAAACAGGGATAAATGATAACTCTTTGTGAACTGTTCAATAGGTCGCTGGTCTTCCGAAAAAAATTGTGGTATCTGTTTGTGGTGCAGAAAGGTGGTGCGATACATGGATATTCTGGAAGAACTATACTACGGGAATATTGATCCGCATGAAAAGGATGTTAAACGCGGAGGCGAATACGCGGCTCTTGCGAAGTTAGCTGTCAAAAATCAAGCGAACATGATGGAAGGATTAACGGAAACACAGAAAAAATTGTTTACGACAATTTGCGAAAACAATACGGAGATGAATACACTTACGGAGCTTGCAGGTTTCAAAACCGGATTTTGTCTCGGCGTAAGACTGATCATCGCTGTAATGACCACAGAATTGCCTGGAGAAATACAATAACACTTCCAAACAAAAATGAAAGGACAACAGTACAGAAATGCGCCGTTGTCCTTTTCTCTGTTTAACGAAAGGAATCTCTATGTCAACCTATATTCATTTTACAGACGAGCAAAAAGAACAGGCTCGTCAAACCGACCTTGTGTCTTTGCTGAGATCGCAAGGTGAAACACTCAAACGCTCCGGCAAAGAATTTGAGTGGCGAGACGGCTCGCAGAAGGTCACTGTCAGAGGAAATCTGTGGTATCACCAATACGAAGAAGTCGGCGGCGACGCTATTGACTTTGTCCGAAGATTTTACAATAAAGACTACCCCGAAGCAATGGAATACCTGCTCGGCGGCAGCGGAGGTACACTCATAACATCCCCGCCTATTGTGAAGGAAGTAAAACCGTTTAAGCTGCCGCCGAAGAACGATACGATGCGCCGAGTCTATGCCTACCTTGTGAAGCACCGAGGGATCGACAGCGAGGTGCTGACAGCTTTTGTGAAAGCAGGAATGATCTACGAATCGGCAGACTATCACAACGCCGTATTTGTGGGCTACGATGCGGATAGTATCGCCCGTCACGCACACAAGCGCGGCACTGGACAGGCAAGCACTTTCAAAGGAAATATTGATAGTTGTATTCCCGAATACAGTTTCCATTGGAACGGTAAGGGCGATAGGCTCTATCTTTTCGAAGCACCGATAGATATGCTGAGTTTCATATCTATGAACAAGAACGGATGGCGAAATCATAATTACGCCGCCTGCTGCGGTGTTTCAGACCGTGTGATGTGGCAGATGCTCAAAGATAATCCGAATATCCATACCGTCTGCCTGTGCATGGATAACGATGACGCCGGGCAAAAAGCCAACAAGAGAATAGCAGATAAACTCTCCGAAAAAGGAATACAAACACAAATCCTCGTGCCGATCCGTAAAGATTGGAACGAGGACCGGCGAGCCGCCGGAGGCAATTGTCCGCACTTTCGTGCGGATTTTTCTTTTCCCAATGAAGATGAAAAGGAAGGTGAAGAACCGTGTCAGGCATTGGTACTTTAGTATTGGTTGCCGCCGTGATGTTCTGTGTTCTCGGCGGCATTACGGTTGTCGCACACATCTATAACCTAAACAGTATCAAAAGCAAAACGGTCGGTGACGGTCAGCACGGTACGGCGCGTTGGGCAACCAAATCGGAAATACGAAAAACCTATCGGCATATTCCGTTTACTCCGAATAAATGGCGCAAGCAAGCCGAAAGCGGTCACATACCGACAGCCGCTTGCTTTGTAAAAAAGAAACTATTCAGAAAGAAAAAGAATGAACCGACTGAGGAAGCTCTGCCACAAGGAATCGTCGTCGGCTGCAGCGGCAACAAGTTCGGCACAACGGCGCTTGTGGATACGGGAGATGTCCATGTGCTGATGATCGGTGCGGCAGGTGTCGGCAAGACGGCCTATTGGCTGTATCCTTGCATTGAGTATGCCTGTGCATCGGGGATGTCCTTTTTATCAACCGACACAAAGGGCGATGTCATGCGTAATTACGGCAATATAGCAAAGCAGTACGGATACCATGTATCGGTCATTGATCTGCGAAATCCAACCCGAAGCAACGGTAATAATTTGCTCCACCTTGTGAACAAGTATATGGATCTGTATCAATCGGAGAAGCTGCTCATTTATAAAGCCAAAGCTGAAAAGTATGCAAAGATTATCTCAAAAACCATCATCCTGTCGGGAATGGATGCGGCGAGTTTCGGGCAGAACTCCTATTTCTACGATGCCGCCGAGGGCTTGCTCACGGCAACGATTCTGCTTGTGGCAGAGTTTTGTGAGCCAAAGAAACGGCACATCGTGTCGGTGTTCAAAATCATCCAAGAGTTGCTTGCGCCGTCCAATAAGAAAGGCAAAAGTCAGTTTCAGCAGCTCATGGAAATGCTGCCGAATGACCATAAGGCGAAATGGTTTGCGGGAGCTGCGCTGAATAACTCCGAGCAGAGTATGGCAAGCGTTATGAGTACGGCGCTGTCACGATTAAATGCTTTCCTCGATTCGGAGCTTGAACAACTCCTCTGCTTTGATACCGAGATCGACGCCGAAAAGTTCTGCAACGAGAAGTCCGCTATATTCGTAATCATGCCGGAGGAAAATCCCAATACCTTCTTCATGATCTCACTGATTATTCAACAGCTATACCGTGAAATCCTTGCGGTTGCTGATGAGAACGGCGGCAAGCTGAAGAACCGCTGCGTATTCTTCTGTGACGAGTTTGGCACTTTGCCTAAGATTGAGTCTGCCGAGATGATGTTCTCGGCATCCCGTTCCCGTCGCTTGCAGATCGTACCAATCATCCAGTCATTCTCGCAACTTGATAAGAACTACGGCAAGGAAGGAGCAGAGATCATTGTAGACAATACGCAGATCACGCTGTTCGGCGGTTTCGCTCCCAACAGCAGCTCGGCAGAAGTTCTCTCCAAAGCGCTTGGCAGCCGAACCGTCATGAGCGGATCTGTAAGCCGATCCAAAAACGATCCCTCTCAATCCTTGCAAATGATAGAACGGCCGCTCATGACACCGGATGAACTGAAATCCATGCCAAAGGGACAGTTTGTTGTCATGAAAACAGGATCCCATCCCGTGAAAGTGAAGCTGAAGCTGTTCTTCAAATGGGGTATTGAATTCAACAAAGATAAGCCATACACCGTAGAGGACAACGGCGGCCGTGAAGTCGTGTATGCTGAGAAAAAGGAGATCATGGACGGCATCGTACAGAAATACCATCCCGAATTGCTGATCAAGGAAGAACCTCCTGCGGACAGTGAATCCGCAGGAGGCGTAAATCAGGCAGAAAGCCAAAGCCATGAGCCACAGCAGACACCTCCGAATAAACCGAAGGAGAAAAATAACGGCGGCGGTACTGCATTGCAATCCGTCCCTCCGAGCCGAAGGAAACCTCAGAATATGCCACAGCCGCAGGAGGTGAAATCTGATGGGCAGGCTTGATTTTTTATACCGCATGGAGCTGCCTCACCGTGCAGTATCTGTTTATATTTATCTTTCCTACAGAGCAAACAAGGACGGTGAATGTTGGCCTGCGATCCCGACCATAGCGGCAGAACTGAAGCTGTCGCAGTCTACCGTTCGCCGTGCCTTGCGGGATCTTCGAAAAGCCGGACTGCTTGAAACCGAACAGCGATACCGCACAAGAGGCGGCAAAAGCAGCCTGCTTTACAAAATTCAATGATAGCGACAGAGCAAAAAACACACCTGCCGCCAAGGGATAACTATATCCACTCGGTGGCAGGTGGTACCTGTCATGATGGCAGGTGAAGGTGAACTACCCACTGTAAAAGATACAGCAGAAAGAATGACAATAAACGCCAACAGAGATTTGTAGTATACACAAAAATATAAATTTCATCGCATTATAGTCAAATATTACGCATTACCTTATTCGCTTTCTGCCGTGTCGTTGTTTATACTACAGAATATAAAAATATTTATAAAGAGTTTTTTTGCTCACCGCCGGCTAACTCGCTTGACAAAATCAAAAAAATCAGATATAATAATTTATATATACTTGAAATTGAATATTGATAAAGAAAATACGGTTTGAAAAGTTGTTAGCTGAGTAGATGAAAAAGGGAATCCGGTTCGAATCCGGAACAACCGCCATTACTGTATTTGACGAAATGAAGAGCATGGTGTCATTGGGAGATTTCACTCCTGAGAAGGCTGCTCTTTTGCGGTATTGTTTTTTAATGCCGCTTATCATAAGTCAGGATACCTGCCGTATTTTCAAAAAAGGTTTACCATGATTGGGCGAGAAGAGTGCAACCGATTATCAAGCGACATATTGTCGGCTTTGAAATCCTGCGCTCTTTAATTTTTTTGCTTGATTTCAAAACCGTGGTTTTGTTGTGCTTTATAATCTGTTGTGCTCTTTCCTTCAAGTTTGTGGGAAAGAGCCTTTTTATTCGGAAGGGAGGGATAAAATCATATGGGAGAAATGACCAAATGGTCAGACGAGGAGAAGCAGACTTGGGCGGTAAGCAAGCTTCTCGAAAAGCAGAAGGAACTTGGCAGATTACCCCACAAAGATGATTTTGATGTTGTTACCCTATCCCGAATCAAAGCCTTTTTGGGGCCGTGGCCGCGTGCTTTGGTCAAAGCCGGACTGAAAGAAGCGAAGCCTGAAGCACCGAAAAAAAAGAAGCGCTCAGGCGGCGCTAAAACAATGCGGGAAACAGCGCTTCGAAAGCTGGAACGGAAAAAACGAAAAGAGTCTGCCTCGAAAGACCAAGAAAAAGACAGTTAAACCAATAATCAGGAGGATTTTATTATGAGAAAAACAAATCGACTTATTGCCGGGCTGCTTAGCATTATCATGGTGCTGTCTATGCTGCCGTTTGGTGCATTTACGACATTTGCGGCTGATAAATCAAATGAATTCAATGTTGTTATTTCTATCGAAGGTCTGACTCTCGGACAAGGAATGTATGTAGAACCGAAATCCTACACTTTGGACGAAATCAATGCTCTTTTAGCAAAAGAAGGCTACGGCCCTTATTCTGAAAGTGATCTGACAGCAGGAATGGCGACTCTCGCAATGCTGATTGATAATAACCTTGCGTATTTTATTACCGGAGATTGGGAAACCAGTGCCTACATTTCAAGCATTACCGGTATTGATAAAGGCTATACCAAAATTCCCGCCATCATAACGGAAAACGGCGGCCCCGGAGACGACGACCATGACGGGAACAATGACGATGCGCTTGGAGAGTTCGACTACTCCTTCATGGCAGGTTGGATGATCACCGTCAATGATTTGATGATTCCCGTCGGATGCTCGCAATTCGGACTGGAAGATTATATCGGCACTGAAAATTATCAGGATTACGGCAACACCTATGTGATTCGCTGGCAGTTTACCCTTTGGGGATACGGTGCTGATCTCGGTTTTGATTCAGGCTGGGGTATGCCTGCCTTTTATACACACGCAAACAAAGACAAGCTTTATACGGCATACGCAAACAGCAATAACACTGCCGCCAAAGCCGCCGCTCTTAAGGTTATGGAGAATCTAACTGCGACACAGGCAGAGGTTGACGCCATGGAAGCTTCGTTAAACGGCGGCAGTGCGGGCGAAACGGCAAGAGATGTAAAAGAGATTCTGAACGCAACGCTGGCACAGTTAGCCGTATCGATTCCCGAGCCTGTGTTCGGTACGACTGCCGGTGAATGGACAGTTCTTTCTCTTGCCCGCGGTGGCTATTATGAAATCGATTCCCCATATTTCGCAGAGTACTACGACCGTATTGTAGAAACCGTACAGACAAAGGCAGCTTCCGTGAATATGGACGGAGCCTTACATAAAGTAAAATCTACAGAAAACTCAAGATTGATTCTTGCGCTTGCTTCCATTGGGAAAGACCCTGCCAATGTGGGCGGTGTGAATTTGATTACACCCTTTGACGATTTCTCATGGATCACAAAGCAAGGAATCAACGGCCCGATTTTTGCGCTGATTGCTCTAGATACGCAGAACTATCAGACAACAGATACGACCATTCGTCAGCAATGTGTAGATTATATTTTGAGTAAACAGCTTGCAGACGGCGGCTGGGCGCTCAGCGGAACGGCGGCAGACCCGGATATCACGGCTATGACTTTACAGGCACTCTACAATTACCGTGGACAGGCAGCCGTCAGTGAAGCGGCAGAAAAAGGATTTGAGTGCCTTTCCGCCATGCAGAAAGATAACGGCGGTTACTCTTCATGGGGTTCTATCAACTCCGAGAGCATTGCGCAGGTCATTGTCGCCTGCACTGCATGGGGGGTCAATCCCGATACCGACTTCCGGTTTGTGAAAAACGGTCATTCTGCCGTAGACGCCATTCTTGAATTTTACTGCGAAAAAGATGCTGCATTCCGTCATACCATGGACGGTGAGAGTAATGCGATGGCAACCGATCAGGCAGCCTATGCGCTCGCCGCATACGATCGATTCCTGAATAATAAAAACGTTCTATATGATATGACCGATGTTACCGCACAGCTTCCGACTTCAGAGGACATTACTGCAACGCTTTCTTTGCCCGAAAAAATCGAAAACACTGCCGGAACTTCTTTTAATGCAGTTATTGATCTGACTGCGTGGGATGCAGAGGCAGGATATAAACTTATGGACTGCATTGTCTCTGTTCCTTCTGAACTGTCTGTTACAGGCGTTACGGCGGGCGGCCGTGTCAGCGGCGGACAGTTGAGCTATAACCTCGAAGAATCGACCGGAAAGCTCCGTATCGTATATTTTGATCCGAAAAACGGAAACGATATTGCAATCAGCGGAAGCAGCTACCCGGCAGAATTTCTTGTCATTGGTTTTGAACTGAGAAGTGACATAAATACCGCAGTCACAGACAGCCTTTCTGTTGGGGTTACAGGAATGTCACTTAAAAAGAATTCTCAGTCTGACAATGCAGAGTCCATGACGATTGTTGATATCACAAAAGCGTCGGATACCGTGAAAATTGTCAAAGGTATTTCCTATACCGCTATGGTATTGTATACCGGAGACGATGTGGATCTGATTTCATCTTCCAGGACAGCGATTGCCATTGCCGTAACAGGGGTAAATGATGGCGCAAAAATCATGTTCAATGATGGAACAAGCAGCATTTCCCTGCGTTATAGCGCTTCGCTCTCCGCTAAAACCGGTGTTTCTACTTATGTATGCATGTCTGACTCTTCCGATCTTTCTGTATTCACAAAGCCGGGCAATTACACCGTTTCCGATAATACGGCCGATTCGATCACCTTTGGCGACTCTAACGGCGATGGCATCGTAAATGCGCAGGATGCGTTGGCGGCTGTTGATCTGTGGCTCAGAAAAGCAGACACGCCGAGCGACAATGAGATCCTTTCGATGAATGTCAATGCAGACTCAAGACTCAATACCTTCGACGCACTTGGTATTGTAGAGCATTTTGTAAACGGTGATGAGTTTGCAGTTGTAAACAAGGCGGCAACACTGAAGAATGTGATTGACTGATGAATAAAAATAATAGAAAAACTCTTTCGAAGAAAAAGAAAATTGTTATTATTAGTTCTATTGTTATGCTTGCCGCAATCGCAGTATTCCTTATATTCTTTTTACGGGGGCGCGACAGCCTTTTGACTGCCGTACCCGCCGTTACCATTGAAACGCCCGACAGGAAAAGCGCATCGGATCGTGAACCGTTCAGCTTGGAATTACAGTTGTCCGCTCTTGGCGATGAAGTATATCCGGCGGCAAGCTTCAGTATAAGCTTTGATTCCTCAAAACTGGAATTTTTAGGTATCGAGGAAGGCAATGTTATGATTACAGACGCTCAGAGTGCTTTCGGGTATCAGCTTCCCGAATGGAGTGTCAATATAGAGCGCAGTAATGAAGTCGGACAGATCAATCTGATGTATCTGGACATGACCGGCGGCAAATACGCTTTCACAAAGGATGCGCTTGAGGAGAATGGGAATATACTGCTGCATTTGATGTTTCGGCTTCGGGGAAGTGCGAAAAGCGGTGATATTTATGAACTTTCTTTCGATGACGCCGTTTTTGCTGCATCCGATGAAGAAAGCAGCCTTGCTTCCGCCAAAGACGCCTTAAAAACAAACAACGGACGCATTGTGATCGGAGGGTAAAGCATGAAAAAAAGAATACTATGTTTCCTGCTCTGTACTTTGATGATATTTGCTCTGTCTGCCTGCCAAAATCTCAGTTTGAAGCCCGCCGAGCTGCAAAGCAGTATCCCGATCCCGGAGGACGGTGTGATCTCGGACTCTGTTTTTGGGCAACTGAAAGAGCAGAATAAGGTTACGACATTTGTCGGAGAATCAAACGGATTTCGTTATGAATGGACGGTGTTCGGCAGTGATATTGACGAGACAAAAGACCTCAACCTCGGAATTGAAATTACTTCAGGAAACAGCAAAAAGATTGCATTTCACTATCTTTCGGGTGAAGATTTCGGCTTTTCTCCCGTACTATCTATCTATCTGAATGAGAAGTGGGAGGCAGAGAGTGCAACGGTTTATGAAGTCTCAGAAACAGATCGTACACCAAAATGCAGCGCCAGCGTAACAGGCAGCGATAAAAGTATCCTGAACTTTTCTGCCGTGGCACAGACGGGATATTTTGAAATCACGCCTGATATCACGCAAAATACTGAGATTGATAAAACAGAAACATCCTCAGAAAAGCAGGATACTTCTTCTGTAGAAGCCGATCCGTATCTTTCCGGTGTAACCGACGGGGGCGGAAGAGTGCTTTCCGAAGGAAAAGATACCGAACAGGACAAATACAAGACCGACCCTGTTCCGGAGGGCAAGCCGATGCCGGTTGAACCGGAAAATCAGACCGTTAATGATAAAAAGACATATACTTGTACCTTCTCCATTGAATGTTCTACGATCTTGAATAATTTAAAGGACTTGGAGCCTGATAAAATGGATGCAGTTCCTTCAAACGGGATCATCTTTGCATCACAAACCGTAACATTTTATGAGGGCGAATCTGTCTATGACGTACTTCAGCGTATCTGTAAAGAAAACGGGATACAGATGGAGGCTTCGTGGACGCCGATCTATAACAGCGCCTATGTGGAGGGAATCCATAATTTGTATGAGTTTGACTGCGGCAGCGGTTCGGGTTGGATGTACCGTGTGGACGGCTGGTATCCGAACTACGGATGCAGCCGCTATCAGCTGAAGCAGGGCGAAGTTGTAGAATGGCGGTATACCTGTGATCTCGGCAAAGATATCGGCGGCGGTTATGCCATTGGCGGATAATGGAATGGATTTTGGGAGGTGAACGGAATGCAAAGTAAAGATGCTTTTTCAAATTACCATCCGCTTGTGAATTTTCTCTATTTTGGTTTGGTATTCGGATTCGCAATGTTCTTCATGCATCCCGTTTGCCTCTTTATTTCTTTATTCTGTGCTGTTTGTTACCATATTCATCTGAACGGCAGAAAATCGGTACGCTTTTTACTTCGATATGCCGTCCCGACCTTGGTTTTAACAGCACTTATCAATCCGGCGTTCAATCATCAGGGTTCTGTGATCCTGTGCTATCTTCCCACGGGGAATCCACTGACATTGGAAAGCATTCTTTACGGTATCTCCGCCGCAATTATGTTAGTGTCCGTTCTTTTATGGTTCAGCTGCTATACGGCGGTGATGACCTCGGACAAATTTGTTTATTTGTTCGGACGGATTATCCCGGCGATGTCGCTGGTGCTCAGTATGACCCTTCGATTTGTTCCGAAATTCAAGGCACAGTTTGTACTTGTTAAAGAGGCGCAGGCAGGCATGGAACGGGACAGTGTAAACGGCAGTCTGTGGAAAAGATTCCGATGCGGTGTCACCTGTTTTTCGATCATGGTCACATGGTCGCTTGAAAATGCCATCGAAACAGCAGACAGTATGAAAAGCCGCGGCTACGGGCTGAAAGGAAGGACGGCGTTTTCCATTTATACGCTTACTGACCGTGACAAAAGCGCTCTTTTTTGGCTTGGCTTCTGCGGTATCTACCTGCTCAGCGGCAGTCTTTCAGGCGGCTTATTTTGGAGGTATTTCCCCAGTATCCGGGGCGTGCTGACCGAGCCGCTGACAGTCAGCTTTCAAATCATTTATTTTGCACTATGTATCACGCCGGTTGTACTTGACGGAAGAGAGGAGCGACAATGGAAATCCTTACAGTCAAAGATTTGACATTCTTTTATCCCGAAACCAAAAGTCCGGCGCTCGATCATTTGTCGCTGACGATTCACGCCGGAGATTTCTTTGTGCTCTGCGGACAGTCCGGCTGTGGTAAATCCACATTGTTAAGGCAGTTAAAACCGCAGCTTGCTCCCCACGGTGTGAAAAGCGGAGACATTCTTTTTGACAGAGCTTCTATTTCCGATTTGAGCGACAGAGAAAGTGCGTCAAAGATCGGCTTTGTACTCCAGTCTCCCGATAATCAGATCGTGACAGATAAAGTATGGCATGAGCTGGCTTTCGGCTTGGAGAGTCTCGGATGCGACACGCCCACTATTCGGCGGCGCGTTGCGGAAATGGCTTCGTTTTTCGGGATACAGAACTGGTTTTACAAGAATGTGTCGGAGCTTTCCGGCGGACAGAAACAGCTTTTGAATCTCGCATCGGTGATGGTCATGCAGCCGAAGCTCCTGATACTTGATGAGCCGACAAGCCAGCTTGACCCCATCGCCGCATCGGATTTTCTGGCGACGCTGAAAAAGATCAACCGTGAACTGGGAACAACCATCATTCTAACCGAGCATCGTTTGGAAGAAGCCCTGCCCCTTGCAACCCGAGCCGCTGTGATGGAAAACGGACAACTCCTTTGCTCAGGTACAGTTACAGAGATCGGGACTTATCTCAAAGAAACCGATCATTCCATGTTTCTTGCAATGCCCGCCGCTATGCGAATTTGGGGATCGGTCGAAAGTGATTCGCTTTGCCCGATTTCCGTCAATGAAGGACGGGAGTTTCTGTCGGCGTACACGGCGGAGCATCCCGCCCGTCCCCTGCCGGAACGATCTTCTGAAAAAAAAGACAGAGAAATAAAAATCTCCGTCACTGACGCCTGGTTCCGCTATGAAAAAGATCAGCCGGATATCGTTAAGGGCGTCAATCTAACCGCATACTCCGGGGAACTTTTTTGCATTCTCGGCGGGAACGGAACAGGCAAGACCACGACGCTGAAGCTGTTATCAGGACTGAAAACGCCATATAGAGGCGATGTCAAAACAGACGGACAAATCGGTTTCCTTCCGCAAAATCCGCAGACGCTGTTTGTCAAAAAGACTGTTTACGAAGATTTGAAGGATGCACTTGCAGATTTCAAATTGTCAAAAGAAAACAAAGAGGAAAAAATCGCACATATCATTAAGCTCTGCCGTCTGACAGGTTTTGAAAATCGGCATCCTTACGACCTATCAGGAGGCGAGCAACAACGAGCGGCGCTTGCAAAGCTGCTTTTACGCAGCCCCGATATCCTTCTCTTGGACGAGCCGACAAAAGGCTTGGACGCGCAGTTCAAAATGGAATTTGCCAATATTCTGAAGGCACTGCTTGACGCGGGCGTGTGTATTGTCATGGTCAGTCACGATATCGAATTCTGCGCCAAATACGCTGACAGATGCGCTCTTTTCTTTGACGGGGCAATCGTCACGGAAGGTACGCCGACAGATTTTTTCTCAGGCAACAGCTTTTATACTACCTCTGCCAACCGCATTGCAAGGAACATGATCCCGAATGCTGTCACGACCGAGGATGTAATCGAAGCGATAGGCGGAAAAACAGCAAATGTACATACAGAGGTATTCTATGAATACACGCCGGAACCGATCAGTAAAAAGACGGAATTTCACCCGAAAAAACTGCCTGCTTGGCGAAAGATCGGAGCAGGCATATCCGCTTCGATGTCGTTTTTACTCTTTATTTACACACTGAAATCGGAGCGATTGTCAGAAATGATCGGCAAAAACGGTCTGACGGCTCTCGGCAAGGATCAGCTTTGCATTTACGGCGTGCTGATCGTGTTCCTGTTGCTGACGGCGGTATTGATCGGGCGTAGATCTGCGCCGTCTGTCATGATTCAAACGCCGAAAGACAAGAGAAAATTGTCAAAACGGACTTTAGCGGCAGTAGCGCTCATTCTGCTGCTGATTCCGTTGACATTATTTATAGGAGTTGTCTATATCGACCGCAAACAATACTATCTGACAGCGCTTGCTGTGCTGATCGAATGTATGCTGCCGTTCTTCATGGTATTTGAAGGACGAAAGCCAAAAGCGCGGGAATTAGTTATCATCGCCGTGCTGTGTGCACTCAGTATTGCAGGAAGAGCCGCATTCTTTATGCTGCCGCAGTTCAAGCCGGTGCTCGCTATGACGATCATTGCCGGCGTTGCATTCGGCGGGGAGACAGGATTTTTGGTAGGTGCTGTGACGATGATGGTATCAAATATTCTGTTCTCACAAGGCCCGTGGACGCCATGGCAGATGTTCGCTATGGGAATTATCGGATTTTTTGCCGGAGTGCTATACCGAAAGGGTCTGCTGCGCCGTACAAAAGCATCGCTTTGCGTGTTCGGCGCACTCAGCGCGATCCTGATCTACGGTGGAATCATGAATCCGGCGTCGGCGCTTATTTGGGGCAGTGAGTCGCTGAATCTGAAGATGATCATGGGCTATTATCTCACTGGCTTCCCTATGGATATGATCCATGCGGCGGCAACGGTGCTGTTTCTCCTGTTTATTGCCGAACCGATGCTTGAGAAGCTGGATCGAATTAAGGTGAAGTACGGACTTGTGGAATGAGAGCATGGATCAAATGCTCAATATGAAATTGTTTTATTATTTTGGGTGGTGATACTATCGGACGAATTATAATTTTGGAACTGACAGAGCATGACAGTTCTGCTTTTGAGGATATTCTTGCTTTTTTGTCACGCCATCCCGATTTGAAGAAATGGGAACTCCGAGATGAGCCGGTGCTATCATTCCCCGGACTTGAGATAAATCTTGCCCGCAGAAAGATTACAAGTAATGGTCAAGAGATTTCTTTCACAGCAAAGGAATATGATATTTTCTGCCTATTAGCTGCCAACAAAAACCGTGTACTGACCTATGAGCAAATCTATGAAAAGGTATGGGGCGATTTTTCTTCGGGAAGTGAACGGGAAACAATCGGGTTTCATATCCGTAATATCCGCAGAAAACTTTTTGACATTGATCAAGCGCCTGCATATCAAATCGAGAGTATTCGGGATGTTGGGTATCGGTTTCAGTACAATTAAAAAAATTTCCAGCAGCAGTCTGTTTAAGCGGACTGCTGTTTTCTTACTTTACATAGGTTATTTCGAGCACTTGTTTAATGGATTTCTATATTTTGAGTAAATATGATAAATTTCTTTCGCATATCGTCTAAACTTGCGATATTCCTCGGCGTAATCTCGGTTATATCTCGGTGAAATCTCCTTTTCACACAGTATAATTCCTTTATCTACAAAACGGATAGGGGAAAACTGAAACTGTCTGTCGGCTTATCCCCTCAAAGGGGATATAATGAAAAATAAAGGAATTAAACCGCACAGAACTCCGCCCGGCAAAAATCTAAAATATCATCTTTTACATACCGCAGTCCTCAAGGGGATTGCGGTATTTTTTTGTTCGACACAGTTTTTCTTATTCAGCCCATACAGGCTAATATATGGCAGTCCTCTACAAAATGGCGCACTCGTTTGTGAACGGGTGCGCTTTTTCTATGTCGTAATATGCCGCATTTGGATATTCCATAGCGGGCGCAGCCCTCCCCAATCAATCGTTTTGAAAAATTCAAAATCGATTGATTGGAGGAAACACAGGTGAAATATGCACCGAAGAAAGTATTTATTTTATCAGACGGCAACTACAAGGAAATAACATATGAAGAACTCTGCCGCCTAACTGAAGACAAAAGCTCTCAATATGCGGACAAGCTCTTTTTGCCTCTGCACGGGATGCTGATGGAGGTTTCAAAAGATGAATATGCGGATTTTTACAGAACAGAAAACAGGCAAAAATATTTGATGAAGCAGTCAGCATCTAACGGAGATATCTCTTACGATATGCTTACAACGGATGAATTCAGCGGCACGGATATTTTAATTGACAGCAGCATAGATATCGCCGTACAGGTTGAAAATAAAATCATGTCGGACAAGCTGAAGCAGGCGATTTTTGCTCTGCCGAAGGAAGAACAGCTTTTGATCTACCGGCATTACTACGCCGAGATTCCCGAAACAGAACTTGCGCACTTGTATAGCATATCACAACAGGCGGTCAGCAAACGGATTGGTAAAATTCGAGCCAAACTGAAAAAACTTTTAGAAAATTAAAAATTCCTGGTTGTAGCCCCCTTAACTTTTCGCCATGGAAAGTGAGGGGGCTATTTCTGTAGGCTTCCGTTGCTCTTTGACAATTGAATAGCACAGCGCATTTTTTACCTTCCTTCTGCTGTCGGGAAACCGGCAAGCCACACGGGATCTACCCGGACGGTGCGGCGCACCCGTACCGAAGGCCATGACAGGCAGAAGAAATAATGATACTTGCGTCCAGTCCTAAAGCCGAGCGTTGAAGCAGTGTGCAGCATTAAAAGAGCAAATATGCGTAAGCATATTTGACCGCAATGCAAAGCATTGCGTGCCGTCGCAGCAAAGGAGGGCGCCTCGCAGAGAACCTGGGAGGGGTGAGATTCCCATGAGGCTGAATGCACAGCCGGAGAATGCGTTCCCGTGGGAGCAATGGCTCCTTATGCCGAGGGGTTGGCGTGGTTCAAATATCGGCTGAAATCAAAACGATTGATACAAGAAACTACAGGCGGTCGTTTACTCTTTTGCGGATGAGAGACCGCCTTTTACTTACGGAGGCAAACAATGAATGAAATCAAAAGAGGCGAAATCTATTACGCCGAGCTGTCACCGATCGTAGGCAGCGAACAGGACGGTAACCGTCCTGTTGTCATTTTACAGAATGACAAAGGAAATATGTACAGCGACACTACTATCGTTGCAGCAATTACAAGCGAACTGGACAAAGCGCATCTTCCCACTCACATCATTTTCACATCAGACTGCATGAAAAAGAAATCAATGGTGCTGCTCGAACAGATCAGGACGATAGATAAGTCACGGCTTGGCAATTTTGTCGGAGCGATGGATACTCAAACAATGAAGCGGATCGATCATGCCATCGTGATCAGCTTCGGACTTGAATACTTGGAGGGATTGAAGAATGAGTAAAGACCAAAACAACGCATCCTTTGCCTACAGCGTGAGTCTGCTTCGTCTGCTGCTCGGCATGAGGCTCATCAGCAAAGAGGAATATGAGAAAATCATCCGCATCAGCGCAGACCACTACGATGTCGAAAATATATATGTCTGAAATGATAAATCTTCGTATTCTCTCTGGAATGACTCGAACTCATGTGGTATTGTTGGTGTTGCCGAAAGGCAAGAACGAAGAAAGGAGCGAAAGCAATGCAAATTACGGAAATTACAGCAGTAAAACCGAAATCAGATAAGCCTGTCCGACTGGCAGCCTACTGCCGCGTATCAAGCGATTCCGAAGACCAGCTTCACTCCTTCGCCGCACAGATACGGTACTACAGCGAGTATGAGAGAAAGCATCCCGAATACGCACTGGTCGATATCTATGCGGACGAAGGACTGACCGGAACAGACATGAAAAAGCGTGATGAACAGAACCGTCTGATCCGTGACTGCAAAAAAGGAAAGATCGACCGCATTATTGTTAAATCGGTATCCCGATTTGCAAGAAACACGGAAGAACTGCTGACAACACTCCGTCTGCTGAAAAGCATCGGTGTCAGCGTGTATTTCGAGGAACAAGGCATTGAGACCGACAAACTGAACATGGAAATGATCGTAACATTCCCCGGTATGGCTGCACAGCAGGAAAGCGTGTCCATATCGGGGAATATGCGTTGGAGCTATCAGAAACGAATGGAGTCGGGAGACTTCAACTGCTGCTCCCCCGCATACGGTTACAGTCTGATCGATGGGCAGCTTGTTCCAAAGGATGATGAGATGAAAGTGGTGTGCCGGATTTTCAGCCTGTACCTGCAAGGCATCGGCACACAGAACATTGCCAAGTTGCTCAATGAGGAAGGAATACCGAGACGGTACAGCCAAAAGAAATGGTACGCCTCTACGATCAAATATATCCTCACCAACGAGCGATACATGGGAGATGCTCTCCTACAAAAATCCTTTACCACCGAAACATTGCCCTTCCGCAAGGTGAGAAATGAAGGGCAGCTTCCTAAATACTATGTGGAAAACAGCAATCCTGCCATCGTGGGAAAGGACGCATACAAAGCGGTGCAGGATCTGATGCAGTCGAGGAAATCGGGCAAAGGCTGTAAAAGAAAACCTGCCCCTCTGAGCGGAAAGCTGAGATGCCCCGAATGCGGCAGGGTCTTCCGCAGGCAGATTACCAACGGAATCGCATACTGGCTTTGCAACGGAAAATCCGCCGGAGTGACCGACTGTCGGTACAGACGGGTACGGCAGGACGCCGTGTACGATACCTTCATGACGATGGTTTACAAACTCAAGGATAACCGAGAAGAACTGATCGGCACACTGATCCGTCAGATTGAAACCATGCAGAGTAAGACAAGCGGAATACAGGATAAGGTAAGACAGATTGATAAAGAAATCGCCGACCTTGCCGCACAAAACCTAGTCATCACAAGGCTTCACACAAGCGGTATCCTGCCCGCCGCCGAATACACGGCGCAGACGGCTGAGATCGGAAACAGGATCACAGCCTTACGGGTCAAGCGAAAAAAGAAGCTTGCCGAGGATGAAGATGACGCATGGCTCGAAAGTCTCAGAGAACTGAGTGAAATTCTCGAAGAAGCTGAAGTAACAGTCGAATTCGATGAAGAACTCTTCGGACAGATCGTGGAGAGCATCACGGTTGAAGACAACACAAAACTGATCTTCCGTTTGATCGGTGAAATCGAGCTGACGGAGCAAATAAGCGAGAAAGGATGGTGTCGGAGAACATGAAGAATCGCAATCTCCCTTACGGATACTCCTTCACTAAAGGCAGCATAGTCGTTCAACCGCAGGAGCAGGCAATTGTCGCCGGGATTTATGACGGCTATCTGTCGGGCAAATCCTTATCAGATATCACATCCGAACTCAATGTGCGGAGCGTCGAGTTCATGCCCGGAGTCATCGGATGGAACAAAGCACGACTTAAACATATCCTCGAAGATGAACGATACCTTGGTACGGACGCCTACCCCGCAATCGTTGAGCAGGAAACATACGATGCTGTTCAGGAAATCAAAGCCGCGCGGAACACGCAGAAAGGTGTGGATCGGAAATCGGATATTTTCCAAATTACCGTACCCGTCAGATGCCCTGTCTGCGGCAGTGAGATGCATCGCCGCAGTGACAGCCGAAACAAATGCCGTCAGAGATGGGCTTGTAAAAATGATGGTTGCCGGCATTTGATTGCCATAGCCGATGAAGAACTGCTCGGAAAAATCACCGAGCTTTTGAATGGCGTAATCTCCAATACCGAAAGGATATACATTCCAAAGCCTGCGGTTCAGGAGCCAAGCACCGAGCTTCGCAGACTGAACAACGAGATCGGCAGAACACTCGAAGGTTTCTCTATTCAAAAGAATACACTAAGAAAACAACTGCTGCAAAGTGTCTCTCTCAAATACGAGGGCATCGACAATGCAGTGTATATAGCTAAGCGATTGAAAGCGGACTTTGCGAATGCGAGTCCGCTTTCCGATTTTTCTCCCGAATTATTCAACCGAACCGTCAGTGAGCTTCGGCTCTGCGAGAACGGAACGGTAAGCATCATATTAACAAATGGTCAGCAGATCGGAAAGGAGCAAAGCGATGGAAGTGACAACAGTACAACAGCCTGCGAAGGTGGTACGCAAAATACAGCCGACCGTTGATACGGCTAAACAGCTAAAGAAAGAATACCGCCAGTTACGGGTAGCGGCTTACTGCCGAGTATCCACAAAGCAGGAAGAACAACTGAACAGCTATGAAGTACAGGTTAAGCACTACACCGAGCGAATTCAAAGCGAACCAAAATGGACTTTAGTCGGCATTTACGCAGACAAAGGCATTACCGGAACGAGCATCAAAAAGCGAGACGAATTCAACAGGATGATCAAGAAATGCAAGCAAGGCAAGATTGATATGATCATCACCAAATCCATCGCCCGATTTGCTCGAAACACGGTGGACTGCTTACAGCACACAAGAATGCTCAAGGACTTAGGCGTGGATGTGTACTTCGAGGAACAGGGCATTCACAGCACCGATCCCGGCGCGGAATTTTATATAACCATCTACGGCAGCATTGCACAGAGCGAATCCGAGAACATCAGCGCCAATGTCAAGTGGGGCAAGGCGCAGAGCGCAAGAGACGGAAAGGTATCCTTCCATTACAAGAACTTCCTCGGATACCGCAAAGGAGAGGATGGAAAGCCCGAAATCGATCCCGAACAGGCGGCAATTGTCAGACGGATATACGAAAGATTCCTTGCAGGCGACAGCCTTGCTACAATTGCAGATAACTTAAATGCAGACGGGATCGCAACGCCTTCCGGTAACGGTGAATGGCGCAGAGGAAGAATTGCTTCAATCCTTACCAATGAAAAATACAAGGGTGACGCTATCATCAACAAGACCTACATTGTGGACTGCCTCAGTAAAAAAGTAAAAGCCAATAATGGCGAGCGTCCAAAATACTATGTGGAAAACAATCACCCTGCTATCATCGACGCAGCCACCTTCGGCAGAGCGCAGGAAGAAATGGCAAGGCGAAACGGAAAGCGAAAGACAAAGCAGATCGGCACAAAGACCGAACAAGGCAAATACTCAAGCAAATATGCGCTTACGGAATTGCTGATCTGCGGAGAATGCGGAACGCCGTACCGCCGATGCACATGGACGGTAAAAGGCGAGAAGAAAATCGTGTGGCGGTGCATCAGTCGACTCGACTATGGAAAGAAATACTGCCATGAGTCACCGACTGTAGAAGAAAGCATGATTCAAAATGCAATCATGAATGCCGTACTAAAAACGGCAAAGCAAAATGCAGAAGTTTTGAAAACCCTCAAACTGCACATCGGTATGGGACTCGACGCCGAAGAAACCGAGGACAAAAGTCTCGACATACAAATACGGATCGCTGAGATCGACGCCGAATTTAAAGCCATGCTGCAGGCGGTATCCGCACAGACAGCCGATACCTTCGACGATAATCGAGCGACAGCGCTCATGAATGAGAAAAACAAGCTGCTCGGACAGCTTGAACAAATCGGCGCTTCTAAGCAAAAGCGTGAAAACGCAAAATCAAGGCTTGATGAGATTTATACCATACTCGACGGACTGAAAAATCATCCGATGACGTATGACGACCAAATCATCCGACAAATACTCGAATGCGTGATCGTAGAATCCAAAGAGAAGATCAAGGTGGTATTCGTCGGCGGTCTCGAAGTAACTGAACAACTGAACTGAAAAAGCGGCTAATCGTAGCCGCTACCGAAATTGAAAACTCAAGAGATTTTCGGCGAGAGTTCAAGTCTACACACCGAAATACCGAAAATATCTTTTCCGTCCCGAATAGACAATGCAATATTACACAAAACCCTATTTCTATGTCGGCGGCTTTGCCGTTACTGTTTGGTTAGTGTAATACAAAAGAATAAGCAGAGTGTTAAAAACGCTCTGCTTATTTTCTTTACATAGAATAATGCTTATTTGTAACTGTTAAGTCTGTGAAATGCTTAACAGTTATTTTTATGAGTAAATTATGCCACTTTCATCCAACTCTTTAAATGACAAATTCTTTTTTGTAATATTATTACATATTTCATCTATCAATTCCTCAAATGCTCGTGTTAATCCATATCTAGCCATATCAATGTCAATGTCAGCTGCTCTTGATTCGTTTAGACAGGATAAATATACCGGAAGATGGTCATCTAGTTTTTGCAAAAAAACACGGCTTTCTAAAATGGTATTTATAATATCGGAAGATACTTCCCCAGTATACTCAGGAGTTCTATTCTTAATTCTACTTAAGTTATCCATAGCATCATCAGAAAGACCAAACTCTTTTCTTACCATTTCTGCACTTTGTTCTTTCCGTTTAGATTCTATAAATCCTAATAGGTAATCGGCAGATACGTCTGTATATTTACATATATAGTAAAACACAGATAAGTCAATGGATTTTATATTTTTAGATGGCTTTTCAGCATTAACAAATGCATTGTAATTATAATATGTATCCTTAGATATGGGAAAATCTTTGTGCATATCTTTTTTGATAAAAAATTCTTTTTTATTGTGCATTGCTTTTTTCTTTTGATTTGGATTTATTACAATATTTATTTTTCTATTTAGTTCTTCTACTACTTTTTTTAATACTTCTTTTATATTGAAATTATTGTTATTTTCCATCATCCCTCCATATTATTAGTATTTAAATGCTAATAATAAATTGTAAAACCTCGAAATATACGTTTAAATTAGTAATCTAATACGAATTATACATGATACAATGTATAATGTCAAGAGGGCAAAACGAAAAAAGTTGCAAGGAGGTGTCGGAAGATATGGATTATTCAGATTTTAAAATGAGTCACAAGCAAGCGTATGAACTTGCTCTTGCCATATTTGCCGACATTGAGGAATATGTTGAATCCCATCACTCCGAGTATGAAGCTTTCTTGATAGAGAACAGTCTGGAAGGAGGAAACAGGTCAAATGAAATAGATAATCAGGATATAGTAGCATAAAGAAAACAAGGTGGTGATTATGATGTAATAAGCTCAATACTACTGTAGGCATAGCGTATTTGCCGAACTTCCAAAAGGAACAAGCAAAATTAATATTTCAATAGTATGCCGCTTCTGATATGTATTGGTTATTACATATTAAAAAGCTGTACGGATATTACCATACAGAACTGTTTGAAAGGAGAAATGCAAAATGAACGAATATGAAATGTGTACTGTTTCTGATATGCCTCTTAAATGGAATCAAGTTGATTTCAAAAAAGCAGAGAAGTATATTCGGAAGCTGCAAAGACGTATTGCGCTGGCTTACAGTAATGGTGAAATTGATAAAGCGTTATCGTTGCAGCATAAATTGATTCATTCGATTTATGCCAAGATACTCGCGGTAAAGTGTGTTACCTCTAATAGAGGAAGATACACACCGGGAGTAGATAATGTGATATGGAAAACGTCGGAGGAAAAGATGGAAGCTGTCTGTAGCTTGCGTCGCCGGGGATATAAACCCAAACCGCTTAGGCGAATTTACCTGCCGAAATCCGACGGAAGATGGAGACCTCTCAGCATACCGACCATGAAGGATCGAGCAATGCAGACTTTATATAAATTTGCGCTTGATCCGATAGCTGAGGTCACCGCTGATAAAGGATCATATGGCTTTCGCGTAAATAGGTCGGCACGTGATGCACTAGCGGAATGTGTGAATATTTTCTCTAAATCTCCATATCCCAAATGGATTCTGAAAGCTGATATCAAATCATGTTTTGATAATATCAGTCATGAATGGATCTTAGATCATATTCCAATGGATAAAGTAATCCTGCGGAAATTTCTGAAATGCGGTTACGTGGAGCATGATATGTTCTATCCGACCGAAAAGGGTATCCCTCAAGGTGGAAGTCTGTCAAGCGTTATATGCAATATGACTCTTGACGGTATGGAAGGTTTGCTCACGCGGGAATGCGGCGCGGACGTCCGCCTGATACGATACGCTGACGATTTTATTGTTACTGCGACTAGTCAAACTATTTTGGTGCAATCAGTTGTTCCTGTTATTGAAAAATTCCTGTCAGAGAGAGGGCTGCGTCTGTCAGCCGACAAGACTGTTATTAGCCATATTGAAAAAGGATTTACATTTCTCGGCTGGCAAATTTATAAAGAAAGGGGGCGCATTATCACTGTTCCTTCAAGGAGAAGCATTAATTCTTTGTTAGCGAAGGTTATGGCGGCAGTGAGTGAACTGGATTATAAAATGTATAATTCCTTAAAACAAATCGTTAGTGGTTGGCTAAACTACTATCAGGATATAGCAGTACAGCAGTCTATCTACGGCGTAGAATTTGAAACAGTTTGCTGTTTGAATAATATAACGGGCGACAACAAGATTGCAGAAGCAATTGGGACCTTATTTGCCTCGTATGATAAATAGGAATGAAAGGGGGATATGTAATGATTCAATATATTGAGTTTACTCCTATTGAGCTACTTGGTTTTTCCAAAAATAATCTCATTGAGCTTATTGAGACCAATCCTGATATTCCAAAAGAATATCAGGATAAGCTGAATGAAGCTATAAATTGGATTAATGAAATCCAAGAATATTTATATAAAAATTAAACAATACAGGAGGTACATTTAAATGTACTATCATGATAAAAAAATAAGCAATATAACAACTGAACAAACGGAATGTCCCATTTGCGGTAATACAAACAAGTGCCCGGAATGGGAAGAGGTTGTAAGCGTTGAGGACGATAATAACAGACTGATATCAGCCAAAATTGACTCAACATTTTATTACTGCAAAAAGTGCGGATATTTTATCCGCGAGGGCGATAGTAACTATCCCGACTTTTACGAGTCCCAAGTTATATATGGAATATCTTTAATGAAAAATCCGATTATGTCAATTAGGCAAATCTTTACATTAAAGAAACATTCGGACAAACTAAACGACTTGAGCTTTGCAGATCATAAAGAATTTGTTCCAAGGCTGTAGTCTTAATGTCTGCCTAAGTAGGCGACTATAAATAGTGAAACGGTCATTCGTGTCTGAAAAAGTTGCGAATGACCGTTTTTTTATATTTACACTACCGCAGCGTTATCCGAGACTTCAAAAACATTCTCGCCAACTACAAACAGGAGCGAGCCTGTGGGACTGTCTTCAATCGAGATATTACATCCTTGCAGTTCTGGAATCATTTTCAGTAAATCTACAAGATCGTTGAGAGACAATATACACTCCTCTGCTAATGGGTTGCTTGAAGCAACAATTTTACGTCTTAATCTTATCATAATTAAAATCTCCTTTTTGTGGGTAATTGATTTATAAAATCACAAGACATTCCTTTTCATTTGTGTTGCTCAGGTTGAACAGCGTATTTTCTGCTTCATGTTTTCATGACGGTTTCATGAGTAACGATGAATCAGAAAATCAAACTACATGCGGAAAACTTGTTTTCTTTATCAATAATATTAAAGGTTTTGAAGGTAATTTTACCTATATAAAGAGAAAGCCGTATATCACACGATATACGGCGGTTAAAGTTGTTCTATATAAATTATGGTGGTATTAAATTAACTTTGTGAGAACAGGCGCAGAAAGGGTTTAAAATGGGTAATACTCTGCTACTCTCAATATGTTATCCTACTCTATTTCCATTTTGTGAAGTCGTATTCGAGGATTTTACACTTTCTTTAGCGTTGATTTTCAAAAATGCTTTGCCTTGCTCTAAGTATAAATCCTGTTGATCTGGAGACAGAGAACGGAAGATTCTTAAAATATCTTCTTCCTTGCTGTTTTTAATATTATTTGTATGATAATCCAATAAATAATTGGGGGTTACTTCAAAATATTTTGAAATCATTTTCAGCGTTTCAAAATCAGGCTCACTTGTTCCCTGAACATATCCACCTAAAGTAGATACTGGAATCTGCAAATCAGCCGCTAATTGTTTTTGCGTTATATTTTTCTCTTCAATCAATAATCTTAATTTATCTGAAAACTTCATTAAATCTGTCTCCCTTTTCTATATAACATAATTTTAAGGGAATTATAAAATATTTTCCGATATAAACGAGATAATCGTTGACAAAACGAGAATACAGGTGTATAATTAAGCAGGAATTATCTAATAAGAAGCAAAATGCGGTAATAAAGGAACAAGAAAACAATAAATATATCTTGCTTTGAATATCATGTCGGAGATATTTATAAATGCACAAAACATATGGGAAATTGATTATATACCATTTAATATTACTTTTGATTTTGCTTTTAATTCTATTTGTATATAGATGTCCTATCTTTTATTTTTTTCATGTTCCCTGCGCGGGATGTGGAATAACAAGAGCATATTTCTCCGCATTTTCTTTTAATCTTAAGGAAGCATTTAGATACCATCCATTATTTTTTACTGTTGCACCAACCATTTTATACATTGCACACCGTAATATATTAAAGAAAAGGCTCAGCAACAAAGCAGAAAAAATTTATTTTATAGTTTTATGCAGTTTATTTTTAGCTGTTTATATTATTCGAGTATATAAGCAACTGATATAAAAAATACACACAACAGAAAGGTAAAATAACATGGAAGCAAAAATGATTTCAATTAATCCCGATTTTGACATGAATGAGATGGTAGACCAACTCACACAAATGTATCGTTCAAAAGGATTTGAAGTTACAGCAGTTCAGATGGGAAATGGGATTTCTGTTAAATTTAGCAAGGACGAAGACGGTATTAAAAAATTTGTCGGGCTTGGACTGGAAATTACAGCAAACTTTACTGTAAACAATAATACATTGATGATTAATTTTTCTAATGCAGAATGGACAAGCAAAATTATTGGTCTTGCGGTAGGATGGTTTTTATGTTTGGTTCCTTTTATTACTGCTGCATATGGAGCATTTCAACAATCCGAATTACCTAAAAAAATTGCAAACGATATTCAAATGCTCTTAGCAGGTGGAACAATGCCGTTTGGAACTTAAAACATCAGTAAGGGAATGAGATATGAACGAGTACACCCAAGAACAGGAAACAGAAATTGTCAGAGATGCAATGACATTAACCACCGCAATTAAAATCGGCGAAGAAGAGTTACAAAAACAAAGAGGTGAAAAATTTAGACCAAAACCTCCAGCTCCTATTCGTGAGATATTGGAAATACCGAAAATTAAGGCACAAATACCATTACCTCCAAAAGCAAAGTATAGTTATTCAGACTTTCTTAAGGACTTATTGAAAAATAAATTTGTATTAATACCAACAGTAGTAGCAATACTTATCTGTTTTATTTGGGAATTAAAACTATTTTCATTTGTTGATGGTGCTGGTATCATTATGTTTATCATATCAGTAGTATGTTTTGCTCCTTTTGTTTTAATTGGAACATACTTTCTATATAAGCTAAAGGTAGATACTTTAAATCAACGTTTGGCACGATCACCTGAATACTTAAAAGCTGTTGAAAATGCAAAACAAGTTGCCAAGGAAAAACAGCAAAAGGTCAACGAAGAAATTCCTAAAAAGCAGGCTGAAATTGACGCTCGGTATGAAGCTGATTTAGAACATTATAATACTGTTACTGTTCCGACTTATAATAAAGAGCGCGATACGTGGAATGAAAAGCAAGCGAAAAAAATTAATGCACTTGAAGAAGAACTATCACTGAATAAAGAAATTTTAGAGAGTTTGTATGATACAACAAGGAAAATTTCTATAACCTACCGTGAACTTTGGATTTTACGCTGGCTTTATGACGATATGAGTTCTTCTGACCATGATATACGATATGCAACTGATCTATTAGACAAAAATAGACAGCGTTTGGCTACTGAACAATCCGGACGCATGGTAAAAGATGCAGTCAACGAGATGCATGCATCCATGATAGCAGGCTTTAATGATGTTTATGAAGCAATTGAAGAAGGAAACGAAGAACTTGCTAAAATACGTCGGGATCAAAATATAGCTAATGCAATTAACATAGCTCAAAGACATAATCTCAATAAAACAGTAAAAGGTATCAATAAGTCCACATTAACACAACAGGAAATGATGAATAAATATTTTAATAAAAAGAAGTAACCTTCAAAAATTCAGGAGCTACCCATCATGACAACAACTATACATACTCCTCCTATCACAGTTGATCCCGATAGCTACACTTTCCTTGCTCATATCTGCTGTCCAAATGGTGACGATATATATGAGCGTTCATCTAATAGGGCGTATCTTGATCTGTGCAGGACTTTGCGTTTAAATGGCGTTGACATGACTGCACACCGTATTGCAGTGACAAACATGCTTCGTGAGCAGATCATATCCCTGCTTGCTTCTTCTGTAGATCAAGTCAGCTATGACACATGGCATAAAGATACTTGCGGTGAAATAGTTGAGTATTTTTCCTCTCTTGATATTGGCTTTACCTACGGTCACGCGCAGAAGTGGGTCAACATGACAATGAAGTATCTGTATATACTGGATGAAGCAAATTTCTCAGATGTTTTTGATTTTCTTCATATCCCGATTGACAGTCTTATCATTGACCTTGCGACATCTGAACTCTCTGTTTCTAAACCAAAGTTTGCATGGAGCAAGATACCCGACTATGATACATATTTTAGTTATCAAACAAAATTGCGTGATAGTATAAAGGACATTTCCCCTATGCGGTGGGAAATGAAAGCGTGGATTAAAGGATAACAAATTCGAGACAGCAGACAGTGGGACATCTCCCTCTGTCTGTTGTTTTATCCCTATAAAAACAAACATCTCTTTCCGTTTATAGATTTACACACAACAAAACAGCCGTAGTCTGCTATGATTACGGCTGTTTTTTATAAACGATATTTGTAATACCATTTCTTTTATACCTATCCGTTGTAAATATTAATAACTTATTAACAGAGGTTGATGCTTCACTGACTTTATCTTATAATATTATTACATCAAATATCAGCGAGGTGGTTTCATGATTTACGGGTATGCAAGATGTTCTACCAATGAGAAATTACAGGATATTCAAAGACAGGTACGAGAGCTAAAACAGCAAGGCGCGTCAGATACAACCATTTATCTTGAATACGAAAGCGGAGCAAAGGAAGACCGTGCGGAGCTTAATAAACTGCTTCAAACAGTAAATCCTCATGATACTATTATAGCAACTGAGGTAAGCCGTATTACGCGAAGTACAAAACAGCTTTGTGAAATTATTGAGCTTGCAAAAGCAAGGCAGTTGAAATTGGTACTCGGTAACTTTGTCGTAGATTGCAGTAAAGAGCTTGATCCCATGACCGAGGGAATGCTGAAAATGATGGGAGTATTCAGCGAGATTGAGAGGAATATCACAAGTCAGCGTGTGAAAAGCGGCATGCAGAATGCAAAGGCTAAAGGGAAAACAATAGGCAGACCTTCTGTTACCGTTGATGATATACCAAGTGTATTTTATAAGCATTATCCAAAATACCAAAAGGGCGAGATTACAAAAAAGGATTTATCCCGTTTGTGTTCGCTGTCTTATCCTACAGTATATAAATATTTAAGAATGATAGAGGGCTGAAAAATGAAAGTACAGATTTATTCCCGAAAAGCTATTGAAGAATTATTACAGAGTGATTTTCCCAAAAACACCGCCGTTATTAGTTTTTATGACCCACCCTCAAAAAGAACAGGCGAAGTTTTTAAGCCTGTTGATTACAAGGGCAAAGCCGAAAGAGTATTCACTATTCCGATCCACGATATTGACATAGAAATACTTGAAGATTACAGCTTGACATTTGATACATATTTCCCCGAGGTCAACAGCCTTGCGGAGTATATACACCAAGCACACAAAGACGGCTTAGATATTATCTGCCAATGCGAATACGGACAGAGCCGTAGCGCCGCCTGTGCCGCCGCCATTTTGGATCATTACTACAAAGACGGTATTTCTATATTTGCCGATTACAGATACTATCCTAATCAGTTAGTTTTTAACAAAGTAAAAAAAGCACTTGAAAAAACAAAAAAGGAGTAGGAAATGAACGCAGTTATATATGCAAGATATAGTTCAACAGCGCAGCGAGATGTAAGTATAGATATTCAATTACAGGATTGCCGAAGATACTGCGAACAGGAAGGACTTACTGTTGTTAAGGAATATATTGATAGAGCCTTGACAGGTACAGACGATAATAGACCTAATTTTCAAAGAATGATTGACGATAGCTCAAAAAATCTGTATGAACGCATTGTAGTCTATCGTTTCAACAGATTTTTTAGAAATAAAGAAAAAAGTGTTATATACAAAGGAATGTTAAAGCGCAATGGCATACGAGTATTATCAGTCCACGAATACATAGCAGATGATCCTTCCGGTATTCTTGTTGAAAGTCTGTTTGAAGCAATGGACGAATTCTATTCCTTGGAGTTAAGCCAAAAAATAAAAAAAGGAATGGACAAGAACGGCGAGCAATGTCTATGCACAGGCGGTAATATCGCACTTGGTTTCAAGGTTAATCAGTTTAGGCAGTTTGAGGTTGACTCCAATACTGCTCCTATTGTAAAAACCATCTTTGAAATGTATGCCAATGGCAAAACCGTTGCCGAGATAACAAAGTATTTGAATTCTATGGGATATAAGACTTCAAGGGGTGTAGCTTTCAACAAGAATTCACTCCACACAATTCTGAAAAATAAAAGATACATCGGCGTTTATACATACAAAGGTAAAGAAATACCTGGCGGTATGCCTCGTATTATTTCTGACGAACTGTTTAACAAGGTAGCTGAAATAATGGCGAAGAACAAGAAAGCCCCTGCAAGAGCAAGGGCGAAAGTTGAGTATCTTTTAACAACAAAGTTGTTCTGCGGTCAGTGTAAAGAAATGATGACAGGATTTTCTGCCACAGGAAAGCAAGGCACAGTATATAACTATTACATTTGCAACGGCAGAAAAGCCAAGCGTTGCGAAAAAGATATGGTCAAGAAAAACTATATAGAAAGTCTTGTCTTGGCTAAATGCAGAAAGCTGTTGTCTGCACCCAATATTGAGAAAATATCGAAAGAAGTTTCAGCAATTTGCGAGGCAGAAAGAGATACATCTAATTTAAGGTACTTGCAAAAACGCTTGACAGAGAGTGAGCGAAAAAGAGAAAATGCTCTAAATGCCGTATTGGAAACAGATATACCGAGATTAAGAGAAAACCTCTACGAAAGAATTGCACAGTTAGAAGCCGAACAAGAAAACATTAGAGAAGAGATTTCCAAAGAAACAATGCCGTTCCCCTCGCTTACTGCACCAAAAATCAAGTTCTTCCTTATGGCTCTCAAAAAGGGCAGTATGACTGATGAAAAGTATAAGAAAATGCTCATTAAAATTTTTGTCAACAAGATTTATCTGTACGATGATAGGATAACAATTACATTTCATTCGGGCGACGATAAAGTAGAGATAAATGACAGATTACTAAGTGAGTTGGAGGAAAAAGACGGTGAAATAAAAAATTTGTTTTTAGCTGGTGATGGTCCAAAAATTTTTGAAAAGTCGAACACCATATTATTTTTTGTGAGTGGACTTTTAGGCATCATGTGTAAAATAGCGGATAAGGTGTAAAAAACTTGCCCGCTATTTTCTTTTATTCTTTTTGCTGCTGCGTTAGTTGGGTGACTTTTCTGCCGCTGCATTCTCAATGATACCCGTCGAAAGCATTCCATCACACTTCTACTTCTCTCCCCCAAACGTCCCTCATCTATCAAGAATCACAAGAATTCGCATCATAATCCAGCTCCAACGAATTTTTATCTCTTTATTGTCACTTTTATGGTTGTCAAGATCATCGTTATAACCATATGATATTATTTAAAAAATACAAGCAGCTCTTCAAAATTAATCAGATAGTATTCAGACATGACTTTTTTACATTGTGTATCCATACCACCAATATGTGTTCTCTTATCAGTTATACATGTTACCTGCGTTTAAACCTTTTTGCATAACGATACTTGACACAGAGCTTGATATGTGATATACTAAGTATTACATTGGGATATCGTCAAGCGGTAAGACACAGCACTTTGACTGCTGCATTCGCTGGTTCGAATCCAGCTATCCCAGAGAATCAAAAGAGCGCTGAAATACGGCGTTCTTTTGATCTTTCCGTTTTTTTAAAGCTCGCCGCGGAGGCAATTTATGAAATACAGACTTGCAATATTCGATTTAGACGGAACACTGCTTAACACCCTTGACGATCTTGCGTCAAGTATAAATTATGCTCTCGCATACTGCTCCATGCCCCAGAGAACAACAGAAGAAGTGAAAAACATGGTCGGCAACGGCATCAGACTTCTGATAGAGCGCGCAGTTCCCTGCGGAACGCCTGCAAATGAAATAAATCGTGTGCATACCGCTTTTACCGAATATTATAAGGCTCACAATGCGGATCTCACCCGCCCGTATGACGGAATATATGAAATGCTTAACAGCATTCGCTTGGCAGGCGTGCTCACTGCCGTTGTGTCAAACAAAGCCGACTATGGCGTGCAGGCTCTGTGCCGCAAATATTTTGATGGAATGTTTGAGCTTGCGGTAGGAGAAAAAGAAGGTGTTCGGCGAAAACCATATCCCGATTCCGTAAACGAGGTACTGAGCTTTCTCGGAATTGATAAAACAGGCGCTGTCTACATCGGCGATTCCGATGTAGATATTAAAACTGCCGCAAATGCGGGAATGAACTGCATAAGTGTCGGTTGGGGATTCAGAGACAGAGAGTTCCTTACGGAAAACGACGCTGACATAATAGTTTCTTCTCCCGAAGAACTTGCAAAAATAATACTCACAGAATCACAAAAAAATCAGATTACAAAGTTAATTTAATTCAGTATAACCCGAAATTCTCTTCAACACGGACAACTCACATATTCTCTCCGAATATCAGAACTGCTCAGTGAGAGACAATAATTTTACTAAAGAAGGTTTACGGGTTTGCAAAAAGACAGAAGAGATAAAATCGAAGAAATGATCGGTGCAAAGGCATTTGTATCGATAAGGGAGCTTAAAGAACTCTTCCCCGATATTTCTGAAATGACGTTAAGACGTGATATAAGCTACTTTGAAGAAGAAGGAAAAATAGTAAGAGTACGCGGCGGATTTCGCAGCAGACGCTCATTATATAAAATCGGATCGACAGAGGCTCATATACGGGATGCCTTAAATATTGAAGCAAAATATGAAATTTCGCTTACTGCAGAAAGCTTTCTTGAAAGCGGAACATCGATTTTTATTGATTCGGGTTCAACCATGCGTATATTTGCAAAACATATTCCGAATCTCCGTTTTTCGATCACAACAACTGATCCTGCCGTTGCGCTTAAGCTTTCAGAAAACAGCCTTGCTGCGGTAAATATTGTCGGCGGAAGACTGGACTTCAACAAGAAAACCGTTACCGGTCTCCAAGCGTCCGGTTTTTTAT
Organism: Clostridiales bacterium; assembly: GCA_022800625.1. Lineage (GTDB taxonomy): Bacteria > Bacillota > Clostridia > Oscillospirales > CAG-272 > RUG11130. Next base: position 31,716 of record JAAWQR010000003.1, on the reverse strand, counting down.
CCGGTATAAATATCGATACTGCATTTCTTTCAGCATCTGCATTCAATGAAGCATCAGGTTTCAGCGTTGCAGGCTATAATGAATGCGAACTAAAGAAAATAGTAATTTCCAAGGCACGCCGCGTTATAATGCTGATTGACAGCTCTAAATACGGCAAAGAGCTGCCCTATACATTTGGCTTGATTGATGACGCTGATATTATAATCACTGATAAAAATGCTCCGACAGAGCTTACAAACATAGCTGCACGTCACGGTACGAAAGTGATTATCGCCGGAAGAAGATAAGGAATAAATTAAAACTACCGTAAAAAATCCAAAAGCAGAAGTCCTATTCAGGCTTCTGCTTTTTCAACTGTTTTTATACCTTTCACATTATATATCACAAAGTACAATTGCAGCTTCAACATTGGTCTTTCCGTCCTCGCGAATTGTCCTTACATAATGAACGCCGTCATATTCTCCCGCATATACATTAAGCCTTTGCCCCAACGGAGCCTCTGAGACAAAATTCACGGACATTCCCGATACCCTGCGCCCTCTCATATCACCGATATAGCTGCAAAGTATATCAGGATATTTTGTATTTGTCATATGTCCGTTTAAATCTGCTTCAGCATACCCCACAATTTTTTCGGCAACAAAACTCATGTCAGCTTCGGTGGGAATACGGAATCTTGCAGGCATTTCTGGCTCTATCGGAGCATCTTCACCGTATTTGTATTCAATATCGCCCACACGGCACAGCTTCTCATTCTTTGTATCAAGGAGTGCCCACGCCGATGACGCTTCCGCTATTACGTCACCGCCGCGTGTCAATCTGTAACATCGATTAAACGTAGCTCCTCGCGACGGGCACGCCCATGACTCAGATTCAATTACCTCATGCGCACTCAGCGGTGCATAAAAGCTTATTGTAATACGGCTGAGGATGAATGCAAGTCCCTTTTCAAAAAGCTCGTTATACGACGGTCCGTCATGCTCCATCTGACAGTTTGCTGAGTCCTGCATATAACTGAGCTGTGCCGACGGAGACGCAATATTATTCACATCCATCAGCGGCGCTATAACTTTATATTTTTCTGTCCATTTCATATCAATATAAACCCCTAATTGCACTTTCCCCGCGGTACTGTACAGCACCGCGGGGGAAAATTTGCTTTTAAGTTTAAAAATTAAAGGGTGCCCGCAGAACCGAGAACGTCGTTAATCTTGTGAAGAACAGTCTTTCTGACCTCATCACGAGCAACAGAAAGATATCCTCTCGGGTCAAATACAGACGGATCGTTTGTCATTACACGGCGTATACCTGCTGTAAGAGCAAGACGGATGTCAGAATCAATGTTGATCTTGCATACTGCCATTCTCGCAGCCTGACGGAGCTGCTCTTCGGGAATGCCGATAGCATCGGGCATCTTACCGCCGAGAGAGTTGATCTCCTCAACGTAGTTCTGCGGAACAGATGAAGCGCCGTGAAGAACAATCGGGAATCCGGGAAGTCTCTTTGCAACCTCTTCAAGAATATCAAAACGGAGCGGCGGGGGAACAAGGATTCCGTCCTCGTTCTTTGTGCACTGATCTGGAGTAAATTTGTATGCTCCGTGGCTTGTTCCGATAGCGATAGCAAGTGAGTCAACGCCTGTTTTTGTAACAAACTCTTCAACCTCTTCCGGTCTTGTGTAAGTTGAGTCCTCAGCGGAAACCTTAACATCATCTTCAACACCTGCAAGACGGCCGAGCTCGCCTTCAACAACAACTCCGTGCGCATGAGCATACTCAACAACCTTCTTTGTAACTGCGATGTTATCTTCAAATGTGTGGTGAGAGCCGTCTATCATAACGGAAGTAAAGCCTGAATCAATGCAAGCCTTGCAGATTTCAAAATCTGCGCCGTGGTCAAGGTGAAGAGCGAGATCGATTCCCGTATCGGCAACAGCAGCCTCTGCAAGAGCTCTGAGGTATGCGGGCTTCGCATACTTTCTTGCACCTGCGGAAACCTGAAGAACGACGGGACTTTTTGCCTCAGCGGCAGCCTCGGTAATCGCCTGAACGATCTCCATATTGTTAATGTTGAAAGCGCCGATGGCATATCCGCCCTCATATGCTTTCTTGAACATTTCTTTTGTTGTTACAAGAGCCATATTCTAAAATCCTTTCATTTTTACCGCGGTTTTACAACACGCATAGTATACAGATTATTAAATCTTTATAATTTTACACGGTTTCACGCAAAAAATCAACCACTTTATGTAAACTTAGATATATTTTTTTGTTTTCTGTCTCTTATTACGAAAAAAGAGTACTCTTGTATTATCGAAATAAAAAAATACGAAACAGTATTCAAAATCCGATTGATTTATTTTGCAAAACATGATACAATATTTTACATAGGCGGAATTGATACATACCGCCTTGTAAAATCAAAATTATTTTTTCTCAAATAAAAGGAGATGTACCGGTATGGCTAACAAAACACTTATCGGCGGATATCCCGTAATCGGTATCCGTCCTGTCATTGACGGCAGACGCGGACCTATGAAGCTGCGTGAATCCCTTGAGGATCAGACGATGGCAATGGCTCTCGCCGCAAAAAAGCTTTATGAGGAAAACCTCTGCTACTCAAACGGCGATCCTGTAAAGGTAGTTATCGCAGACACGACTATCGGAAGAGTTCCCGAAACCGCAGCTTGCGCTGAAAAGTTCAGAAAAGAGGGCGTCAGCATTACTCTGACAGTTACTCCCTGCTGGTGCTACGGCGCTGAGACAATGGATCAGGATCCGAACACGATCAAAGCAGTATGGGGCTTCAACGGAACAGAGCGCCCCGGAGCTGTTTATCTTGCATCTGTTCTCGCAACACATGCTCAGAAAGGACTTCCCGCATTCGGCATTTACGGACACGAGGTTCAGGACGTTGACGACGTTACAAACATTCCCGACGACGTTCGTGAAAAGCTTCTCCGTTTTGGACGTTCCGCTGTAGCTGCGGCGACAATGCACGGCAAATCATATCTCCAGATCGGTTCTATGTGCATGGGAATCGGCGGCTCTATCATCGACCAGCAGTTCATTGAAGAATATCTCGGTATGCGCGTTGAATCTGTAGATGAAGTTGAGATCCTTCGCCGTATGGAAGAGGGAATTTACAACAAAGAGGACTATGAAAAGGCTCTTGCATGGACAAAGGAGCACTGCAAAGAAGGCAGAGACGACAACCCCGAATTTGTTAAGTTCAACCGTGAGCAGAAAGATAAACAGTGGGAGTTCACGATTAAGATGTACTGCATTATCAAGGATTTGATGCAGGGTAATGAAAATCTTCCCGAAGGCTTTGAGGAAGAGATGGTCGGTCACAACGCAATAGCTGCCGGCTTCCAGGGTCAGAGACAGTGGACAGACCACTGGCCGAACTGCGACTATCCCGAGGCTATCCTCAATTCTTCATTCGACTTCGGCGGAAAGAAGGAGCCTATGGTTCTCGCAACAGAGAACGACGTTCTCAACGGTCTCGGAATGCTCTTTATGAAGCTGCTTACAAACCGTGCGCAGATCTTTGCCGACGTTCGTACATTCTGGAGTCCCGAAGCTACAAAGAGAGTTACAGGGTATGAGCTTGAAGGTCATGCAAAGGAAAACGGAGGTATCATTCACCTGCTCAATTCCGGCGCCGCATGTCTCGATGCGTGCGGAGAATGCACGGACGATAACGGCAACCACGTAATGAAGCAATGGTGGGATGTAACGGACGAGGACATCAAGAAAATGACAGACGCTACCGTATGGTGCGAAGCAGGCTTCGATAACTTCCGCGGAGGCGGATTCTCGTCGCACTTCACAACAAGAGCGGAAATGCCTGCTACCATGATTCGTCTCAATCTCGTACAAGGACTCGGACCGGTTCTTCAGATTGCCGAGGGTTGGACAGTAAATCTTCCCGATGAAGTTTCTGATACTCTTATGGAAAGAACAAACCCGACATGGCCTTGCACATGGTTCGCTCCTCGCTGCACAGGCGAGGGCGCGTTCAAGAGCGCATATGACGTTATGAACAACTGGGGAGCTAACCACGGCGCTATCAGTTACGGTCATATCGGTGCTGATCTTATCACGCTTTGCTCAATGCTCCGCATACCGGTTTGCATGCACAACGTACCTGAAGAGGATATCTTCAGACCTGCTGCATGGAACGCATTCGGCATGGACAAAGAAGGCGCAGACTACAGAGCATGCGCTACATACGGTCCTATGTTCAAGAGAACAAGATAACGTATTATATTATGATAAAGCGGCTGCCTTTCAAACGGGCAGCCGCTTTTCTGTTTTTATTTCTCCTTGTATCGAAGGAGGAAGAAACCATCTCAAACGACGAAGTTTTCTCCCTCCCCTCGTGCTCCCGCATTCCATGGCTGAAATGTTGAAGATAAAGAAAAAGCAACGGCTGTCGAATATTTGACAGCCGGCAGTATCGGACGCTTCATAAAAATTACTGCAATATTTAAAGCTTCTTTCATTTTCGGTAATTTTTATGCGCCGTAACACGATCAGATATCTCAGATATGACCTCTGCAATAATATACCATACCAACAGAAACGCCTGAACGATTATTGAGACAATTCTTTTCATCTGATCTTTCCCCTTTTCAGAAAATAAAAAAGTGCGCAGCCGAAGCTACGCACCGAAAAACGCATGACTCCGATTGTTGCCACACAATTCCGAAAACTTTATTTATCTATATCTATAGAAACTAACAAAGCACGCGAAAAAGAGCATGCGTTTTTACCAAATAAAAAAACGCACTGCTATGTCAGTTAAGCCTGATAAATAATATTCGGTTGTGTGGCAGCTTTATTATATCATACCGTTTCCGCTCATGTCAACAAAATCCTCTGTATTTGTGACCGTTTTTAAATATTTACACTTAAAAGGGCAAGCACAAAAAACGCCTGCCCCAATTATTCGGTGTTTTACATAATTTATGCTGCGTGTGTCGGAGAATCTAAATTATAATCGTCTAAATTATAATCAGGGTAATAATCGTCAAAACCATAACCATCGCCGTCATCATAATACATATCATCTTCGCCGTAATAACTATAGCTGTTGCTCGCTATCATATCATTGAATATTGAAGCAAGCTCAGACTCCTCAAAGAACTTCTCAACATCTTCCAAAAACTTCTGCAAGTTTTCATTCTCTGCCGCGTCGTTTTGTATATCTTTTATTTCAACAGCATTCTTCTCGTCGTACGATGGAATAACAATGTTTTCCGAGCGGCTGAGCTCCAGATCAAAGTTCATCTTTACATCTAACATCGTGATCTTGGTATCAATGTCATATGTCATTCTGAACAACGAATCGCCTGTCTCAATCTTAACGCTCATCGGTATCGTCATAGTAATACCCGACATGCCGTAGCTGTACTCATAATCAAGATTGACCGTATTTCCGTCACGCTCTCCCGTGTATTCAACAGAAATTTTCTGTCCGTCGAGCGATGCAAAATAATCATCTGAATAATCAAAACCGTAAGCATGGCTGTAATCGTTATCCGAAGCCGATGTTTCGGAAACTTCCGATTTATATGTTATCTCAGAGCCGCCTTCTATCTTGCCGTTCTTTTCGGAGTTATGCGTGCTGCCCTCCGCTGTCAAAAGAACCTCTCCGTTTCTCTGTACAGTATAAGTAACTTCTGTTTCAAGGTCTGTCTTATTTCTCTCAATACAAGAATCCGCGCCGATCATATAATCGTCAACTGTAAAAAGAAGGTTTGCACGCTTCAGATCCTCTTTATCAAAATAGTACGACATTTCTGCGGAAATTTCGGGAATATCGGAAATTTCATCGGACGCTTCTCCCGCCGCGGCGGAGATTCCGTCGTTTATATCGCTAATAAAGTCTGATATCATATCGCTCGTTAAAGTATACTTGATCTTGTCAAGCGAAGTATACTTTTTATCCATGATCGTCTCGTCGGCACTCTCGCGCGTAAAGTTATCATCTGCCACGAGCTTTTCAAAGTTATTCTTTAATACCTCCGCAACATCAGCAATTTCTGCCGCATCGATTTCGGATTCTTTTAAAATTTCATCAAGATTGCCGCTGAAAAATATGTCGGATACTTCGGGAAAAGACGCATATACGTTATTGCCCGTTTTATTTATAAGCGCCGATATTTTTTCTCCCGCAACGGAAAGTCCGCCGAGCAGGGCAAACGAGTCGCCGCCTGTTTTCTTAGCCGTCAGCTCAAGGGATATGGGCATAATATCAGAAGAGTCAAACGCCTGCTCTCCGCCCACACTCATAGCAAGATCGTTCAAATTCAGCTTTGCCGTATCGAATGAAGTAAAATCCACATCATTTTTATCAAACATGGCTGAAGAAAAGAGCTGCTTCGTGCCAAGTTCAAACATTTCCTTCGGACTTTTACGGCTCTGTTCACAACCGGTTAAGGAAAAAATTCCGAAAATCATTGCCGCCGAGGCAACAAGTGAAATTATTTTTTTCATAATTAAAGTCAAGCCTTCCCAAAAATTTATTTTGTTTCCTGCATTTAATGCGGGAACTTTACAGTTTCAGTATAGCATATTGCAAAACTATTGTCAAGAAATTTATTGTCGGATATTCTCATAACAACGCAAATCATCAAAACTAATTTCCGTCGGCAATATATCCCTTGCGCTCCAATACTTCCGCAATCTTATCAAGAATTTCCTCATTCTCTGCGCTTACCGTATGATAATGATACCCGCCCGTTATATTCATAAGCTCAGCGGATTTTCCGCTTCTGACGCCCTCAATAAACTGCTTTACTTGAAGGTGTGAAAAAATATTCAGCCTTGCTTCTATTTTTCCGTAAACCTTATGCCATACAAACACATCGTCAACAGATCCGCCGAGATCAACTATACAGTTCAGTTCGTCTTCAGTTTCCTCCTTTGTATGATAGACCTTAAAGACTCGGCTTGCAAATGGGGTTTCTTTTATAACATATCCGCTGTGTGTAGACAAAATATCATAGCCTGCCGCCTTGAGTGCTGATATATCGCTTACAATGATCTGCCTTGATACTTCAAATTTTGCGGCAATCTCTCCGCCGGAAAGCGCTTTTCTCTCAGACAGAAGCATTGCGGCTATCGCTTTTCTTCTTTCATCCGCTTTCATAACTGCCCTCCGTTTTAAGCTCGCTTTTCCGTCACTGCCGATAAAGCGCATTACAGATCAAATATCAGACCGCGTGAAGATTTTTCATTGACAGGTCAAGGATCGGTGCTGAATGTGTCAGCGCCCCGCTCGAAATATAGTCAACTCCTATATCTACAAGTTTTGCCACATTCTCCATTGTCACGTTTCCGCTGCATTCCGTCTCTGCTTTTCCTGCCGTGAGCTTTACAGCCTCTTTCATATCCTCTACACTCATATTGTCAAGCATGATTATGTCAGCACCTGCCTCAAGCGCTTCCTTTACCATTTCAAGGCTTTCGACCTCAACTTCAATTTTGCGTACAAACGGTGCGTACTCCTTCGCCATTTTTACAGCTGCGGCAACTCCGCCTGCCGCTCCTATGTGATTGTCTTTAAGCAGAATTCCGTCGCTTAAATTATATCTGTGATTATATCCTCCGCCTACTTTGACTGCATATTTTTCAAAAATTCGCATATTAGGCGTAGTCTTGCGCGTATCGAGCAGCTTTGTACGGCTTCCTGCAAGAAGAGCCGCTACCGAATGCGTATATGTCGCGATCCCGCTCATTCTCTGGAGAAAATTCAGCGCGGTTCTCTCGCCTGAGAGAAGCACTCTGATGTCACCTCTGATTTCTCCTATTTTTTCTCCGCATTTCACCTCGTCACCGTCCGTCTTAGTGAATGTAAGCTCCGTTTTATCATCAAGAAGCTTGAATACGCGTCCGAACACGTTAAGTCCCGCAATTATTCCGTCCTGCTTGCATATCAGATCAACTTTTCCCATCTGAAACTCACGCATTACCGAATTTGTGCTGATATCCTCGCTTGTTATATCCTCTCTGAGTGCTCTGATAATCAGCTCATCCGCTCTCATTGACATAGTTATATTATTCATGACTTTGTTTCTCCTTTTCTATTGCCGACAAAACAGCGGCTCTGTAATCTGCTTCATAATTTTCATATATATCCGCTTCGGGCGCTTGCGGAACATCTGTCGGAAGAGGCAGATAATTTTCCGCAATTCTGTGCGCGGCGCGCTTTGCAAAAACAAGGCTTTCAAGAAGCGAATTGCTTGCAAGGCGGTTTTTTCCGTGTACGCCGTTGCACGCAGTTTCACCGACAGCGTATAATCTGTTCATTGACGTTTTGCTGTACTTATCTACATCTATTCCGCCCATGAAATAGTGCTGTGCCGGAACTACGGGAATACACTCCTGCGTTATGTCATAACCCGAGTCCTTGCAGTACTTGTAAATATTCGGAAAGTGAGCTTTTATCGTGTCCTCCGGAATTGCCGCAAGAGAGAGCCGGACGTGCTTTGTCCCTTCCCTCTCCATCTCTTTATATATAGCCGCAGTTACAACATCGCGCGGCAGCAGCTCGTTCACAAAGCGCTCGCCCTTAGAATTGAGAAGTACCGCGCCTTCTCCGCGCACAGACTCCGACACCAAAAATTTTCGCTCCTCAGTGCCTTCGCTGTAGAATGTTGTGGGGTGTATCTGTATGTAGTCGATATGACGGAGCTTAATATCATGCTTCAAAGCCACCGCAAGAGAATCTCCCGTAAGATGCCTGAAATTAGTCGAATGTTCAAACAAGCCGCCGATACCGCCCGTTGCAAGCACGGTGTAATCAGCAAATATCTCCGAATATTCCCCGTCAGAATTTCGACCTACAATGCCGAAGCACTCGTTTTCCGAACAAATAATATCAATCATTGTATAATGCTCGATCAGCGTGACATTGTCAAGCTTTCTCACAGCTTCAAGCAAGTGTGAGGTAATTTCCTTTCCTGTCTCGTCTTCATGGAAAAGTATCCTCGGTTTTGAATGTGCACCCTCTCTTGTGTAGGCATAGGAGTCTCCGTCCTTTTCAAAGGACGCGCCGAGCTCGGCAAGGTCAGCGATCACTTCTCTTGATGATCTTATCATAATATCAACTGATTCGGGATTATTTTCATAATGCCCCGCGCGCATCGTATCTTCAAAAAACGAGTCGTAATCGTCCTCGCTTTTCAGCACACAAATACCTCCCTGTGCCAAAAAAGAATCGCTCTCTTCCGCCGATACCTTTGTTATTACCGTAATATTTTTATTCCTCGGAAGATTTAAGGCGCAGTAAAGTCCCGAAACACCGCAGCCGACGATAAGTATATCAGTTTTCATAAATTTATTTCGCTGCCTCAAGCATTCTTGCAAGAGGCGCATAAGCCTTCTTTCTTACTTCTTCACTTATCTCTACTGTGTTTTTTTCATTTTCGAGACATTCGAGAAGATTTTTAAGCGTGTTTTTCTTCATATCAAGGCACATCGGACACGGATTCGGGAAATAGAATTTTTTGTTCGCACTTCCCTCTTCAAGCTTAAACTTAACGCCTGTCTCCGTGCAGATGATAAATTCATCATGACCGCTGTTCTTCACGTAAGAAATGATTTCAGCGGTACTGCCGACAAAATTCGATATTTTAAGTACCTCGTCTGCGCATTCGGGGTGAGTCAGCACTAATGCTGTCGGGTGAAGCGTTTTCTGCTCCAAAACCTGCTCCGGTGTGATATCGGCATGAATCGGGCAGCAGCCGTCATTCAGGATGATATTTTTCTCAGGCACCTGACGTGCAACATATGCGCCGAGGTTTCGGTCGGGAATGAAGAATATATTCTTATTCGGCAAATTCTTTACTATGTTTACAGCGTTTGATGAAGTCACGCACACGTCGCTCATACATTTCAGCTCTGCCGTGGAATTTATATAGCACACTACGGCGAGATCATCATATTCTTCCCTCATCTTTTTTACAGTCTCAGCCGACGCCATATGCGCCATCGCGCAATCAGCGGACATATCGGGCATGAGCACCTTTTTTTCGGGATTCAGTATTTTTGCACTCTCTCCCATAAAGGACACACCGCAAAAAACTATAATATCTGCGTCCGTATTTTCCGCGGCACGCGCGAGATAAAACGAATCTCCTATAAAATCTGCGGCTTTCTGAACCTCGTCAGGCACATAATAATGCGCCAAAACAACCGCATTTTTTTGTTTTTTGAGCTTTTCAATCTGTGCGTACATTTTCACTTTTATGACCATGCCTTTCCACACTTTAGCGCATATGCGCTGAAGTGGTCATTTGTATCGGTTTCGCCGCAGACGAAATTCGCCCGGCGTCTCCGGCTAAGGTAACAAATCGTGTCTGAAAACAGATAATATACGCTCCCCGCGCATTTTATTTTCAGACTTTCTCATCTTCTGTTTTTCACAAATGAAAAACGGTATCTGCATATCTTTCATTATATAGGTACACAGCGTTTATAGTATACCACGTAACTTTACAGATGTCAACTTATCTGTAAAGTTGCAGTAAAAAAATGAAAGTCAAGCATCACTGCTTGATTTTCCCGTGCCGTTATGATAAAATTATTTTAAATAAAATACGGAGTATATAAGTATGGCAAGAAAAATAAAAACAAAAGAACTTAAAAATACTCGGCTCGCAGCAAATTACGGCGGCTGGACCTATTGCACGGAATGCGGAGAAAATATCGGATATTTGTGCTACGCCACTTACGATAATATTGATTTTAACTATGAGTGCGCCTGCGGAAGCCACGGTCATATCCATATAGATTTTATAGACAGCTCCGACGGACACAAATGCGACGATAAGCTGATTACCGTAAAAAATCGCTTGTGCTGTTCCTCCGATTCATCTCCTCTGATAACTGTAATGTCAAAAAAATTAAATAGCTTTGATTTGACTGTCACATGCAAAGAATGCGGAAGAATCTTCAAAGAAAAATCAGATACAAAAGACATCCCTGAGGAAACATAATGTACGACATTGCGGTAATCGGAGCAGGACCTGCCGGATGCACGGCGGCAAAAAGGCTTTCTGAGCGCGGAGCGCATGTTTTGCTGCTAGAAAAAATGAAAATACCCCGCTATAAATCCTGTTCGGGTGTTTTAATCAAAAAATCGATGAATCTTGTGAGGGAATATTTCGGAAAAGACGTTCCCGAATCCGTTATGTGCACACCGACTGACAACCGCGGTATGATATTCACTACAGACAAAGGAGAGGAATACCGCTTTGAGCAGGAGGGACTTAACGTTTGGCGAAGTTCTTTTGACGCATGGCTTGCAGAACAGGCAGCAGAGGTGGGCGCAAAGCTTCGCGACGAAAACGCCGTCTTAAGCTGTGTGGAAGACGAAAACTGTGTGAGACTCACAGTACACGGCAAGGACACATATACGGAAGAATCAAGATACGTTATTGACTGTGAGGGAGTATGCGGCGTTGTAAAGCGGAAACTCACGGGAGAAATTAAAAATTACATCACCACATATCAGACCTTTAACCTCGGAAATATCGAGCTTGATCCGCACTATTTTTACGCATATCTACAGCCTGAGCTGTCTGGATACGACGCATGGTTCAATGTAAAAGACGATATGCTCCTGCTTGGTGTTTCGGCAAAAAAAGCCGATGATATTCAGGGGTATTACAAAAAATTCACCGAATTTATGAAACAGAATCACGGACTGCGCATTACAGAGGAGCTGAAGGACGACAAATGGCTGATGCCGCAAATAGTGCCCGGTTGTCCTGTGAATTTCGGAGTAGGAAGAATTCTCTTTGCAGGCGAATGTGCAGGATTTTTAAATCCCATGGGAGAGGGAATTTCGGCGGGAATGGAAAGCGGGTGCGCCGCCGCAGACGCGGTATTCAACAATTTCGGCAATACCGAAAAGATATATGATGAATATAAATCACAGACAAAATTGCTCCGCGAATATATGCTCCGCCAATGGAGCTTCGTCGGAAATTTATCAGGCACATTTGCCGAGCACACTTGTCGGAAAAACGTGCAACTTTAAATACAAGCGAGATAAGTATATGAAAGACGAATTAAAATTCAAAATATATCCCTCAGGTGAACTGAAAAACTTAAAATTCGTTGTCGTATGCTCATATTATGACGGAAAATGGATGCTGAGCCGCCATAAAAACGTGATACATGGGAAACGCAGGGCGGTCATATCGAAAATGGAGAATCTCCCCTTGATGCGGCAAAGAGAGAACTGTTTGAAGAAAGCGGGGTAACTGACGCTGAACTGTATCGTGTGTGCGATTATATCGGATATAACGCATCAGATTCGGCGGAGGGCGCTGTGTTTTTTGCAAAGGTTAATGCTCTCGGAGAGATGCCCGAAAGTGAGATGGAAAAGGTCGGTTTATTTGACACACTTCCGGACAATCTGACATATACACTCGTTACGCCGCGGCTTATGGAAGAAGCAAAAGCATATGCACTTGAGCACGAGCTGATAAAAAATGATTATACAAGTACAAAATTCGATGAATTTTTACGAATCGCAAAAGCCCTGCAAGAAAAGGAAGTTCAGGTTTTACTGTTCGGCTCTCTCGGACTGGAGCAACGTCTTTTTAAAGATTTATCACCCGATGACATTGATATTTTAATTCCTGAAATATTCATGGCTGACGAGTGGGAAGAATTCAAAGGATATGTTGAAAACTTAGGATATACGCTTACAGATCTTCATGAACATAAATTTTCAAACGGCAAGTATAATGTAGGATTTGCAGGCATCGAGGGACTTAGTGAATTCGCAGGTATAAATACTTCCGATATCCCGACAACTTGCAAAAGGTGTGTCACATTTAAACTTCTCACTACAGAGCAATATCTTAAAGTATATACTGAATCGTCAAAAGACAGCTACAGACGAGATAAAAACAATAATAAAGACTTACAGAAGATCACTCTGATAAAAGAAGCTTTAAAAGAAAAACATTAAAAATCCGATACCTTGTAAGAACAAAGATATACTGACAAAATCGATTGGAGAAAAAGTGTTATGTGTGAATGTGTATTTTGCCATAAAGAACGTATAATAACAGATTTTGTATATGAGGATGAATCTGTAATGGCATTTATAGATATGGATCCAATAAATGAAGGACATATATTATTAGTTCCAAAACAGCATTATTTGGATGTTGATGAAATTCCGGATGATTTGCTGGCACATTTGATGATTGTATCGAAGAAGATAGTAACAGCATTAAAAAAAATATATAATCCGAATGGTTATAGCATTATGCAAAACGGCGGTGAATTTAATGATATAGGTCACTATCATCTTCATATTTTTCCGAGGTATAACGGAGACGGATTCGGCTGGACATATAGCAGTGAAAAAAACGCTGTAAATTCAAAAACAGCAGAGCGGATAAAGCTAGAACTGCAGCTTCTATCCTAACTCAACGCATCATGAACAACGAAAGGTCTATAGCTTAACTATCCCTGTGCAGCAATCTATTAGTGTGAGCTAACACGTATGCAAAATTATATATCCGTCAGCCGACGCTGACAGCTTCCCCGAAATATTCCGCAAGTCGGAATGTGTCAGGGAAGCTTTTTCTTTTCCCGAAAAAAATGAAAAATATTTTGGCAAAAAGTGTTGACAAACTGTCTTAAGTATTATATAATAAAACTGTAGACAGATTGTAGATGATTTTAAGCGGATTCGCACAAATACTTATCAGTCTCAAAGAGACGGAACGGAGAATTATTATGAGAAGAAAAAAACAGATCACCTGTGAGCCGATCACAGACGCGGAACTTGATATAATGCGCGTGCTGTGGCAAACCGGACACCCGATGCGTGTATCGGAAATCGTAGAAAAGCTTTCTGAAACCAGATCATGGAAAACGCAAACAGCACATGTTCTTCTCGGCAGACTTGAGGAAAAAGGCTTTGTAAACGCTGACAGAAGCGGTTACTATCATACCTTCAGTGCAAAAATCAAGGAAACCGATTACTTCCTGTCGGAGTCGTCAGCTCTGATGAAAAAGGTCGGCGGTTCGGTCAAATCAATGGTAGTTTCTATGATAGATGCGGAGGGAATTTCAAACGAAGAATTAGCTGAGCTTACAAGCATTCTCGAAACGAAATGTAAGGAGCTCGGCATCGAAAGGGGAACGTGATATGACAAACTTGATGCTGCAATTACTTGAACTGACTGTCTCAATGAGCGTCCTTATCACATTTATCCTCCTGTTCTTCAAATTGTTTGGCAAGAAATTTACATCAAAATGCAAATACATCGTATGGACGATAGTCATTCTGAGACTTTGCCTGCCTGTAGGAATTTTCTCCGCAGCTCCGCTGTTTGAGATAAAAGTTCCGAACATTCGGAATACTTCCGTAAATACAGCGGATACGGTCGGAGATTCGGAAATTTCAATTCCGAATACACCGTCGGAAAAACTTCCGTCAAACAATATTTCAGGCACAATTTCACCCGACAATAATATGCAAACACCGACCGTCAACCCAGATATAACTCCAAAGACACCGTCCTTCGAGTCTGACACACCTGTGCTTCCAAACAATAAAGCCGATAACAGCACTACGACGGAAAATATTCACACCGAATTTATGCCGTCCGAAAATGAGACTGAAAAGAAAATCACACACATTCCCTCGATCGAAATTATCCCCGCACTTCTATGCTCCGTATGGGCAGCAGGAGCGGTTTTATTCATTGGAGCAAGGCTGATCCCGTATGCGGTATATGTACGTAGAATGAAGAAAGTCGGTTTACTTCATGCTCCGAGCGAAGAAGCAGGCGCGGTGTATGAAGCTCTGTGCCGTAAGATCGGCGTAAAGCGACCGCCGAAGCTGCTCGTCAGCCGCGTTCCCGTAAGTCCGCACCTCTGCGGATTCATAAGACGCAAAGTAATCATTCCCGATATGACTTATGCAATGAATGACATCGAAAGCATACTCTCACATGAGCTGACACACTTCAAGAGAGGAGACCTGTATGTAAAGCTCGCCTGCACTGCGGCGCAGGCTGTGAGCTGGTTTAATCCTCTCGTTCATCTCGCATCAGGCAAATGTATTTCGGAAATGGAACTGTCCTGCGACGAATCAGTTTTGAAAAACTCCAACGAAGAAGAAAGAATTCTGTACGGAAACGCAATGCTCGATATCGTGCGTCGGTGCGGACATGTCAAAGGATCATATCTGACCTCAGACTTCAGGCCGAAGCACGGAGCAGTAAAGGAGCGAATTATGAACATCATAAACAGCGAAAAGAAGAAAAAAGGAATCGGCATTATCGCCATAGCTCTCGCCCTTTGCATCACCGCAGGAACGATTATCGGTTGTAATGTTGCGGCAAAAAGGAATGATGATACACAAGCAACAACCTCCATTCCGTGGAAAGATGAAAATACATCGGAAACAGGCAATTTTATCGGAATCAATGTATCTGATGAAACTTCATTACGCGAAAATTGGTATCACGAAAAAAATGTAAATCCCAAAGAATCAGAGCTTGTCGAAGCCTTCCTGACAAATGATACAGTAACGCTCGGAATCATTATTCCCTCTACCATGGGAGCATTCGAGCGCAGTTATGCGGACATGAAGATTGGAGAATACAGAATCGTATTTGATCCTGAAGACAAAGAGAAATACGAGAATCTTGATAATGATATGTCTGCATTGAAAGTCGATGTAGAAATTCTTGAAAGTAAAAACGAGATTTTGACCCCCGGAATACACAGACTTGTCCCGAGTTTTACAAAAGACGGTACTTCATTTGTAATTGAAAATGAAAACAAAAACACTCATGACACAGACCGATTCACTACGACCGACAAGGCTGACTGTCTCGCTGCAGCTCTTCTAAATCAGAATATAACAAGCATGGACGATATTCGGAATATTGCCGCGTCCGCTGACACTCAGGATATAACAGCGCTTGTGCTCGGATGTATCAAATACTATACGGATATTGACAAATTGAACGAAAAGCTCTCATACAGTTCAATTCCCGGTTTCTCTGAAGAAGAGATCGCGGAATGCGCTGAAAAGTATTTTGACACCTCAAATCTCGTTCCGGTTTCAGGTACGCCTGAAGAAATGGATGATTTCAAATACATTTTATCCGAAGACGGACTTTACCGTATGCGCAAAGGTCTGAACCCCGAAAATAATGTTTTATCAACCTGCGAAAGTAATGAAGTTGACGGTACTGTAACAACAAATGTCACAGTTTGGGCTGATCTTTCCGAAACAATAAAAAGCAGTAAGTATGAATACAAATTTGAATTATCGGACGGAAATCCAAAGCTGATCGATGCAAAGCTTGTTGAAGATTCTGCTTTTCTTCCCTTGGAGCTCCGCAACAATTACTCTTTTTCGGAAATAGAGCTATATCAATTTGCCGAAGCCTTTATAAATCGTGATATTTCAGAGTGCGCAAGATTGTACTACGGTAATCATTCAGTAGAAGAATCTCCCGAACTTGAAAGCACATTTGCACCATTATCAACACTTGAATTTTCGTCTCATAAAATCTACCGCGAATTTGATGAAAGTTTATACGAAACAGTAAAAATGAAATTTACCGTATCGCAGAGCGGATATGACTCATTCCCTGTCGGAGACTATGAAGCTGAGCTTTATTACGGACCTCCGCAGATGCTCGGATGGAAGCTTAAAAAACCTGACGATATAACATTGTCAGAAGAAGAACAGGCTGCCGTTGACTTTATTACCCCGCTTTTCCCATATATGAAGTCAGAGGACAAAGAGTTGGCACGTCAAGGAATGACGCTTCAAATATTCCTTGAACTCGGAAAAATATCAGACAAACCGGCATATGAAATAAAAGCTACATCCGAGGAAATGAAAAAAGCGGCGTTTGAACTGTATAGTACGGACGATTTTGAACCGCATGAATTGGAAGCACAGTTTTTAGATGAGGAATATTATACTATTGCAGGACATTGCGGTTATACAAGTTTCCAAAGAATAAAGAATATAACAAAAGCTGATAATTTTTACTTTATCGACGTACAGTATTTCGACGATACGCTTTACTTCACACCAACAAACACCGTAAGATACACGGTAGCAGAAACAGATTCAAGATTCGGCTACAGACTTCAAGCAGCCGAAGTTATAGATGGTTTTAAAGAAGAAGCGTCACCCATCTTTCTTCCCTATCAGCTTCAAGCTTATGAAGGAGTATGGCGCATAGATAATCGCGAGGACACAACTCTCACAATAAATAAAGTCAATACAGAAACCGGCTTTGCATCCCTCCGTTTCAGCTTTGTACTCTCAAGATCATTCAGCATTAACACAACAGCAGGTTTAATAAGCGGTTATTACTATTTTAACGACACAGAAAATTCCGGAATTCAAGGCAGAATCAGATTCTATGAAAAAGAAATCATACTGATATTCGACAGCTTCGGCTCGCTTCCCGGTTATGTAGGGGGCTGGGGCAGCGTATACAGATTCAACACAAAAGACAATGATTGGGTTATGCAAAACAGAGTAATCCCCGATTCGATTCCCGAATTTGTGCAGGGTAATATGAAAGTATATTCACCTGAAGATGCGCTCAAATATATTCCGTATAATTTCACTTTCCTGCCGACATACAGGGATATATATTTTTGCAGCCGTCATTTCTTTTAGATTTAGTTGACAGAGAAGCTGCCAACAGTTGGTATAACGATGTAGTAGTGCCTAATATCGAGAATAATACTGAACCTCAGGAAATGTATACCGTTTCATTTGTCAAGCACTTCAAGATTTCCAAAGAAGAATTTGAACAAGCCAATGAACAAAGAAAACTACTGTTTGAAAAATTCCGAGTAGTAAATGGTGATGATATATCAGATGAGGGACATGAAATATACAATGCTGACATTATCTACACGTTTGATAATAATATAATTAACAACTATTACAGGCGCGATATATGCACATACAGCAATCCCGATGATATATACCCAAGCTATACTAATCAAAACATTAGCTCTGACACTGAAACAGACGAATGGATCAAATAAAACAAAATCGACCCAGCTATAGTTTCCAAATTTGTTCAAGGTGATATGAAGTTTTTTTCACCCGAAGTTGCCGCTTCAAAGCTTCCGATCAAATTTGATTTCTCTCCCAAATACAGATACACATATTACGACTGGGGGTTATCAGTTTTCTCCGACTTTGATGTTGACAATGATGAAATGAACAAATGGCTTGATGAAGCAGTATTCCCCAGTTCTAAAGAGACAGGACATTCAGAAGCAGAACCGCCTGAAATGTATATTGTTTCATTTATAAAGTACTTTCACATTTCCAAAGAAGAATTTGAGAGAGTATGTGCAGAAAGAAGAGCTTTCATGGAACAGATGCCGTCATATGACGTAAACGGTGAAGATTACGAGCTGCCGAACCCCGACATTATCTATACGTTTGACAATGATATAATCAACGAATACTACCTGCGCGAGACATGCACTTATGTCGATTAAACTCACCACAATAAAGGAGAATACTATGTCAACTTCCCCTGAATTTATAGAATTTGTATGCGAGCAGATCAGAGACTGCGGCACTGTAAGATACCGCAAAATGTTCGGCGAGTACATGGTATACGTAAACGAAAAGCCGATACTTCTCGTCTGCGATAACATCGTATATGTTAAAAAACTTTCCGATATTGCAGAGCTGATGCGTGATGCGGAATGTGCTGTTCCATATCAGGGCGCAAAGGAGCACTATATTCTCGATATCGAGAATAATGTCCTCACAAGAGAGGTAATCACAGTGTTGGAGGCTGTCACTCCCGTACCGAAACCTCGCAAAAAAAAGCAGTCATAACAAGAGAATCTACAGCGTACTCACTCAAAAACTTTAAGTTTAATTTCTACTCTCCATAATTAAAACCACACACATAAAGACGGCGCGTTCTTGCAAACGCGCCGTTTTTATGTTATACTTAAAATGTGAAATCCGAATTATATATTCCGAAAGGATTATTCGCCATGGATGAAGAAAAGAAGAACAATTCAGCCGAAGAATCAACCGGTTCTGTTTCACCCGAGAATGAACCTGAAATGTCCAACGCCGCCCGCAGACTGCGAGCTCTCGGTATTGACCCGAATGAGGAAGATCACAAAGATATTTCCGAAGAAACGAAGCCTTTGAAAAAAACGGGAAAAGCTATAGAAAATTTCTGGTATCACTACAAGACCATAACACTCGCTGTCATTGCCGCCGCGATAGTTTTAGGCATCGGAATATATCAGCTCATGAGCAAAACAAAGCCTGACTTATATATTTTCTACGGCGGTCCTATGTTCAACTATGATCCGTCTGTTATCTCTACCGAGACGTTTAAAGACATGACAAACGCATTTACATCTATTATGGACAAGGATTATAACGACGACGGAGAGAAAAATATAATGCTCGCAGAAGCGATATGCTTTTCTGAATCCGAAATCAAAAAATACGAGGAAATGTGCGAAGAGCGCGGTCTTTCACCTGCATTCAACAAAACCTTCAACGCCGAAGAGCTTGACCGCTTCAGAAATGAAATGATGGTCGGCGAATCGGTGATATACCTGCTCGATCCTGCGCTTTACGAAGAAGTACGCGGAAAAGATATTTTCTTAACGCTTGAAGAAGCGCTCGGGCGCGTTCCCGACTGCGCCTACGACGAATACGGAATTAAATTTGCCGAGCTTGAATTTGCAAAGTATTTTACCGCTTTTGACGAACTTCAGGAGGACGTGATCCTCGCAATAAGAAAAGTAACTCCGATGGACGCATTCGCAAAAAGCCGTGACATTGACAAGATACACGCAAATCACGTTGATTTCTTCAAAAGGATCGTAAACTTTGAGTATCCTGAGGGATACGATCCCGCTGAATAATAAAAAATCATTGTTTTGAGTTACCCACACTTATAATATATGAGGAAATTTATGCTTTCCCACTTGAAAAATATCCGTTTATAGTATATAATAAAGTGTAATATATTATTTTCCCAATATTTGAAAGGAGACTCCGCCCCCCTATCGGAGCGGAATACACTTATTTATGGTTGTAGCAGGAGATTTCAAAAACGGAATTACCTTTGACATGGACGGTCAAGTCATGCAGGTTATCGAATTCCAGCATGTAAAACCCGGTAAGGGAGCTGCCTTTGTCAGAACAAAGCTCCGCAATGTTATTACAGGCGCTGTTATCGAAAAGACCTTCAGCCCTACAGACAAATATCAGGACGCTCACATTGAGCGCAAGGAGATGCAGTACCTCTACAATGACGGCGATCTCTACTACTTTATGGACATGGAGTCTTACGAGCAGGTGCCGATCGGTCAGGATCTTATCGGCGACAACTTCAAGTTTGTTAAGGAAGAAATGATCTGCAAGATCAACTCGTATAAGGACAAGCCGTTCGCTGTTGAACCTCCGATGTTCGTTGTTCTTGAAGTTGTTGATACAGAACCGGGCGTAAGAGGCGATACAGCTACAGGCGCAACTAAGAACGCCACTGTTGAAACAGGTGCTGTTATCCGCGTGCCGCTCTTCATCAATCAGGGAGACAAGCTGAAGATCGATACTCGTACCTCAGAATATCTCGAAAGAGCGTAAAACCGAATTTTATTGCCGTGACATAACGGCGGAACGGAGATTATAATGAACATGAAAGAAAAAAGCTCCTACATCAAAGGACTGCTTGAAGGAATGAGCCTTGACGCTTCAAAGCCTGAAACAAAGCTTATTTCAGCACTTGTAGGCGTTATTGACGACATGGCGTCAGAGCTTGAAGCTCTTAAAGCCGATGTTGACACTTACGGCGATTACATCGAGGAGATCGATGAGGATCTCGGAAATCTTGAAGAGATCGTATACGACATCGATGATGATTGCGACTGCTGTGACTGCGATGATGACGATGACTGCGACTGTTGTGATTGCTGCGATTGCGATGATGAGGACGGCGAGTTTTACTGCGCTATGTGCCCGTCATGCGGTGAGAAGATATATTTTGACGAATCCTGTGATCCAGAAGAAGTTATCTGCCCCTCATGCCAGAAACCGCTTATTCAGGACGAGGAAGAGGCTAACGACTGATTTCTCATTTAGAATAACAATTTCGGACATTTTTAAAAGCTTACAAAAACGGCAAACCTCAATCGAGGATTGCCGTTTTTTCTTTCATTGTATTTTTCAGTCCTTACTCAAAAGTATATCGGCAAGGCGGCAAAAATCATGCGGAGAAAGTTTTTCACCGCGTATATCAACCCTGATATCCGCCGTATCCAATGCTGCTGTCATCCTTTCTTTGCCCCAAACAGACGCTGCGGCATTTACTAAGGTTTTTCTTCTTTGTGAAAATCCTAATGAAATCAGTTCAAGTGCCTTTTCTCCTAAAAGCTCAGGCGATATATTACTGTCTCTAAG
This sequence comes from Clostridiales bacterium, assembly GCA_022800625.1. Classification (GTDB taxonomy): domain Bacteria; phylum Bacillota; class Clostridia; order Oscillospirales; family CAG-272; genus RUG11130. Next base: position 10,221 of record JAAWQR010000003.1, on the reverse strand, counting down.
CTCAGGATAGACCTCTGAGATTCCTCCGTGCGGCACGATCCCTATGACAGCCGATGCAACCTTAGGAGCAGGGTGAAAATTCCCTGCCGAAACATTTAACATCTTTTTCACATTTGCACGCATTGCAATCGATGCCGTGACAGCTCCGTATTCAGACGTTCCTGCCTCAGCGGCAAGCCTGTCTGCAACTTCAAGCTGAATCATTACGGTAATTCCTGCATACGGAAGCTTTTCAGTTACAGGAAAAGCTTCAAGAAGCTTCATTATGACGGGCGACGTAATATAATACGGAAGGTTGGCACAAACGCTGACAGTGCCGCCGTCATCAAGAATATCTCCGAACTTCTCCGAAATAAACGTCGGTATGTCAAGTTCCATTATATCCCCATTCACTATCTCTACATTATCAAAATCAGCCATCGTTTCATCAAGAAGCGGCAAAAGACCGCGGTCAATCTCAACTGAAACAACTCGGTCAAAATACTTGGCAAGAGCACATGTGAGAGCGCCGATTCCCGGTCCTATCTCAATAACAGCCGATTTTTTATCAGGATATTTTGCAGCTCCCGATAATTCATATGAGCTTTCCGCTATCATTTGCGGAATTGCCGGATTTACAAGAAAATTTTGTCCGAATGCTTTTTTCGGTGCAAGAGAATATTTTTCAAGAAGCCGCTTGACCTCCGAGCGATTGCATAAATCCATAGAAATCTCCGTTTCAGCCGATTTCGGCTGTCTTTTCTTATTAAAAACAGTTAAATACGATTATCAGATAATTCTTACAGTATAAGACGCTTTAAAGACATCGCCCTTATTCAAAGTTACGGCATATTTTTTATCCTTGGCGTCCCCCGATTCATTCACATCTGCCGGCAGTCCTCTCCATGGTTCAAGGCAAACAAAGGGAGCGCATTTCTTTTCGGGAGTCCATATTCCGAGAGCTTCAAATCCTTCAAATGAAAATCTAATTCCGTGTCCGTCTGCACTTGACACCAAATCAAGTTTTTTGACGGGCAGATTTTCTATTATCATCGCGTCGTTGTCAAAATAATGATATTTCATCGGGAGCACGCCGTTTTCAAGTCTTGATGTCACCCTCGGAACTGATGGATCCATATACCCGTTTTTCGTCAGTGAAATCACAGCTCCGTCGGCATTATGAAATCTTATTTGATAATCTTCAAATGTACCGCCTCTGGGATGCGGACACATAAATCCGGGATGCCCGCCGAGGCAAAATGTCATGCCGTCATCTCCGCTCACCGAATAGTCGGTAGTAAATCCATACGGAATTATTCTGTGTGTTATACGAAGTTTATATTTATACGGAAAGTGCTTCAGAGTTTCATTGCTCCATGAGTTTTCAAAGGTTACAAAATCCGGTGCTAACTCTACGGCACGGAATTGCGCTCCGCGTACAAATCCGTGCTTCGGCATTAAATATTCACGTCCGTCATATGTAACCCTGCCATTGAGCGGAGAACAAACAACGGGAAAAAGATGCGGCGATTGTCCGCTCCAATATTTTGCATCTCCGTTCCATATATATTCTACGCCGTTCTCAGATGTTAAGGATATAAGCTCACCGCCGCGGTCACTGCATACGGCAGTATATCCGTCTCCTTTTACAGTATATATCATGAATTATCTCCATTCTGTCAGTTTTTCCTCAGCTTACGCAGACTGCACTTACTGATACATGCGCATATATTTTCGCAAGTACTGAACACATAAGCAAAATCAGACAGCCGTGCTCCTTCGGTTTATTACGAAAAAGCACGGCGGTTCATGTTTGTCAGAATTTGATCTTTTCGGAAATGTAATTTACAAGGGATGTCATAGGTATTCTCTCCTGCTCCATCGTATCGCGGTCGCGCACGGTAACGCATCCGTCGTTTTCTGAATCAAAATCATATGTTATGCAGAACGGCGTTCCGATCTCATCCTGTCTTCTGTATCTCTTTCCAATTGATCCTGCATCGTCATAATCTACCGTAAATGAAGCTGAAAGCTCTGAATAAAGCTTATCAGCCTGCTCTGAAAGCTTCTTGGAGAGCGGAAGAACAGCAGCCTTGAACGGTGCAAGCGTCGGATGGAAATGAAGTACCGTGCGCATATCGTTCTTAGCCTCGTCAATCATCTCTTCATCGTACGCCTCAGTCAAAATTGTAAGGAACAGTCTTTCAACACCGAGAGACGGCTCAATAACATACGGAACATATCTTTCGTTCGTTTCGGGATCGAAGTAATCAAGGCTTTTTCCGCTTGTTTTTATATGCTGAGTCAGGTCGTAATCCGTTCTGTCGGCAACTCCCCAAAGCTCACCCCAGCCAAATGGGAAAAGATATTCAAAATCAGTTGTAGCCTTTGAATAGAAGCAAAGCTCTTCAGCTGAATGATCTCTCAGGCGAAGATTTTCTTCGCTGATTCCGAGAGAAAGAAGCCAATTTTTACAGAAGCCTCTCCAGTATTCAAACCATTCAAGATCAGTTCCCGGCTTGCAGAAAAATTCAAGCTCCATCTGTTCAAACTCACGCACGCGGAAGATAAAGTTTCCGGGAGTGATTTCATTTCTGAAGGATTTTCCGATCTGAGCTACGCCGAACGGTACTTTTTTACGGCTCGTTCTTTGAATATTAGAAAAGTTTACAAATATTCCCTGCGCTGTTTCGGGACGGAGATAAAGCTCTGACTTTGTATCCTCGGTTACACCCTGGAAAGTCTTAAACATAAGATTGAACTGTCTGATATCAGTAAAATTATGCTTGCCGCAAGAAGGACACGGAATTTCTTTTTCGCGGATATAGTCCATCATCTGCTCATTTGTCCAGCCTGCGACATTTGTTCCGTCAAAATCTTCAATGAGATTATCCGCTCTATGACGTGTCTTGCACTCTTTGCAGTCCATAAGCGGATCTGAAAACCCGCCGAGGTGGCCTGAAGCAACCCATGTCTGCGGATTCATAAGAATAGCGGAATCAAGTCCGACATTCAAATGACTCTCTCTGATAAATTTCTGTCGCCATGCGTCTTTGATATTATTTTTAAGCTCCACACCGAGAGGACCGTAATCCCATGTGTTTGCAAGTCCGCCGTAAATTTCGCTTCCGGGGTATACAAAGCCTCTGTTTTTGCAAAGGGCTACGATTTTCTCCATTGTCTTTTCTGTGTTCTTCATACGTGACATTGATTTCTTATCCTTTCAAATTTGCAGTTGTATATAATTTTATTTTTCTGTGATAAATTTCGTACACCGGCAGTTAAACAAAGTTCACTCCTGAGTATCAGGTCTGTATTTTGAAAAAATTTCTGCCGCAGCATTATTGTCGGGAATAAATTTTCCCTCGCCCTCGGAAAACGTACCGGGGTATATCATTCTTTTATACTCAAAGCTTTTGACGGCGCCGAGTATGGAATATACACTCTTAACATCGTCTGATGAAAAATCTGTGGCAAGAACAGGTTTGTCAGAATATACATCTGAAAAGCCGTATGTTCCGCCGGTAAGTTCATCTATTTTGTGTGACAGATCTTGTTCAGACATTTCCGCACAGCGTGTGAGATATGCTTTCAGCATATCGAGAATACCGCTGCTCTTTGTATCCACGTCAGCATATGAAAACTCTCTGAATGTATTTATGATATCGGCAGAATAATCTGACAAGGTTTGCTCTCCCTTTTCCAGAACAGACGGATTATTCTGCGGCTTTGATGCTGTTTCTGTTTCCTTAGAGTTTGTCGTATCAGTATCCTTTGCACCGGTTCCTGTTTCATCAGCATCGGTCTTTTTCTTATCAGTCTTTTTACCGGGAAGCTCAGTTGTATCGGCTGCAGTTTCTATCGGATCCTCAAATGAAACCGTGTATTCTCCCGCCGAATAAAGCTCCGACTTCAGCTCGAATGAAACCGAACCCATACTTTCAACAAAATCCTTCATATGAGAGCCGTCAATAAGCAGTTTATAATCAATATCAAGACCTGTCATAACAGTCAGATATTCGCACAATGTGTCCACACCGTAAAAACCGTACACCTCGCCGAGCGTTATATCACCGAGCGTTGTTGAAACTTTTGTCTCGGGTGAAATATAGCACGCTGCAAACTGCTCATTTTCCTTACTTGCACACACAAGAGCAAACCACGTTGCCTTAACATATCTCATCTTGGTTCTCAGCAATCCAACGGAATCCTCATCGGATTTTACCCCATCGGCAAGCTTCTCAAGCGCATATATGTTGCTGTAATAATCATTGTAAAGATCCGGTCTGAAATCTGTTCCCATTACCAAAAATGTAAACGAATCGCCCTCCGGCAGATTGTCGTCCGTTCCCTGAAATTTATCCTCGTCATCCTCAGGCGCGTTTATTATATTTCCGAGCTCATCTTTTTCTCCGTCAAGTATTCCGCTTACGATTCCCGATACATAATTTGTCATAGCGAAGCCGACAATTCCGAACAGAACGGCGGCAATAAGAAAAGTTATTGCAAAATTTTTAAATGCAGACATATCTGTACCTTACCTTTCCTCTATACTAAAATATAAATTTTTACAGTTAAGCTCGCCTTATACAATCTCAGAATGCAAATTAAAACTTAACCCCGCCGTTTTTCCGCCTCATTTTTTGAAAAACCGCATCCGCAGTAATTCTGTCTGTATAATGAATAAATCGATGAAAGCTCTATTGATCTGAGATATCCTCCGTGTTTTTTAAAATCTGACGGGAGATATCTTACACCATGGCTTTGTTCAAGCTCCAAACCAATCCTGCAAAGCATATCACTGTTTTTGTAAGGACTTATTGAAAGCGTTGTGCAGAAAAAATCATATCCCCCGCGTACAGCGGCTTCTGCAGTTTTTTCAAGCCTGAGTCTGTAACATCTAAAACAGCGCTCTCCGCCCTCGGGAATATCTTCAAAACCGCGCACGGCATCATAAAACTCGTGTGAGCTTGCTTCAGGAGCGATAATTTTGATATCCTCACCCGGTCGCTCACAAACAAAACGCTCCAATTCATTAAGACGGTATGCAAATTCAACCGTATCGGTTATATTGGGGTTATAAAAATAAAGCGTCAAGTCAAAATGCTTTTCAAGATACTCGATAACATACGACGAACACGGCGCACAGCAAGCATGAAGCAAAAGAGTCGGTTTATGACCTGTTTTTTTTATTCCGTCTAAAATTTTATCACATTCAAGTCCGTAATTTATTTTATTCATAATTTTGTTTTCCGATTTCCGTATTTAAAATGAGCGCTGTTGTTATGCACTAAATCAAATTTGATGCGCAAATACAGATATAGATAAATATAGCATATTCCGTGTGAAAAATCAACCTTTTTAGCTTAACAGAGCTTAAATTAAAAGAAATTTTATCCCTCTGAAACTATTTCATGAAAATATCTTGACATTCACTCATTTTTGTAGTAAAATATTAAAGTCAGAATGCTGGTGTGGCTCAGTTGGTAGAGCAGTTGATTCGTAATCAACAGGTCACCGGTTCAAGTCCGGTCACCAGCTTACATAAAAATCCCCGAAATACCTTGTAAATAAGGCGTTTCGGGGATTCGTGTGTTATAGCAATAAATATAAAAATTGTGCTGAATTTTGAATAATTGCGTTCTATTGCACACCCTATTGCACATTTTGTTGCTCAATGAAAGGTGCCATAATTAGCCAATATAAGATTATCCCGCACCTGAAATCATATCAAGCACGGGATTTTTGCACGTCAGAAACCTATGAAGTCAAAGATTTGGCGAAAGATCAATCTTTCTTCTTCGGAGCAGGCTTGCCAATACAAGGATTGAGATCTCCGAGATCCATATCAAGCGCAGATGCAACAGCCATAACTGTAGACCATCTCGGATCGCTTTCAGTTTCCAAGTTCTTAATTGTCTTCTCTGCTCTGTTGCACTCGATTCCTAACCGTAATCTTGAAATGGCGGACTCAGTTCTGATCTTCCGTATAATATCCTTGAGTTTTGCTTTTTCAATTCTCATTTTATCACCTCCTTTCACAATTTTCTAATAAAATTGTAAGAGGTAATAAAATACCCAATAAGTAAGTGTAATTACGCATATGTAAATATTTTGGGTATAAGTATTATATATGATGTAAATTCTTAAAATGGGCAAATCAATAATACAATATCTTGCAAAATAGGCAAAAACAAGGATGCAAAAGCCTATGTCCGCATACAAGCTAAGCTGATCTAGATGGGCGATATTTTGAGGTGATAAGCACAAGCTCGAACAACTAAATAGCTGAGGCGCTATAGATTACTATAGGGATAAGTCCTATGCGAGAGATTCGCATAGGACTTAATTTTTTTGGAGGTAACAACATGAATCCAATCATACAAATAGAGCATTTTTCTAAAAAGTACGGGGATTTTACAGCAGTGGATAATATTTCCTTAACTGTTGACGAGGGCAGTATTTTTGCTTTTCTCGGTCCCAACGATGCAGGCAAAAGTACTACGATCAATACCCTGTGTACTATTCTTGATAAAACAAAGGGCACTTTAATGATATAGCGATGGATAGCCCTGCATGAAAATATACGCTCTCTACAGGCTGAGAATGAAAGATTGAAAAAAGCGCTTAACAAGAAAAATGCGAGTTTGATACGCAGCCTATAAAAACACAAATACATAGCTCTCCATACGATTATGGGAGGAGAGGAAGAGCGCAGAGTTATATTGCCCCTGCGCTTTTTCAGTAGTATATATAAAGGAAGTGGAACACAAAACACATTTGTGTATTCCGTTATGGCACGGTATAAGTCGATATCTTCACTTCTCCTACTTGAAATTAACCTCTCACACAGTAAAATTACAAGAAACGGACGAGAAATTTCATTGACAGCAAAAGAATACAATATTTTTTGTTTGTTGGCGGAAAATAAAAAAACGTGTACTGACCTACGACTAAATCTATGAAAAATATGAGGTTACTTTTATTCAGATGGTGAACGGATAAACAAGCCTGCCCCAAATCCGATACATAGAACATCATTCTGAAGGGAGAACAAAGCTCCCGCCGATTTTAGATGTCTCTGTGTATCGGCTTTTTGTTTTGCCGATTGACAACTGAACAACCTGTTTGTAGAGAATATAAATATTCGCGGGATAAGCCTTTTGCGATGACCTCTTTTCGGTAAGTATGCAAAACAACGCAGCTGAAAAGCAGGGCAGGAACGGCGTTACAAGGCTGCGGGCATTATCAATATTGCTGATTAGGACGCATTGCCCTCGACGGCTGACTCGAAATGCAGAATACATAAAAAGAAAACAGACAGACAGCGCAAAACAGCGGCACATCCTTTCGGATGCACCGCCACTTTATATAAAACTTCGTTATCGCACATCGGTAAAATACACGCCGCGCTTATTTTTCATTTAATTAATACGATTTATCTGTACTTTGCAAGCTCAGTTTCGACGATTTCTTTTATCTTTGTTACCGCGTCATCTATCGCAATATCGCCCTTCCACGACTTATCACGGAACGATACTTCAACTACACTTCGCTCGCAGGTCTTAGGCGATACTACAATTCTGACAGGTATACCGAACAGGTCAGCATCTGCAAACATTGCTCCGGGACGGATATTGCGATCGTCATAGAGCACCTCAACTCCGGCATTTGTCAACTCCTCGTAGAGCTTTGAAGCTGTAGAGTTGACAGTCTCATCATCACATCTGAGATTACATATTTCAACCTGCCACGGAGCAATTGACATCGGCCAAATAGGACCGTAACCATCATGGCTCTCCTGACAAATCGATGCTGCAAGTCTGCCGACTCCGATTCCGTAGCATCCCATTATCGGATTTTTTGATTCTCCGTTTGAGTCAAGATATGTCATATTCATGCTCTTCGTATACTTTGTACCGAGCTTAAATATATTTCCGATTTCAATTCCGCGATTGATGGTAATATGAGGTTTACCGCATACAGGACAGATCGCGCCTTCATAAATTTTTGCAACATCTGCATATTTAACTTCACCGCAATCGCGCCCCAAATTTATACCTTTGTAGTGATAGTCCTTTTCATTTGCTCCGCAGACCATACTCTCTATACCGCAGAGCGATGCGTCTAATACAACTGTCGCATTCTTTGTAAGTCCGACAGGACCGATAAATCCCGCAACTATTCCCGATTCCTCAGTGATTACAGCCGGGTGGATCTCACACTTCAAATGATTTCTCAGCTTTGTTTCATTTACGTCAAGATCGCCGCGAATAAAGACTATAACATAGCTGTCATCTGCGTTTCTTTGATAAACCACAGCTTTACCGAAAGAAAGCGTATCAGTACCCATGAATTTTGCAAGCTCGTCTATCGTCTTGCAGTCGGGAGTATATATTTTTTCAAGCGGCTCCTCATGAGATTCGCGATTCTCTGTCTTTACCTCAGCCGCTTCCATATTAGCGCTGTAACCGCACTCAGAGCAAATAGCTATTGTATCTTCACCGATTTCTGAAAGAAGCATAAACTCATGAGAAACATTTCCGCCCATCATTCCCGAATCGCTTTTGACCGCAATAACATTTTTTGCGCCTGCTCTGCGGAATATATTCTCATAAGCTTTAAATTGGATATCGTAGTATCTGTCAAGATCCTCTTCAGACGTATGGAAAGAATATGCGTCTTTCATCGTAAATTCACGAACACGTATCAAGCCGCCGCGCGCTCTCGGTTCATCACGGAATTTTGTTTGTATCTGATATATCATGAATGGATAATCAGCGTATGATGATGCTGTGTCGCGAGCCAGATGAACGGCTGCCTCTTCATGCGTCATGCCGAGCACCATATTATTTCCCGATCGGTCGCGCCACCTTGCAAGTTCTGAGCCTATAGCATTATATCTGCCCGACTCTTCCCAAATAGTTGCAGGCATAGCAACAGGAAACATGACTTCCTGACCGTCAGCCTTATCCATTTCATCTCTGATGATATTTTCAATTTTGCGTGTTATGCGCTTAGTCGGCATAAACAGAGAATAAATACCGTTTGCCATGTATTTCATGTATCCGCCGCGCATCATAAGAGCATGGCTCTCAATCACACAGTCGGAAGGAGCGTTTTTAAATCGCTGCCCGAGAAGCTTTGATACCTTCATTTTGAGAAATCCTTTATATAATTATTTAATAACTATATTATACAACCTAAGTGAAATAATGTCAATAATTTACGTTACGGTTATGATTTTTATAAAGATTATATTTAACAATATAAACAGAAAAGCCGTGCGTAAAGCGCGGCTTTTCTGTTTATCGTCTGCACTATTATGGCAGCACTTAATTTGGAGGAGTTAAATTAAGTTTGAGGATTAAGCGTTACTGTATTTGCATCAATCTCAAATACTACAGTCTGCTCGAAGAAACCGTCACCATCCCAATCAAATCTCCACTGAGTAGTGATTTTTCCATCAGCTTCTTTCGCTGATGCAACCTTTTCTTCATTAAGCAATGCCCAAAGACCAATCCACGGTGTTTCTCCGTCTTTTGTATCTTGGTTGTTGAACAATGATTTATCAGCTGACCAAGCATTATCGCCTACCTTGCTCTGATACTTAACGTCATTATCTGCTGTGAGGTTAATGCCTTCTGGTGCAGTCATCTTAATACCTGCCCACCAACCATCTTCCATTCTTCCGATAGAAGCATCCTTTGGACTCCAATTCAGTATAAGGTCGGACGCTGAAACTTTAACTTCACCTAATGCTGTGTCTGAAACAGCACCGCCGGTTATAACTTCAACCGTACCAAACTTCCAAACAGTCTTTACATTGATCACTACAGGTTCTTCCATCTCATCGCCTGTTGCGATGTTCTTAAGCTGTATCGTAAGTTCTACGGGTGTAGTTGACTTATCTGCATACTGCTTCTTTATTGCTTCGTAGTCTTCGTCGCTGAGATCAAAATCGTATGCTCTCTTCACTCCGTCAAGATTTCTGTTCGGTACTCCTGCTGCCTCTAGGATCGCTGCGATTACGTCATCCTTCGTCTCAAGATACTCAAACTCAGGTACATATACTGTTTCTGCATTCGCGATTGCTTCAAATCCAAGGTTCATGTCTTCCTTGTGTACTGTACACTCGCTGAATGACTTTGTCTCTGTCTGGTAGCCTGTTACCTTATTCTTGATCGCAAATTCCATCGGCTCAAGACCTTCGCCCGGCATGTTAATATTCGGGTGATTATT
>JAAWQR010000032.1 GCA_022800625.1 Clostridiales bacterium | reverse complement strand
TATGAAAAACAGCGAGAAAACTGCCGAAGCAGTATAATTTTCAGTTTTCCATAATGCAGTTTTTGCACTTCCGCGCAGCGGAATGTGCGAGGTTCGAATTCAGTCACTCCGAAAAATGACCACAATTTTAACCGGAACCGTGAAAAAAGCACAATTAGCCGAAGTTTTGAAACGCCCCCTTATGGTAATAAAAAGACAGGCTTTAAAATAGTCTGTCTTTTTCGTTTGCATGCTAAATGATAGCTTATTTTTCTCATTTTGAATTTCAGCTTTAACTTCCTCAAGGAGATCAGCAAGAAAAACTTCACATTCATCTTTTGTCGTAGCATATACACTATGCTTTTTTCTTTTGCTATCTGTAAATCTCGGCGTATAGCTGCCTTCCCAAAAGTTATTATTGATTCTATAGATACATCCTGTGCCTGGTTTGCGAACTTTGCCTTTACGAGGCAGTGATGATACCTTCACTCTCACCTTCAGTTAAGAGCTCTCTGTGAGGGTGATAACCGCAGATACCTTTTTATAGTTCACTCCCGCTGTGGTAGACTGCGAGGTGCAAGAAAAGATAGACTCGCCGTTGACTAAAAAAGAGAGTATTATAGTAGAGGACACGGTAAATATCGATGCATACCTGCGCGTCAGATTCGTTTCATATTGGGTTCGTGTGAATGATGCAACAGGCGGGAAGGAGATTGTTTCTAAGCCGTCGGAAATGCCTGAGTTTGAAATCTCGGAAAAATGGATTTTGGGAAAAAATAATACTTACTATTATAAAACGTCTGTTTCTCCGAAAGATTTTACCGAAGAACTGCTTGCGCCGGGAGCTGTAATACAGCTTGCGGAAGAGGACGGTTATCGTCAGGTAATTGAAGTTTTTGCCGAAGCGATTCAAAGTAAACCGAGCTCATATGTCGAGAATAGCTGGAACGTCATAGTAGATAAAGACGGCAACATCGTCGGAGAAAAGCAATAAAAACAGGGCAGAGCATGGATCTATAGCTGACCTCCTGTACTGCCCTTTATAAAGAAGAGAGTCAAAGCCATCGCTTCAGTCGATGACCTGACTCTCTTCTGCTTTTGCACACTCATGCTGCAGGCTTGTACTTCAACTCGCCGTTTTCGCAGCTTATAACAATGCTGCCGTCAATGTCCGTGCGATAATATGTAATTCCGTATTTGTCGAACTTTTTGGTCGTTTCCTTGTGAGGATGTCCGTAAGAATTTCCTTCTCCGCAGGATATAACGGCGATATCTGGAAGTACGTCAAGCAAAAATTTTTCGCTTGTTGACGTTGAGGAGCCGTGATGTCCTGTTTTCAAAATATTGCTCGAAATTTTGTGCCCGAAGCTCTCTAAAATATCGCTTTCCGCTTTATCTTCCGCGTCTCCCGTGAAGAGTGCCGAAACAGAATTCACACTTGCCCTCATAACTATGCTGTTGTTATTCATGTCGCCGTAATCTTGTATCGGTGAAAATATTTCAAGCTTTACGTCTCCCACGGTATATTCCGCCCCCGCATCAGCCTCGGTCACTTTTACGTCCTTTTTCACCATGGAATCAAGTGCTCGGTTGAAGAAAGCTGAGTCGGAAGCGTATCCCGTCATTATGATTTCATCTACAATAAAATCGTCTATGATACGGCTTGCGCCGCCCATGTGATCTTCATGAGCATGTGAAAAAATAAGGCAATCGATCTTGTCCGTATATTTTCCTATGTATTCAGAGAGAATATCCGCAGAGTAAGTCGGACCGCAGTCGATAACTATTACAGATTCATCTGTGATTATCATTGAAGCGTCTCCCTGACCTACGTCAATAAAGTGGAATTCCGCGTCGGCGTCGGGAGATATTTTCTCCCTGCCGCCATTCAGATATGCTCCGAGAACAGATAAAAGCGCCGCAAACAAAACAATAATCGCACCGTATTTTGTTTTTATATTGCTTCTGACTTTGGATTTTCGTGACATAATCCTCTCCATAAAGTTAGTGAAAGTTTTTTACGGTAGCTGTAAATTGTCTTTGATAAAGTCGCACAGATAAAATCCTGGGATCGAAAGCACATACCATATCAGAGAAAAATACAGGCATACCTGCCCGAGTATATTAAATCTTAAATTTGAATAATCCCACACTGCCTGCCCGAATCCGATGTTCACAATACAACCGACTGCAAACTCAACGACCGTTATACTCAGCGCTCCTATAAGACATTTGAAGGTCAGGGAACTGTTTGTCAGAACATTATTCCACATGTACATCAGCACAAGGCAGATACCGCCCGTTAAGGTCATCGTCCAGTGTGTATACCCGCGCCAGATTATTTCAAGCAAAGTATAAATGCAAGCGCCGGCGGCAAACGCCGTTCCGTATTCTAAAATCTTCATCGCAATCTCCGTTTCGGATTCACTCTGAAGATTATTTTTGCCGTGAGCACAAATTTTATACGGACGATTACCCTTGCATTTTCTTATAACTTTGCTTAAAAAATAACAGAGCGTGCAAATTTTAAACGTCGTTTTTGATTGAAACCGTCAGCGCATCACAAAATGTGAAAGCCGCTGACGGTTTTCTGCGTTTAATTTTTTCCGTCGGGATTTATTTCGATTCCCGAGAGAAGTTTTTCCGTGTCGCTTATGATTTTTTCGATCCAGTCGGCAAGAACATAAAATTCTCCGCTTCCGTTTACCGTAAGGAGCGCACGCCTTGATGAATAACGGTAGAAGCTGTATTCATATTCTTCTCCGTCGAGCATTTTAAAGCGTATGGTTGCCATTCGATCGGTATCTTCCGAGATAAGCTTTTCTTTTTCCGCTTCGTCAAGCTCGCTGTTTCCCATGATCTGTACGGAAAGCAGAACCTTGTAAAAATTCCTGAAATTGTATACTTCGCTGTTGTTCATCGAAAAATCCGTGTCTGAAGAAATTTCAAGAGTTGCTTTTTTATTGCTGTCTGTGCCGTGTGTTAAATCGAAGTTTATCTGCCTGTCTCCCGTGTCAACATAAATGCTGCTGACGCTTGAGATATTCAGCATTATCGGATAATTATATACCCAATTTACAAGATCGCTCTCAAGCCAGTAAAAGCTTTCTTTTGGAAATCTTGCGATCATCGTATAGTTATACAGATTGGAGCTTGCATAGTAATATCCGTCCTCCTGAAGCTCGGAAACGAAAATATAGTATTCAACCGAGGCTCCTTCTGCGGCACATGTAAAATATACGCTGTAATACGGATCGTCAAGACCGTACTGCGCGATCTTTTCTTCATCCGTACCGAGATATGCCGTGCTCTCGCCTGCAAATGAAATCATATTCATCATTATATTGAAGAAATATGAGTCGTTGGTTTTGTAGCCTTCGGGATACACAAGCTTTGTTTCAGCCATTGCGTCGGGATTTGAATATTCCGACTTAGGTAATTGCTTTATTGCAAGGAAAGGCTCACCGTTATGGAGAATCGTAAAGTTATCAGCGGTAAAATATGTCTCGTTTGTCATGCCTGCGCATATTAAAGGATTTACATACTGCTCTATCGGACGGAGAATGCTGTTTTCAACAGTCGTGCTCAGTACATATATGCAGTCGCGACCTGCGACAGCCGCATAATATCCGTCACCGGATATCAGCTTTGATCCGAGATTTACTTTATACGAATCACCGCCCTTAGTCGTTATTACCCAGCTTGCCAAAGGCGTGTCAAGCCCGTATGACGTGTAATCTTCAGAGCTTGCTTCAGCCGTGACACGCTCTCTTGCGATTACATAACCCGAGGCTACGACGAGAGCGGAAAAACTGTCGTCCGAAAACCCGACGCCTCTGTATCCGTCTATCATAAATGTTGAATTATTCTGAGGATCTCTTACGAAAGCATAATCGCCGCCTGTGTTATGCACCTTAATTGATTCAATATTTTCACGTTCAATGTGAGGTATAAGAAGATATCTTCCGTTAGGTCCTTCCGTTTCTCCTTCGACAAGCTCAAGACCTGCGGTGTGAGAGTCGTTCGTGTTGACCAGAGGTCTTACAAATGCATAATATGAAACAAGGAGAAGAATAAAGGTAACGCCTGCACATATCAGTGTGATTTTTCTTTTTTTTGTCATGAGTGACGTCTCCTTATGATTACTACTCCGCCAAACGCTGCAATGATGAGCGGAAGTATAAGGGTAAATTCAACCGTCATACTGTTTGCTTCGGCAGTAGTCGCACTGCTTGATGTATCGTCGAACGGTCTTATGGGGAGATCGGCCAAAACTCTGCTTCTTCCGATAAGCTTCATTGCTGAGAAAATTATATCGCGATTGCCGTATGCACCTGTGGAAAGATAGCTGCTTGAAGCAAAGCTCGGCGAGCCTGCCGCCATAACATATGAATAATAAAAATCGTTATCAATAACTCTTGTTTCGTAGGATATTGCCGCAAGTCCCATTTCGCCCGAATCTATAACCTCGCCGCTTTTGGTGTCGCGCAGCTCGGCGCTGTCATATGAGGTCAGAAGATGAGATACGGTCTTTGTGCCCGAAGATGTCGAATTTCCGCTTTTTTTCAGGTCAACCGGCATCGCTTTTCTGATGATCGACTTCGGCAGAGACTCAAAACCGAGGATTTCACGGTAGAATGAACCTCCGGCATTTTCCGCTGAATCATATTTTGCAAGCACGGATAAAGCGTCAGTACTCATTGAGTGAGATGAGTCGGCAATATTTGTTCCTGCTCTGAAGGAGATTCCCCATTCTGACAGAAGCTCTCCGAGATTATTCATGTATCCTGCGTATTCAGGATCTTCAAATACGATAAGCCCGCCGAGTCCGTCGAGAAAATTATCTATCTTGCGTATCTCATCGGAATTTTCACTTTCAGCTTCATTTCCGATAAAATCATATTTCGGATTATATATAACGATTATGCGCGCGTCATCGTCTATTTTTTCCTGTGTAAGATCGATCGTTCTGACGTCAAATCCGCAGTCGCTCAAAAGTCCCGAGAGTGCATTTGAAGCCGAGTCTCCTCCCTCCGCATTGTCGGGAACGTCTTCCGCATGACCTGTTGTGAAATATGCGATCGGAGCTTTGCTTTGGGTGAGCTGCATAATTGCGGAAATAAATCTGTACTCGCCGTTATATGCCCACCTGTCACCGTTTTCGTTATATGTGAAGAAGGAATTGCTGAGATATACGGTAGATTCCGTTCCGCTTTCCACAATTACGGATTTCTGAGTTATCTCCGTGCCCTTTGAGTTATAGAATTTTTCAAAGAATCCGGGATTTTTTACAACATTGCGGCATTCAACGTGTATATTCGGAAATTCCTCTTCAAGCTGCGTGGCAGTTTTATAAATATATCTCATATCATTGTCTGCCATGATAACATCGGGATCCTGCGCGAAATAAATATTAACTTCATCGGTGATATCCGATACGAACTCACGTGCTTCACCCGATAAAGTAAAAACTTTTTCTCCCGTCATATCGATATACCAGCCGAAGTGTGAGGCGAGAGCGCCGAATATAGCGTTAAAAACAACGAATACGGCGATAAAGAATGCTGTAAAAGCTGCCGCCGCAGAGCCGTATTTGAATTTTCTGCTTTTATATAAACTTCTTTTTTTCATATTATGGTCAAGCCTTTCTCACGAAAACATATGATATGCGCTTACAGCACATTTTATTTTCAGTCTTTTGATATCAGCTAATAAAATATCTATAGTCTGATCGGATCATGCCCATCTGCGGCGTTCGTGAACGCGGACAGAAAGGAACAGGAATACTGCGCTGAGTGACAGATAATAAACCGTTGATGCAATATCAAATATTCCGTAAGTGAAGTTCACATATCTGCCGTATACAGAAAGCCATGTAAAAATGCTTCTCAAAACATAAGAGTCAATCATTCCGTTAAAGAGGGAGAAGCACGCAAGCAGAAGAAGAACAGCCATAGTACCGATCGCCGCCGTAACCTGGCTTTCAGTCAGTGAAGAGACGAATATTCCAATTGCGATAAAGCACATTCCGATAAGAAGCATCGCAACAAGACAGCCTACTGTTCTCGCGGCATTTAGCGTTCCGTAGTGTGAGATCGGAATGAGATAAATACAGCTTATCCCCGTCACAGCTACAAAAAGCGTGTATGAAGCTAAAAACTTTGCCATCACCATTGATGTTACCGATACGGGAGATGTCATAAGTATCTGATCCGTGCGAAGCCGCCTTTCTTCGGAGAAGCTTTTCATGGTGAGCAGGGGAAGTGCGATAATGTATCCGAATATCATAACGCCGAAATAACCTGAAATATCGGTGGTTTGTGATTGAACAGTGGAGACAGCAAGAACAAATCCCGAGATCGCCAGAAAAACAGCACAGAATATATATCCGAGCGGAGTTGTGAAATAAGAGCGTAGCTCTTTTTTATATATTGCAAGCATAACTTAAAAATCCTGTCCTTTCAATAACGGCTGAAAGCCTTTTGTTTTGAGCATTGTCACGCCATGCGCCGACCGTGCTTTTTGGTGTCGTTTTCGGTGATCTTCACGAAAACATCTTCAAGCTCCATGCCGGCAGCCTCAAGTCCCATAAGAGGCCATTGGTGTTCCGCAAGCATATAGAAGAGCGGCTTACGTATGTCAACTCCTCGCTCTGATTTAATGAGGTATGAGTATACGTCTCCCTCTCTCTCTCCGACGCTTCCGGCATAAGCCACGCCTGATACTGATTTCAAAGCAGACAGAACCTCGCGCTGAGGACCGCATATCTTAACATTGTAATCGCATCCGTCGCCTGTAGCCTGTCTTATGTTTTCGGTCAGCTCGTCGGCTATTATTCTGCCTTCATTTATTATTATAATGCGTTCGCATACAGCCTGTACTTCAGAGAGGATGTGCGATGAGAGAATAACCGTGTGCTCGCGCTTCAGATTTCTGATAAGATTTCGTATCTCAATTATCTGCTTCGGGTCAAGACCGACCGTCGGCTCGTCAAGAATAATAACGGGGGGATTACCGATAAGAGCCTGAGCGATTCCGATTCTCTGCCTGTAACCCTTGGAAAGATTTGCGATTAGCCTGTCCTTTACATCAATAATTTTTGTCACCTTCATGATCTCTTCAAGATGAGGCTTACGCGGAAGCTTACATTTCTTCAGCTCATAAACGAAGTTCAGATATTCGCCGACTTTCATATCAAAGTACAGCGGCGGCTGCTCGGGCAAAAATCCGATCAGCTTCTTTGCCTCATCGGGATATTCAAACACATCGATCCCGCCGATCACGGCACTTCCCGACGTTGCCGAGAGGTATCCTGTCATGATATTCATAGTGGTGGATTTTCCGGCTCCGTTCGGACCTAAAAATCCGACTATTTCTCCTTTGTTTATATGAAAACCGATCCCCTCAAGAGCCGGCTTTGAACCGTAAGTTTTCATAAGGTCTTTTATTTCTATCATAATAATCTCCATTCCGCCGCTGTAGCGGCGGTACAAAAAGTAATGAAATTCTCCTGTTTTTCCGAAAGAAACGAAAATTTGAGCTTGAAACAGTTGTGCTTTGATGCAAGCTAAACGTATCTTTCACGTTAACCTTAGTTAAGCTGCTTATTTCTTTTAAACTGCCGCAGACGGCAAGCATCTGATTTTCAATCATGTACAACCGTCGGATTTTATATAAACAGCCGCCTTTGGCTATTATATCATATATTTGTAAACACTTTTTGAACCTGCGTAAGACTTATCCGATTTTTATGTGAAATCAGGGTGACGTTCATATGAATATACACTTGCAGTCTATAAAATAGCGACGGCTGCGCCGAGTGCGCCGCGAAGTCCGCCGGTTTTTCTGTGCGAATGATACTTTTCGGACTCACAGCAGGTACACTCGCTTGATATATCAATATTTTCTTTACTCACACCCGCCGAGAGCAAAAGCTCAAGATTCATTCCCGACAGATCGGCAAAAAGCGCTCCGTCATGCTCTCTTATGTGGCGGCTTGCAAATTCAATCCCACGTAACTCTGCTACGCTGTCAAACATATCGTCTTTTACTTCAAAACAGCAGGATCCTATATGCGCGCCGATCGCCGCGCGTATATCTGACGGACGTGCGCCGAGCGAGCACATAGCCTTGATGCCTTCGGTCGCCATACCTGCGGCAGTTCCGCGCCAGCCTGCGTGAAAGGCTCCGACGACGGGAGTGCCGTCCTCACGCACAGCGCACATTACGATCGGCACGCAGTCGGCTACACGCACGATCGGCACAACACCGCGCATGTCTGTCACAAATCCGTCGCATTTTTCCTCAGCTTCACGGGTGACTCCCTCTCCGCACATCTCTCGCGTTATTACTCTGATCTTAGTCGAATGAATCTGCGGAGCTGTCACGGCTGAAGTTGCGCTGAACTTGCCAAGCGTTACCTCTGATACGAATATGTCCGTGTTGCGAAGAACGATTTCGTCCGTGTCTCCGTGACCTGCCGCAAGATTCATTTCTCGCGTATGCGGACATGAGCTCACACCTCCGCGCCTTGTGGCAAAGCCGTGCGCTGTGCCCGGGATATCAAGTATACTTGATCTGTATATATTGCCTTCGTTATAAAACATATCCATCTCCGATCTTTCAAAAAATGATAAAGACGGAGCCTGTCTTATATCCGTTGGGTATAACGATCAAAGGCAAGCTCCGAATTATATTTGTTATTTCAGTGTAATCATTCCGTAGTCCCACATCTCAGGCTTTTCGTAGCCGAGAAGATTTACGACTGTTGCCGCAACGGAGGAAAGTCCAAAGCTTCCGTCGTCCTCGCGTACAGTGTAAGAGTCGCGGCTGACGTTGTCATAAATGATGCACGGAACGCGGTTGAGCGTGTGGCTGGTCTTAGCCTTGAGCGAACCGTCCGCATTGTGCTTCGGAGAACCTGATTTTTTGTCAAGCTCAGCCATTTCGTCGGCGTTTCCGTGGTCAGCGGTGATTATCGCAACAGCTCCGATCTTGTCAACGACTTTAAGAATTCTGCCGAGCTGAAGATCAAGCGCTTCCATAGAACATACGGTAGCCTCAAGACTTCCCGTGTGACCTACCATGTCTCCGTTCGGGAAGTTTACTCTCAGGCAGTCATATTCGCCGCTTTCAAGAGCCTCGATCAGCTTATCTGTGATCTCAGCGCACTTCATCCACGGACGCTGCTCGAACGGAACGATATCAGACGGAACTTCAACATATGTTTCAAGCTCCTCAGAGAATTTTCCGCTCTTATTTCCGTTCCAGAAGTATGTTACATGACCGTATTTCTGAGTTTCGGATATAGCGTACTGACGGATACCTGTGTCTGAGAGGTACTCGCCCATCGTGTTTGTAATCTCCGGGGGAGATACAAGATATTTTGAAGGAATGTGAAGATCGCCGTCGTACTCAAGCATTCCCGCATACTTTACATCGGGAACTCTCACTCTGTCAAAGCAGTCGAAATCAGCTCCGCCCTCAAATGCCTTTGATATTTCGATGGCACGGTCGCCGCGGAAGTTGTAGAAAATAACGCTGTCGCCGTCCTCGATCGTACCGACAGGGGCGCCGTCTTCAGTGATAACAAAAGGAGGAAGATCCTGGTCTATAACTCCGCTTTCCTCTCTGTAAGTCTTTACAGCTTCGGCAGCAGAAGCAAAGGTTCTGCCCTCTCCGAGCACGTGTGTTTTCCAACCCAGCTCTACCATAGCCCAGTTTGCCTCATAGCGATCCATGGTTATGGTCATTCTTCCGCCTCCGGAAGCTATCTTTATATCACATTTTCCTGCGAAGGATGCAATATATTCCTCAAACGGTTCAACGTAATCGAGAGCGGTAGTCTCTCCGACGTCTCGTCCGTCAAGAAGAATGTGAAGTCTGATTTTTGAAACTCCTTCAGATACGGCTCTCTCTATCATAGCTTTGAGGTGATCGATATGGCTGTGTACGTTACCGTCGGAGAAAAGACCGATAAAATGGAGAGTCGCGCCCTCGTTTGCGATAACTCTGCCCGTCAATTCACGCCATGTTTCAGACTCAAACATTTTTCCGCTCTCAATGCTCTGTGATACGAGCTTTGCGCCCTGAGCGAATACCTGTCCGCTTCCGAGAGCGTTGTGACCGACTTCGGAGTTACCCATATCGTCATCTGAGGGGAGTCCGACAGCCGTACCGTGAGCTTTAAGCTTAATCATGGGATATTCACTCATGATTCGGTCGAGATTCGGTGTTCTTGCAAGAGCGACTGCATTGGACTCTCCTGCGGGAGCAAGTCCCACACCGTCCATAACAATAGTAAGAACAGGTCTGTTCTTTTTAGCGCCGCTGTGTTCTTTAAGTACCATAAATTTTATCTTCCTATCTTTAATTGAATTGTTTTAAATATTTACCTGTGCCGAGAAGCAGAATCAAAATCCGATTCCCGGCTCAAATCGCCATATTATAGTATATCTCAAAAATATGAATAATTTTAGTCAAAACGGACTTTTTTTGCTTCAAATTCCTTTTTTCAGCTCATCATACAGATTTACAAGCTTCAGTCCGCTCTCTCTTGCATATCTTACCGTATAAGCAGTGCCGCCCGACGCGCTTCCGTTGTAATATGCAATACATCGCGAGCTGCTGTCAGCCATCATGCGGTTGCGCGCGTGCATACATCCTGAGCTGTACACATCCGATACATATATGATCTCGGAGGCAAGTCCTTTAATGCGCTGATACAGAGATATATCGTAAAGTTTTTTCCATCTTGCAGTTTGATCTCTGCACGGCAGAGCAAGGATCAGCTTGATCTGCGGCATAGCCTCGGCGGCTACTATAACGCGGCATGCGGCAAGCGTGTCAAATCCGACGGCTCCGCCGCATATGAAATTTTCATAACCCATATCCGCCGCTTCTGCGATTGAGCGGTCGAGAACCGATACAAGTCCCGATGAATTTTTCTGCGGATAGCTTCGGTGTCCGGTGAAAAAGCATGTTATATTCTTGTCCATTGTTACGACCATATCTTTCTAAAGTCGGAAAACAGATAAATTACGTTGTTTTCAGACTGCTAAGCTTTACGAAAATTACATATTTATCAACGCTAATGATACCATATTAAGAAACATTTGTCAATGACTGTACGTTCATATTCAGTGAATCACGGCGCAGAAAATATACGATAGAAGCATGCAGACCGGATATGTCATGATCCATGTAAGAAAAAGCTCTGCGGCAACGCGTTTATCGGCTTTTTTGCCGCATGCCGCCGCAGATCCGAGCATACTGCATGTTTTCATATATGTTGTGCTGACGGGGATTCCGAAAAAAGTGGATATTAAGGTGCTGAAGGCTGCCGCGGCGTCTGCCGGAATAACGTCGCATCGCTCTGATTTTATAAGCTCCTGTCCGAGCTTTTTTATCATTCGTTTGCCGCCGCAAAGCGATCCTGCCGCCATGATAGATGAGCACAGCAGAATTACGGAAAACGGCAAAACGGAATCGGTGACGGCACTTCTTCCCATCGCAAGAGCTGCCGTCATGGCGGCAAACTTCTGACCGTCCTGCATCCCGTGACATGCGGAGCTTACGGCTGCAAGAACGCTTTCCGTTCTTTCCTGTACTGCTCCCGTTTGATAGCTGCCGCGCCCCTCGGATGAGCGCGGTTTTCCGAGAATTTTGCTAAGCCGTCTTTTAAGAGTCCCCGACACGATATAAAATACGGCTCCTAAAACAGCGCCCACAGCGCATGACAGTAAACTTTTCAAACTGATCCCGATAAATGCGGACGAAGTCTCTCCGCTGAAATATAGTTCAGCGCCGCCGAGCGCGGCAATCAGCGCATGGCTTTCACTTGTCGGTATACCGAAGATCCAAGCGACTGCGGTAAATACCGTTACTGATGCAAGTGCGGCAGTTACGGAAACTTCTCCGTATGCTGTAAGCTCCGACACGCTTTTCGCCACTGCGGGAAAAAACATGCATGAAACCGTCATTCCGAGAAAATTAAATACCGCGCATAAAAGAGCGGCGCGCCTGTATGAAAGACACCCGCATGATACCGCTCCGGCTACAGTGTTCGGAGCGTCTGTCGCTCCGTTTAAAAATATCACCGCCGTAATAAGCAGTATAGGCAAAGCTCTGACGAGACTTTCGGAATTCAATGCGCTCAGACAAAACTGCATATTTATATACTCTCCGTACACATCTGTCTGAAGCATTTTATGACGGAGCTGAGCCGATAATAACCTGTCCTGATTACATTATTTGTTTGCATATAGTGAACGGTTGAGGAATTTGTCATAAATGGAATTTCGCATGTCGAATACCGGGCTCAAAATGTATAAAGCCACCGCTTGACGTTTCGTTTTAAGAAAGTTAAGCGATGGCTTTGTTAAGTGATAATTTAATTTGATATGAATTCAGGAATTCAGGAATTCAGGAATTCAGGAATTTGGGAAAACCGGAAGAATCGGAAAAATCGGACAGTTCCTTTATTCTTCGTTCTTTTTAGCTTCCGCGATTATCTTCTGAGCGACATTTGACGGGGCTTCTTCGTATCTGTCTACGGTGAAATCAAACCGTCCGCGTCCCTGTGACATAGCGCGGAGAGCTATCGTGTAATCAGACATCTCAGCTCTCGGAACGTCAGCTTCAATAACGGTATATCCGCTCAGCTTTTCATACGGATTCATTCCGAGCACACGTCCGCGTCTCTTGTTGAGGTCTCCGATAACGTCTCCCACAAGCGAATCGGGAATCGCGACCTTTAAGCTTCCGATAGGTTCAAGTATTACGGGATTCGCTTTCGGCAAGCCTTCTTTATATGCAAGCTTTGCTGCAAGCTTAAAGGATATTTCATTTGAATCGACAGGGTGATATGAGCCGTCGTACAGATCAGCTGCAAGATTTACAACAGGATATCCTGCAAGCACGCCTTTCTGCATAGCTTCAAGAAGTCCTTTTTCAACCGCAGGATAATATCCCTTCGGAACGGTTCCGCCGACGACCGACTGCGTAAATGTAAGTCCCTCGTCCTCGCCGTGCGAGAAGCGGATCTTTACATGTCCGTACTGACCTGAGCCGCCCGACTGCTTTTTATGTTTTCCTTCTACGTCCGAGCGTCCTTTGATCGTCTCACGGTATGCAAGTCTCGGCTCTTCAAGTATAACAGACGTTCCGTATCTGTTTTTGAGTCTTGACACAGTAACGTCAAGGTGCATCTCGCCCATTCCGGAAATCGTCATTTGCTTTGTTTCCGCATTATTTTCATATCTGAGGGTAGGATCTTCGTCGAGAAGTCTTGATATGCCTGTCGATATCTTATCTTCATCTCCCTTAGCCGCAGGTCTGAGCGCTTTCTCCATATACGGGTGCGGGAACTCTATCTTTCTGTATTCGATGTCTCCCGTGTCGGAGAGGGTATCGTTGGTTGCAACGCCCGAAAGCTTTGTAACAACGCCGATATCTCCGCAATAAAGGACTTCAACCTCTGTTTGCTTTTTGCCGCGCAGAGTCATTATATGAGCGAGCTTTTCTTCCTTGCCGGTTCTTGCGTTTTTAACAATTGAATCGCGTTTGAGAGTACCGTTCATTACCTTAAACAGCGACATTTTTCCGACAAACGGATCGGCTATTGTCTTGAAAACAAATATAGAAAGCTTGCCGTTCGGATCGATCGGGATTTCACGAAGTCCGTCGCCGTCAATGATTTTCTCAGTTTTTTTCGTTATATGTGACGGAAAAGATTCAACAAATGCGTCAAGAAGCGCATATATTCCCCAAAGCTTTTGAGCCGCTCCGCAGTATACGGGAACTATTGATCCGTCTGCAATGCCGCTGTGAAGCGCCGCCGCAGCCTCTTTACGCGAAATGTGAATTCCGCCCAGATATTTTTCAAGCAGTTCTTCGCTTGTGAGCGCAATTGCTTCTTTCAGTCTTTCTCTGTATTGTGAAGCTATTTTCTGCAGAGATTCGGTCATTTCAATCTCGACTCTGACGCCTTTTTCATCATATTTGAATGTTTTCATCTCAATAAGATCGATCATTGAGATTTGACCGTCCTCTTTTACGGGAACAAATACAGGGCAGAGGGAATTTCCGAACTGTGCGCGAAGTTCCTCAAAAATACGGTCGAAATCAGCTTCGGGATCGTCGCACTTATTTATAAAAAATGCTTTCGGAATGTTCTCGTCGCATGCCATTTCCCATGCAAGCTCCGCACCGACTTCAAGGCCGCTGCGTGCGTCTACAGTGATGATCGCAGAGTCTGCGGCACGGACTGCCTGAAGCGCTTCAGCTTTAAAATCAAGGAATCCGGGAGCGTCAAGAACATTTATTTTCGTATCTTTCCAAACAACAGGGGCGTTGGCAAGAGTCAGTGAAAATCCCTTTTTGATCTCATCCTGATCGTAGTCGCAAACTGTATTGCCGTCTGTGGTTTTTCCCATTCTGTCTATAGTTTTTGAAGCGTAAAGCATTGCTTCCGCTATAGTTGTCTTTCCTGCGCCTCCGTGTCCGAGAAGGACAACATTGCGTATTCCGTCTGTTTTGTAGTCTGCCATTTGAATCACCAAGCCTTTCTGTGAACCTGAATTTCAGGTTTATGATTTATTTTTATGATGAATTGTCGAAATTTATATTTGTTTTTATCATTTCGGCTTATTCATATGTACTCTGTCTATAATTATACTATAATCAAACTATTATTTCAATAGAATACTGACATTTTTTATTGGTCATGTTGTAGTATTTTTGAGCCGATTTTTGTGCAATATGCTGTATATAATAGGATTTAATATATAATTATGCTTTTAACGGCATAATTATATAAGGTTTTAGTTTTTTTAGACTTATTTTATCAGTTTAATATTCATATTCCGAAAAACAACAAAGGAGACGCGAAAGCGTCTCCTTTGTTGAGAAAGGAAAAGTATCACAAAATGTGGCACTGGCTATAAATTATGTACTCAGAGACGCGAGTCTGAATTTATATAAAACTGTCAAAATCAAATTTGCTTCCCTGAATGTGTTATAATTATACCGCGTTATTTATAAAATGTCAACAGTTTCGACTAAAATATTTAACTCAAACCAATTATTCGTCATTGTGCTTAAACTTGTGCTGTAATTTTTGTGCACATTTACCTGATACAGTCTTGTTTTTGCCCTGAATCATTCGTTTTCGGGTGTTTTTTGATATGAATACGAACCTGAAAAAATTCATTGCGAGGGAAGTTTAAGCTTTCTGTTATATTTTTTAGTCTGTATATTTATTTTTTTACCTGTGAAGCGTGTCGAATATGGCTGCGCAGATAAAAAAGTCATAATCTGCGGATCAGCCGCAGATTATGACTTGATAATAGCTTATAAATATTTTTTCTCTCTTATTTTTCCGCTTTTTCGAGCATACGCATAAGTTCTGTATCCGAAATATTGGTAGTTCTGCCGTTTTCGTATTCTGCGCAGACTGCGGCGTAAATCCTTTCAACGATCTCGTCGCGTTTATCAAATGTACGGTCTCCTTTAAAGAGACTGTTCAGGCGGTGCGTTACGCCTGCTGTGCCGCTGTGTGCATTTATCGCTACTGTTGCGGGACGGCCGAGCAGCTTTTCGGTATTGAATATATTATAAATTTCCTCATCTTTCATAAGACCGTCGGCATGGATTCCCGCGCTTGTTACGTTAAAATTACGCCCGACAAACGGTGTGCGCGGCGGAATGCTGTATCCGATCTCATTTTCAAAATAATCTGCAATTTCGGTTATAACGGGAAGATTCATTCCGCCGACGTCTCCGCGCAGTGAAGCATACTCCATAACCATGGCTTCAAGCGGACAATTGCCTGTTCGCTCTCCTATCCCGAGCAGGGAACAGTTTACACCCGAACATCCGTAGAGCCATGCCGACGCGGCGTTTGTCACAACTTTGTAAAAATCGTTATGTCCGTTCCACTCAAGCATTTCGGAGGGAATGCCCGCGTAGTGCATAAGTCCGTATATGATGCCGGGGACGCTTCTCGGAAGAGCAGCTTCTGCAAAAGGCACTACAAATCCGTAAAAATCTGCACGTGTTATGTCTTCAAAGTGACATCTCGGGCGGATTCCCATTTCCATGATTTCGCGTATGACGGAAGTATATTTTTCAAGAGCCGATTTGCGGGTGAGTCCCATTTTATTATATATATGGTAGTCTGAGCATGATACGAGCACGCCTGTCTCTCGGATTCCGAGAGATTTTACAAGCTCAAAATCTTTTTTCGATGCGCGTATCCATGTCGTGATCTCAGGAAATTCATAGCCCAGCGCCATACATTCCTCAAGGGCGCGTCTGTCTTTATCGGAATATACAAAAAATTCAGATTGACGGATAATTCCGCGCTCGCCGCCGAGCCTGTGCATCATTTTATAAAGCGTGACTATCTGTTCTACTGTAAACGGCTCCATTGACTGCTGACCGTCACGGAAAGTCGTGTCGGTGATCCATATTTCGTTCGGCATGTTTATCGGTACAAAGCGATGATTGAATGAAACTTTAGGCACGGATTCATAATCAAAAAGCTGTCTGTATAAGTTCGGTTCGCTTCTCTCCTGTAGGGAATATCTGTATGCCGACTGTTCGATAAGGTTGGTGTGATTTGAAAATTCCACCGACATATCGTGGAATCTTTCTTCTGAAGCTGTTTTGTTTTTCATATAAAATTCGACGCCTTTCTCATTATTTCCCTCAGGATAATATTTCTGTTTTCTTATATTTTATCATGCGAAATGAATATTGTCAAGCGATAAAATTCAAATTTTGCGTTATTAATAAAGATTTTAACAGCAGACTGAAATTTTGAGATCAAAGATATTCGCTCGGGATATATTTATGATCCGACAGCGGAAAAGTGTGCATATTATGAGATGAACCGTCAATAATGAGTATGAAACGAAAGCTTCGGCATAAACAAAAATCAGAAAAATAAAGTGCGCTGAGAGCGATTATCAGTTATTTTCAGGCGCGGGAAAGGCATGGTATAAAATGAGAGAAAATGATAAAACCGAAGAACTTTTATGTGAGGTTTACCGAAATCTGCGGATGGGCAGTGAAAATCTCTGCACAGTAACATCTAAAGTCAAGGACAGATTTATGCTTAAAGAAATAACGGGACAGCTTAAGGATTATGCGAATTATTCCGAAAAATGCGCTGCGATGATGAACGAGATGGCGATAGCGCCCGAAGAACCGTCGGGAATGTCAAAGCTGATGGCGAAAAGCGGAATAAAAATGAATACGCTTTTTGACGGAAGTCCCGAGCACATTGCTGATATGATAGTGCGCGGCACATCGATGGGCGCTGACACGCTTGAGAGAACGATGTATGAATGCCGCAGACTCGGCTGTTCCGAAGATGCTGTAGATCTTTGCAAGACCGTTATCGGTGCGGAGCGCGCGGCGGCAGGCAGAATGAAAGATTTTACGTGAGAATAAATAAGTTTTGCAATTGCCGAACCGAAAAGATACGGGAAACGGAAATAGGGTGTTCAAGTATATTTTTACTCGGGACACCCTGTTTAATTTTGTAATGCTTATAAATATAAAATCGTATTACCTTTACTGTTAGTTCTGCATACTTTGCGAATATTTTTTTATTTGCTTCACAATATTCCGAGACGTCGGTGGTTTCCTGATAAGATATCGTGAAATACATAATATTGAAAGAATATGATATTTTTATTTCACGCATAAATCCACCGTGCAGGCACGGTGGATTCAATGAATTAATTGCACAGGCGCTTAAGCGGCTGTACGGAGATTTTTAAGCCTTAGCTGATTTTTATATTAACGTCGCCGCTTGTTGTTTTGATCTCGCACAGTCCTCCGTTTTCATCACCATACGGAACGTGAATGTCGCCGCTGGTCGATGATACATTGAATTTTTTCGGACTCAAAATGCTGCCTTCAACACATCCGCTTGTACTCTTGAGATTAAACGATCGTGCGTCCGAGACGCGCAAGGTTATATCGCCGCTTGTGGTCTTTACGGTAACGCCGTCCTCCGCGATAAACGAATCGAGTTCTACTTCGCCGCTCGTTGAGACAATTTCTGCCGAGCCTGTGTTAAAATTATCAAGCTCAATATCGCCGCTTGTAGTCACAATCTCTGACGATGAGCTTATTTTACAATTCGCAGCGCTTATCTCTCCGCTTGTAGTTTTCAGGAACATATCCCCTGTGTCTGCGTTTTCAACAGCAATATCTCCGCTGACCGCAAGGAGAGACAGCGAACCGTCGGTATTGGCTTTATATGATATGTCTCCGCTTGTACTCTGCAATTTTGATTTCATAAAGCTGAATTCATTCGGAACGTCAATGTCTCCCGATACGGCTTTTAGGCTGAGCTCTTCATATTTTTCTTCCGGCAGGTTTACGGTGACAGTCATATTTTCCCCGTATCCGAATCCGAAGAAGCATATATGCTCATACCATTTTCGTCTGTCCTTTTGCTCTATTATCAGTGTATCGCCGTCAACGGACACTTCAAAATTTGTTTTGTCGCTTTCACCGCATGATACACTGCATTTACCGTCCGAAGCCTTCACAAGCTTTACGTCAAAATTACTGACGTCGAGATCGATATTTTTGAAGTTTTCCTGTATCGCATATTCTTTCATTTCAAACTCCTCTGTGTTGAAATTCTTAAAGTTAAAATCATGAATCCACAGCGCCGCAATTACGGCTATAATTCCTGCCGCAAGGCTTATTACAGCAATCCTGATCCATTTGTTTGCCGAAGTATTCATTCGGGTATCCACTTCCTTCCATAAAATATATAACTGAATCGATACTCAGCATACGGTCAAAGTCCGAATTGTGTCAGTAACGGAGGCGTATGCTGTTTATATGTTTATGCGCTGCGTTTGCCTATCAGCCATGATTTTATTCTGCGGCCGATACCTCGCATCAGCCGGAGCGCGCCCTTTGCAGCTTTGGCTGAAAGAATGAACAGAAATACCGCAAGAGAGGCACAGATAAGTCCTGAGCCTAAGCTGAAAAGTCCCGTTGCAAACCCGTTTGTAAAAGCAAGAAATACCGATGATACGAGGAATGCAGTTCCCGCCGCCGTAAAAGACAAAACGATCGCGTATAGCGAGACTACGAGCGACCATACGGTTACCGCAAAAGCAAACAGGACGCTGAAAAAAGCTATTAACAGCGGAAACCACAGAGGAAATCCGAGAATGAGGAGAAGAATTTCCGCGCTTTTCATATCGCGGGCGGGTTTTCTTGATGCTTTAACCAATTTCGGCAGAGAAGTATCCATTAAAATTTGCTCGGCGACATCACAAGGAAGTCCCAGCTTTAATACAGCATCTTCTTCAGGCATTCCGTCCTCAATCATCTCATCGATCATTTCGCTGTAAAAATCAAGCGACTTTTGAATGTCTTCTTCAGGAAGTCCGCAAAGTTTCTCACCGACGGATGTGAGAAATTCAGTTTTGTTCATTTTCATTACTGTCCTTTCTTGTTACAAAATTATAAATAGATACAATCTCCTGCCATTCCGACTCAAAATCGGCAATACGCCGTACTCCCGCATTTGTAATGTGGTAATACTTCCGCAGACGCCCGTTGTGCTCTAACGGCTTTACCGTCAGGCATTCAGACGCTTCAAGCCGCTTTAGTATCGGATACAGCGTCGATTCGGATATCACGACATACGGCTTTATGTCTTTGATTATCTGATATCCGTATGAATCGGTATTCTTTATCGCCGCAAGAACGCAGACATCAAGAAGTCCGCGTTTTAGCTGAATATCCATACCTTACCTCCCATCGTGCAATATATCTCTACGTATAATACTATACCACACATAGTATATGTTGTCAAGGGGAAATTATGTAAAAAGTCGAAAAAATAAATACTTTTGATTAAAAAGGTTCTCGATAAGCCTATCCCACTTGACATAGTAAATTAGTTATGATATAATTTTTCAGTAAAGTTGATTTCTTTAAAGGAAGGTTATTCATATTATGAAGAGAATCAAGACAATCAAGACACGTGATCTTACACGCAGCGCAAAGTGCGGCGGATGCGGCGAATGCCAGACATCTTGCCAGTCTGCATGCAAGACTTCATGCGGAGTCGCAAATCAGAAGTGCGAGAATAAGGAAGCGTAAGCTTATATTCTTACCGCTGTCCTCAGACGCCTCCGCCGGGCTTCGGTTTGCGGATTGTTCTGACGGCAGCGGTTTTCCGCATTCGGAAAACATTTATTATTGAAAGGTTAAGTTCAGATGATCCACCGTTTTAAAAATAATGGATATAATATCGTGCTTGATACTAACAGCGGCGCTGTTCATGTAATGGACGAGGTGGCTTACGATATCGTAGGTATGTATGAGGAAAGCGATTTCGATACAATTGTCTCCGAAATTACAAAGAAGCACGGCGTGTCCGAAAGCGAGGTGCGCGAGTGCATCGATGATATAAAAGCGCTTGCGGAAGCAGGGCAGCTTTTCTCCGAGGACACGTACGAAAATATTGAACCGATGAAACGCGGTGGAGACGTTATAAAGGCTCTGTGCCTTCACGTTGCGCATACCTGCAACCTCAACTGTACATACTGTTTTGCCGGTCAGGGAAAGTACCATGGAAGCGAAGCTCTTATGTCTGAGGAAACAGCGTGCCGCGCGATAGATTTTTTGATTGAAAATTCAGGGGACAGACGGAATCTCGAGGTTGATTTTTTCGGCGGCGAGCCGCTGATGAATTTCGATGTTGTTAAGAAAACCGTAGCCTATGCGAGAGAGCGTGAAAAGGATAGCGGCAAGAATTTCCGCTTCACGCTTACAACTAACGGAATGCTGATCGACGATGATGTTATCGATTTTGCGAACCGCGAATGCCACAATGTTGTGCTCAGCCTTGACGGCAGACCTGAGGTACATGACAGACTCAGACGCACGTATAAGGGAGAGGGAAGCTATGAGCGAATCGTTCCGCGCTTTAAAAAGCTTGCAGAGAGCCGCGGCGGAGAAGGTTATTATATACGGGGTACTTATACTCACTATAATACCGATTTCGCAAGCGATGTTCTTCATATGGCGGATCTCGGCTTCAGCGAGCTGAGTATGGAGCCTGTTGTTTGTCCTCTGGGAGATCCGTATGCTCTGACCGAGGAGGATCTGCCCGTTCTTTATGAACAGTACGATCTTCTGGCGCGTGAGATGATAAAGCGGCGCCGCGAGGGTAAGCCTATAACTTTTTACCATTACATGATAGACCTTGAAAACGGTCCCTGCATCCATAAGAGAATCGCGGGGTGCGGTTCGGGAAGCGAATATATGGCGGTTACTCCGACAGGGGATCTTTATCCCTGCCACCAGTTTGTAAATGATCCCGCCTACCTGCTCGGAAATGTGACAGGCGGTGTAAAGCGTCACGACATATGCGGCGAATTTAAGAAATGCAATGTATACTCTCATCCCGAATGCCGCGACTGCTGGGCGAAATTTTACTGCTCCGGCGGATGTGCCGCAAACGCATACCATGCGACGGGCAAAATAAACGGCGTGTACGATTACGGCTGCCGCCTGTTTAAGCATCGCGTTGAGTGCGCGATAATGCTGAAAGTATCGGAAGAGGATGACAGCGCGGAATAAACGCTGACGTTTACGAAATGTAAAGTACAAATTATATGAAAAGGCGGTGACAAAATGGACGGAGAAAGAGTTGAACTGAAAAAGGTAATAGAAGAGTTCGGACTTGAATGCGCATATATGCCCGATAACTCCGATGAAATAAGCATAGTTTCAATGGAGATCAACCGACCGGGTTTGATACTTGCGGGATTTTACGAGCACTTTGATACCAAACGCGTTCAGATCATCGGAAACGCTGAGGCAGTGTATCTCAGCAAGCTTGACGAAGATACAAGACGCGACAGACTTGCCGGACTTCTGAAAGCGCATCCTGTCGCAGTAGTATATTCTCACGGAAATAAACCTGATGAGATGGCGGTAGAGCTTGCCGAATACTTTGGAGTTCCCGTCCTTGTGACCGAAGAAAATACAAGCGCATTCGTTGCGGCTCTTATCGCTTATCTGAACGTGCAGCTTGCACCTCAGATAACCCGCCACGGAGTACTTGTCGAGGTATACGGAGAAGGTATCCTTATAATAGGCGACAGCGGAGTCGGCAAAAGCGAAACGGCAATCGAGCTTATCAAGAGAGGACACCGATTTATTGCGGACGACGCAGTAGAACTAAGACGTGTTTCCGCAAAAACGATCGTCGGAAATGCTCCCGATCTTATCAAATATTATATAGAGCTGCGCGGAATCGGTATCGTGGACGTCAGACGTATATTCGGTATGGGAAGCGTCAAGGCTACGGAAAAGATCGATATGGTTATCAATCTTGAACCGTGGGAAGAAGGCAAGATGTATGATCGATTCGGTCTTGAATGCGAATATACCGACATACTCGGAATTAAAATACCGACAACACTGATCCCTGTGCGTCCCGGACGTAACCTTGCGGTTATAATCGAGATTGCAGCGATGAACAACAGACAGAAAAAAATGGGGTATAATACTGCTGAGGAATTCAGCCGCAAGCTTATGGAGCTCGGTGAAGAAGATCCTGCGGCAAATGAAAGACTTTCCGACGGGCAGAATGTCATCGGAAAGCTTTAACAAGCTTTATACTGCCTGAGGCAGGCTCTCGCTATGTCTTTGGCGGAATAAAGATAAATTTTTCAGGATAACAGAATAACAATATAAACGGCGCTGTATACTGCGCCGTACAGAGTAGGTTTGCGCGCGTTAAGTGCCGTCGGGACGGGGAGTTGTCCGACGGACGAAAGACTCTGCGGCTCAAGTTTCATGATAAAGATGATATTGAGTCCACGGACGTCTGCGGTGCGCATTCCGCATCCCGCTGTGACAATGGCGAATCCTCGCGTATGTTTTAGCGGAACTGTTGTTATCCGTTACCGCATTACGGGAGGTTCTTTTTATGAAAAGAAACACAAAAAACATGGGACAAAAGCAGAGAGAGTATATCGTTACGCTTGTAACAACGGCGCTTCTGGCGGCGATGTTTATAGTGCTTGATAAATTTCTCATAATTCCTATCGGAAACTCAATAAGACTGAGCTTCGGTCTTGTGCCGCTCATATTGTCGGGAGTTTTCTTCGGTCCTGTTTTCGGAGGACTGACAGGAGCTGCCGGAGACATTATAGGCTGTATAATTTCTGGAATGATGCCGATAAATCCGATAATCGTTGCAGGGAACGTCATTATCGGAGTGATTTCAGGCTTTTTTGATCCGAAATGGGTTTGCGGTGGAAAATATTACAGATATTTTATTCTGTCGATGGCGTCGAGTCTTCCGAGCGCCGCTGTGATCAAAACGATAGGACTGTATTTATATTACAGAACTCCTCCGATCACAGTTGTTTGGCGTATTATAAGCGTGTTTTTGTTAGCGGTGCTTTCAGCTCCGATATTAAAAATACTTACTACGCGCAAAGAATTTTTAAAATTTATGCCTAAGCGCCGCGAAAACAAAATACAAGGCGCGGGAACTACAAAAGTTTAATATGTAAATTTTAACCCGTGAAACCTACGCCGTGATGAACTCACTCCCCTGATAAGCATTACGGCGGATTTCACGGTGCGGCAAACAAATTACAGCCGTCTAAAGACGGCAGATCGGAGACTCATATGAACGGAAGAGAAGCCGTAGAGTATATTCATTCGACAAGCTGGCTCGGAAGCAGACCCGGACTTGAGCGAATATCTGAGCTATGCTCCCTCATGGGAAATCCGCAGGACAGACTGCGAGTGATCCATGTTGCAGGAACGAACGGGAAAGGTTCGTTTTGCTCTATGCTGTCGTCTGTCCTGACGGCATGCGGATACAAAACAGGACTGTTCACGTCTCCGTATGTAGTATCATTTAATGAAAGAATCAGCATAGACGGAAAAGACATACCTGATGACAAGCTCGGAGAGGTAACGGAAGCGGTTGGGAAATACGCGGAAAGTATGAAAGATCACCCGACTGAATTTGAGCTTCTTACCGCCGTAGCGTTTGATTATTTTGCGCGCGAGGAGTGCGACTTCGTTGTGATGGAGGCAGGTCTCGGCGGCAGACTTGATTCAACAAATGTGATCTCAAAGCCGATAATGTCGGTTATAACGGGAGTTGCTCTTGATCACACAGAATATCTCGGAGATACGATGGAAAAAATAGCGCGCGAAAAGGCCGGAATAATAAAAAGCGGCGTGCCTGTGGTATTCGGAGAGGGAGACTGCTCGGCGAGACGCGTAATACGAGAGAAAGCAGATAACTTAGGCTCTCCGCTCACGGAAGCCGATTACAGTTTGATTTCAGATGAAGAATCGTCGCTCGCCGGCTCTTCTTTCAAATTCGGCGGAGCGGCGGAAGCTTATAAAATATCGCTTGTCGGCAAATATCAGATAAAAAATGCCGCTCTTGTTTTGAGTGCAGTCGGTGTTCTCAGAAAAATCGGCGTTAAAATTCCCGAGTCTTCTTTGAGAGTAGGTCTTGCCGCCGCGCGCTGGCGCGCACGTTTTGAGCTTTTGTCGAAGAATCCCGATGTCATATACGACGGCGCTCATAATCCGCAGGGGATTGATGCGGCTGTGCGGAATATAAAGCATTTCTTCGGAGAAACACGCCCAATAATTCTTACAGGAGTTATGGCCGACAAGGATCACGAAGCCATGACTCGTGCTCTTGCTCCGCATGTGCGGCTTGTGCATACGGTAAAACCCGATAATCCGCGCGCTATGGATGCTTCTGCTCTTGCCGCGGAATTTGAGAAGGCGGGAGTCCGTGCAGTATCTCACGGAAATATGATCGAGGCAGTACGAGCCGCTTTGAATGATGCGGAGAGAGAGTCTTGTCCGCTTATCGCTCTCGGGACGCTGTACATGTATGCGGATTTTGTCCGAGCATTTGGCGAAGTGCATGTGAATAATCATGTCTGAAAGGGAATAAGCTTGAAAATGAACTGAGCTGTAAGTTAAGGTACGTTGTTTTCATAACGGGTTTGTTTCTTTTTGTTCGGTGAGCGAAGATTTTCTTCTGCATTGCGGCGGAAGAATAACAAATTCAAAGAAAGAGACGGTTGTAACTATGAAAAGCATCTTTGCTATACGTAAGAATATCCTGAGATCAGCCGCAGTAATGCTTACGGTGCTGTTTTTATCCTCGTGCAGCCTGTCCTCAGCTTTCGGACTCGGGGATAACGATTACAGCGCTGAGAAAATAACAGGTACGCTCGAGCAGGACTGTGCAAAATGGCGTGAGCTTGAAGACATGCTCGGCACGCTTACGGTCAACAGTGCTGCTGTTGCGGAATTTGACAACATGCGCGATGCGGTGAGTCAGTGCCGCGACAGTCTGCTCAATTACATGACGAACAGAGATTATAAAAAATACGCGGGAAATTCGGCTTTGCTTGAACCGATAGCCAAAAAATATCCCGAATACGATATTGCTGTTGCTGTACCTCAGGCGGATTTTGAAGCCGAGATGTACAAATATTTCGGCGGCAGCGTAAAGATAACGCATAAAAGTACGGAGCTTTTCAGATATCTCGAAGCGGCGGAAGTATATGTGCCGATAACGTCTCCGATATCGGGCGGAGCAGCGCTTACGCTCACATCGGCAGAGGAAACGGAAAATACGTACAGGCTTCGCTTTACCTCCTCGGACGGTGAAACCGAGCTTTCATACGTTGCGATAGCCGTAAAAAGAGAGGACGGTACCCAATATTTCAGCGCTGTTCTCAGAAGCGAGTGAAAGGCCGCAACTGTTTTATTAGATTTGTTTACCTAACGGCTGAGCGCAAATTAGCGTGTAAGAACGTTAAGCGCATTTATCTCGCGCCCGAATTCTACCGGTTTGCATTTGCGCGAAGTAGAAAATGGATCTGCCCCATTTTTGTATCCTTCGTAAAGCAGTAGAATTTTATTACTATTTGTGACGCCGCTTTGGCGGCATAACGGAGATTATAATGGGACATTTATCAACAATAACGAGACACAGACATCAGGTTCTGCGCCACTGTATAAAAGCCGGAATTCCGCTTCGCGGTTTTCTTCATGACCTGTCAAAGTATTCGCCCGCGGAGCTTATCCCGGGCATAAAATATTTTCAGGGAAACCGAAGCCCAAACGAAAAGCAGAGAGAGCTGTTCGGATACTCTGCTGCGTGGCTTCATCATAAAGGAAGAAATAAGCACCATTTTGAATACTGGTTTGACGTGAATCCGAAGACAAAACGGTATGAACCGATAAAGATGCCGACGGTTTATCTTGCGGAAATGTTTTGCGACAGGATTGCGGCAAGCAAAATATACAGAGGTAAAAATTATAAAGATTCAGACGCGCTTGACTATTTTCTTGCGGTCAGGGAGCGCGACAAGATGCATCCCGAGACTGAACGAGAGCTTGAAGCACTGTTCCGACTTCTTGCGGAAGAGGGAGAAGATGCAGCTTTTGCACGCGTCAGGTCAATGGTAAAAGATGAAAAAAGCAAAAAACAGGAATAAATCTAACTCTGTTTTTTAATTAGATATAATGAACAAAAAACACTCAAAAGATTTGTGCAATTATACAAATATAAAAATAAATCTTGAAAAGTGATTGACAAAGAGCAGAAATTAGGATAAAATAACATCAGAAAGAGTTAAAGTGTCTATTACATATTTTACTAGACGTTTAACCTGAGAAAATCATATTAATACAGATTGGAGA
Organism: Clostridiales bacterium; assembly: GCA_022800625.1. Taxonomy (GTDB): domain Bacteria; phylum Bacillota; class Clostridia; order Oscillospirales; family CAG-272; genus RUG11130. The sequence continues at coordinate 1,198 of JAAWQR010000032.1, read as the reverse complement.
CAAAAACAATGAAGAAAGTTGTAAGTGTTATCGCGGCAGCAGCGATGGTTGCTTCTCTTGCAGCTGTGCCGTCGTTTGCTATAGCAAGAAATCCGGCAGGCACTTGTACAGTTAAGCATACTATCAGAAAAGCTTCACCGGCAGATGTAAAAAAAGACGGCATTATAGACCCGTTTGAGTATGATGAGATCAAATTCAGCTACAATACGGATCTTGACGGTCTAACTCCGATAGGCACAATGTCGGACGGCAAAACACCTATCTATGATCCGATGCAGGTTTGCCCTCTTATGTTGGGATGCCAGGGAAACACTCTTGTCAACAAAGTTAACAAAGTTATTGTTGCCAAGGAAGACTTCAAAGTATATGCATCTTGGGATGAGGTTCACGGATTTAACTTTGCAGTAGTGGTCAATCCTACCGGAATAAATAAGGTAGTTCAGGAAAATGAACAGCCGACAGATCATGAAATCACGATGAAAGATGAAAACGGAAAAGAGTACACCATTATGGCTCCGGAAGATCCTTTCATCGGCGACGGCGGTCTTATGTTCCGTGTAAACGGCGGTCTCTCAAGGGGTGATTTTTCACATTCAATCGCTAAGAGAACAAACGACGGCGCTTATATAGACGGTCATTACGGCGAGCACGGTAAGGTAAGCACACCGTATGTACCGGTTGGCGAAACAGATGTTGTTGTAAACTACCGTGCAGACGGATATATAGTATACGAGTGGTCGCTTCCGATAGATCGTATCCTCGATGCCGGTCAGTCTACTGTCGGCTCAACATTCGAGTTCGCAACGGCGTTCGTCCACAACGACACTAGAAATATGTACAGTGTTTCTCTCGGTAACAGAGGATATTTGACAAACAGCGGCGGCTCCGATGATTGGTACAAGGATGCTGCTATGACTTTCAGCTCTGACAGAATCAGAGAAGCATGCACAACTCATACATGGGGCGATTGGGGAGTTATAACTGAACCTTCATGCGGCGTAGACGGCGTTGAAACACGCACGTGTTCAGTTTGCGGTGAGATTGAGACAAAAACAATTCCCGCTGAACCTCACGCTTGGAGTGACTGGGAAGTTACTACACCTGCAACATGCGAAGAAGACGGAGTGGCAACGCGTGTATGCTCAAAGTGCGGCGAGAATGAAACAAAGGCTATAACAGCTCCCGGTCATACCGAGGT